>CAMFHE010000006.1 GCA_945952045.1 uncultured Rhizobium sp.
CGGATCTTCACGTTGTAGTCGACCACGCGCTTGACCGGGACTAGAATTTTCATGGGTTACTCCATTCCATGCAGCAGCGTCAGGCGCTGCCCAAAACTGACAGATGCTCGGCGATGGCGAGCAAACGATGCTCGGACCAAGGCGGCCCTATGACCTGCGCCGAGGCCGGCAGGCCGCCATCGTTTGACGGCAGCGGAAATGCCACGGCCGGACAGGCGGCGATATTCGCGATCGCGGTGAAATCGGCCTGGTTCGCAGGCGCAGGCGTCGCATGCGAAAATGCCCGTTGTGGCGCTGTCGGCAACAGGATGGCATCGACCGCGCGTAAGGAAATCCGTGTCGCGTAGCGCAGAGCCTCGATCTCGCGGTAGGCATCAGCGACCCGCTCGCCACGCGCCGACCGGCCGTAATCGATCAGCTTGCGAAAACCGTCGGAAAAGCCGCTGCCGCCGCGATCGAGATCGGCGCCGAAGAGCGCCCCGCCTTCAGCTTCAGAGAGCAGTAGGCCGGCCCGGCGTGCCTTGCCGGGATTCCAGCCGGGAATTTCGATCGGCTTGAGGGAAATGCCGGCCAGACGCAATCTGTCGAGAAAAGTGGAGAAGCTTTCGAACACCACCGGCTCGCATTCCGCCAGTGCCGCATAGTCGGGCACGCCGAGCGTGATCGTGTCCGCCGAGGCTGCAGCGCCTTCCTGCCAATCGGTGGGTATGTCGGATGTGAGAAGATCCGAAGGGTCGTTCCCGGCCATGACGGATATGGCGGAGCGAAGGCCATCGGGACCGGTGGCCAGTGGCCCGATTGTGTCGAGTGTCCAGGAGAGATGCGACAATCCCCGACTGCTGAACAGGCCGCGCGTCGGCTTCAGCCCCCAGACGCCGCAATAGGCGGCGGGAATGCGCACGGAACCCATCGTATCGGTGCCAAGGGCAAGCGGCACGATGCCCGCGGCAACGACCGCACCCGACCCGCCGGAGGAACCGCCCGGCGTATGGCCTTCCGCCAGCGGGTTCTCGCAGCGTCCCCAGAAGGGATTGTCGGTGGTGGCGCCAAGCGCGCCTTCATGCATGTTGAGCTTGCCGAGGATGACGGCGCCGGCCGCTTTCAGCCGCGCGACGACAAAGGCATCCTCGACCGGCACGCGGTCGCGATAGAAACCGGTGCCATCGGTGGTCGCGACACCGGCGACGTCGATATTGTCCTTGATGGCGATTGGCACGCCATCGAGCGGACCGAGCGCCTGCCCGGCCGCGCGGCGACGATCGCTTGCCCGTGCGGCCGCACGGGCATTATCGGCATCGACGGAGATGAAGATCCGGCTTCGGTCGTTCTCGGCCGCGATCCGCTGCAGCGATGTTTCGACCAGGGACTCGGCGCTTGCCTCACCGTCGCGAAGATCCGCAACGATGGCCGAAAAATCGGCGCCTGCACTCATGACGCGGCCTTGCGGTTGTCGATCAGGCGGATCGGCTTTTGCCGCACTTCGATCTGTGTCTTGGCCGCAAGTGCGCCGGGAGCGGACAGGACCACATTCATCTCGACGCCGAGACGGGCCTTGAGCAGGTTCTGATAGGGTTTGACGTCGGCATCGATTGCTCCTCGGGTCTCGACATGGACGGTCATGTCGTCACGTCCCTCCAGCCGGTCGACGACGCAGATATATTCGCTGAGCAGCTCCGGATGCTGTTCTGTCAGGATCGCGCCGATGCCGGTCGGGTAGATATTGATGCCGCGCAGCTTGACCATATTGTCGCTGCGGCCGAGGAAACCGGCCAGACGGCGGAATTTCAGGTCGAGCGGCGAACTGTCGGTGAGGAATTTCGACACGTCATGGGTGTTGAAGCGGATGATCGGGAAGACGTCGTCCTTATAAAGGCAGGTGCAGACCATGTCTCCAGCCTCGCCGTCAGGAACCGGGGCACCGGTTTCGATATCGAGGATTTCGAGGAACTGGGCGTCTTCCTGGACATAGAGGCCAGCCTGATCGGGGCCTTCGCCGGCAATCGCGCCGGTATCGCCGACGCCGTACCAATCATAGACCTTGGCGCCGCCCCAGGCGGCCGACATGCTTTCATGGCTTTCCGCGCCCATGTGACCGGTGATGAACCGCACGGGAATATCCTTGCCCGGCTCCAGTCCCAGTTCGCGTGCAACCTCGGAAAGCCGCTTGATATAATCGCCGAAGCCGATGATGCCGGTCGTGCCGAATTCCTTCATTAGCATGACCTGATTGATCGACCGCGTCTCGACACCCGTACCGCCCGAGACCATCTGCGCGCCGATCCAGTGGAGGATAGTCTCACGGACATAGTGGCCGCCATTGACCGGACCATGGCCGTAAACCGAATGGATCACATCCTCGTTGGTCATGCCCTGAAATGCATAGAGGCGGGCGAGCAGCAGGTTCTGGATCTCGCGGCTCTTCGGGCCATAAAGCAGCGGCTGCGGCTTGCCCGTCGTGCCGCTGGTGGTCTGGAAGATCAGGGGCGGGCGCTTGTCCTTGGGATAGGTATCGAGACCATGGAAGTCGCCGATCGGCGGATAGGCCTCGACGGAGGCCATGAGGTCGGATTTGGAGTAGCTCGGCAGCTTGACGATATCGTCGATCGAGCGGATATCCCCGGCTTCGATGCCTTTCGCCCCCCAGAGCCGCTTGTAGAACGGCACCTGCCAGGCAAACGTCATCAGCTTGAGGAACCGCCGGTTCTGCATGCTGCGCAGTTCATCGAGGCTGAGAGCCTTGACGCGCGCGACGAATTCGTCGGGGCGGCCGAATTCCGAGAGAATCTCGGCATAATTCATCGCATCGAAATAATTTGGCGGCGTCATGGTTCGTTCCCGTTATCGTGAAAAGTGAAGATCATAGATAGGATAGGAGCTGCGTCCGCAGGCCGACAGGGCATCCGCCTTCGGCCAGGCCATGGGCTTGCGCAAGAAGACCGTCACGCGTGGAGCGACCCAGTCCCGCCCAGCTGGCGAGCGTGTGAAACTTGTCGATGATCGCGGTCTTGTCCATCGGATTTTCGGTATCGCCGAGCGCATCTGCGATGGTGGCGTCGAGACGCGCGCCATCGGCAAGCGTCACGGTGACGGATGCGCCGAAATGCGCCGGATAGGCCTGCGTGAATTGTTCGCCCGCTGAAACCGTCGTCAAGCCGCGCAGGCGGACATAGTCCGCGCGGCCAAGAACCGCCGGGTCGAAGTCGTCGAGTTCTGGCAAACCCTTCGCGAAAACCACGGCGCATGCGTGTTGCAGGCTGAATTTGGCTTCGCCCGCGGTGACCGGCGACGGGCGATCGCAGAACAAGATCGCATCGGCATAGGATCGGACGTCAATCGACTGGATGTCCCGGCCGGCCACCCGTGGTCGCAAGGCGAGTGCGGCGTCTATCACGGCATGGCTATGCCGGCAGGCGGGCCAGGGTTTGAAGCTGGTCTCGCCGATGAGCCATTCGGCGTCCGGATCCGCAAATATCACTTCGGCATCGCCGTCGCGCGCCATGGCGGGGAAGAAGCCCTGCGGTCCCTCGAAAATGCGTTTCGGGCCCGTCAGTCCACGGCTTGCAAGCATGGCGGCCTGAACGCCGCGGCGCGTGGCTTCGGCGACATGCAGCGGCTTGGACATCACCGGCTCGTTGCGGCATTGCCATAGACCTCCGGCAAGCGTCATCGCATTGCCGAGCGCCCAGACGCGGCTGACGTCGTCGAGCTCGAGACCATGGGCGGCCGCCACGGCGGAGCCGACGCCGCCGCACGAGCCGGTATTGTGGAAGAAAGCATAGTGCCCTGCGCCAACGGAGCGCCCGAGACGGATCATCGCCTCGTATCCCATGATGACGGCATCGAGAAAGCGCCGGCTTTCGCCGGCGGACGCCACGGCAAGTGCTGCGGGTATCACCACCGGGCCGGGATGGAGCAGGGCGCTACGATGGACGTCGTCCATCTCAAGTATGCTGCCAAGGGAGCCAAACGCGAAAGCCATATTGGCACGGGAGGGCTCGCCGTGAAGCGGATCCTGGTCGCGAAAAATCGCCCCGACTTCCGTCTTCCGCCCCGCAAGCGCGCATCCCATCCAATCGATCAGATGCAGGACCGCCTTGTGACGCGTTTCGTCATCAATGCTGCGTGCAAGAAGAGACACGAGGCGCTCACTGACGGTTTTCCCAATATTTTCATGGCATCCGCCGGTATTCATGCTTGTCGCTTACCCGAGATTACGCTAAATTTGTCCGGACATATTTTATGCCCTTGCGTTAGAATCGCAAGAGCCGGGGAGCAAAGAAAAGCCATGCCGCATAAAAAAACTGTGTCGGCGCGAACGGCTGCGCTGATGACGGAAGGCCAGGGGCGCATCTTCCTCGCGGGCTGCGCAAGCGAACCGCGCGCTATCTTGGAGGCCGTCAGGCGGGAGCCGGATGTGTGGCAGGCGCAGACATTGACCGGCACGTTCATCCCCGGGGTCAATGACGAGGATTTTTCCGCATTCGGCTTGGGCACCACGGTCGAGTCGATCTTCGCTACCAAGGGACTGAGGCTCGGCGCAACCAAGGGGCGGCTCGATCTTCTGCCGTTGCACTACAGTGCGCAATGGCGCCATCTCGCGACGCCCGGCTGTGTGAAGATCGCCTATGTGGAGGTGCCGCCTCCGCGCAATGACGGCACGATCGGCTTGGGTATCAGCGCCGATTTCGTGCTTGCGCCGATAGCGGCAGGCGCAAGGGTCGTGGGCGTCATCAATACCCGGATGCCGGATGTCGCCAATGGTCCTGTTCTGCCGGTTGACCGCTTCGCCGCCTTCGTCGAGGACGATCACGAGCTGTTCGCCTATGACGCCGGCGAAATAGATGCGGCCACCGCGATGATCGGGCAGCGGATTGCGGGGCTTCTTTCGCCGGGGGACACGATACAACTCGGACTGGGCAAGGTGCAGTCGGCGGTGCTCACCGCGCTTGGCAATGCCGGCATGAAAGGCCTGAGCTTCCATGCCGGAATGATCTCGACGCCCATTCTCGACGCCTTGAACGCGAATGTTTTCTCGAAAGGCGTGACGACCGGGGTTGCACTGGGCGATCGTCGCTTTTACGACGAAATTGCCGCGCGCAAGGATATCCGTTTCGAACCTGTCGGCTATACACACGCGCAGACGACATTTTCTTCGATGGAGCGTTTCATTTCCGTCAATTCTGTGTTGGAAGTAGATCTTCACGGTCAGGCGAACGGGGAGTTTCTGGGAGGACGCCAGATCAGCGGGCATGGCGGTATGGTGGATTTCATCCGCGGCTCACGGGCATCCGGAACGGGCCTGTCTATTCTGGCGCTGCCGGCAACGGGCCGGAACGGTACGGTAAGCCGCATCGTTTCTCAGATTGCCGAAGGTTGCCCGGTTACGGTTGCGCGGTCGGACGTCGATTTGGTCGTTACCGAATTCGGTGTCGCCGATCTGCGCTACGCCTCGACGGCGGAGCGGGCACGCCGCCTGACGGCCATTGCCGCGCCGTCTTTTCAGGGCGAACTTGAAGATGCCAGCAATCGCGTAGCATAGCGGGGGAATGGACGATGAGCGCCAAGGACAACGACAAGCCGAGATACCTGGTGCTGAGCGAAGAATTGCAGCGGCGCATCGAAGGCGGCGATTATCAGATCGGTGATCTCCTGCCGACGGAAATCGAGCTTTGCGACGAATTCGACGTCAGCCGCTACACGGTGCGTGAGGCCTTGCGCAAACTGACCGAGAACGGGCTTGTCCAGCGCCGGCAGGGGTCGGGCAGCCAGGTTATCGCCACCAGACGTTCGGCGGCCTATGTCCATTCCATGCATTCGCTGAGCCAGCTATTTCAATATGCCAGCGATACGCGGTTTCACATCCACTCGACACAGGTGGCGGTGCCGGGCCGCAACTTCGCCGCCTACCTTGGCGACACGGCGGAAAAGCCGTGGCTGGTTGTCGAAGGCGTGCGTCAGGACACCAGAAACAATACGCCGATCTGCTTCTCGATCGTCCTCGTCAACAATCGTTTTGCCGATATCGAGCCCGATCTGCACCACCTCAATGGCGCCGTCTATGCCCTGATCGAACAGCGCTACGGTGTCGAGATCGCCGATGTCGAGCAGGAAATCCGGGCGGAACCGATCCCTCGGGCGGCCGCCAATGCACTTGGCGTTTCGGTCCGGCTATGGGCCGTGCGCGTGGTGCGCCGTTACATCGATAGCAAGGGCGACACGATCCAGGTGTCGATCAACTATCACCGCGGCGACGATTTTTCCTATACGATGCATCTGAAACGGGAGCAGGGGCGCACGACGTTTCAATAGCCCTCCTGACTAAATTGCGTGGTCGGGAATGCCGATCACCGTCGCGGCATCTGCTGTGATCGAGGCTTCCAGCGCGAGAGCCTGTGGCAGGATGCGCTGGACGAAGAATGCGGCGCCGGCGTGAACGCGTTCCATCTTGATCTGGGCGGCATGGTCCCGACTGGCGGCCTCCATCCGCACCCACATCCAGCCAAGGCAGGTCAGCGCAAAAAGGCGGAGATAGTCGGTCGCGACCGCACCCGTCGCCAAAACGTCGTTGCCGAGCGACAGAAGATGTTCGGTTGTCGCTTCAAGCCGGCCGAGCACATCGCCGACGGGGCCGGCAATTGCCGGGTCCGTGCCGTCCTTTTCGATATCGAGGCGAATATCCGAAAAAAAGGCACGCACGATCGTACCGCCATCGGCTGGCAGTTTGCGCGTGACCAGATCCATGGCCTGCACGCCGTTCGTACCTTCGTATATCTGCGTGATGCGGGCATCGCGAACCAGTTGTTCCATGCCCCATTCCTGAATATAGCCATGGCCGCCGAATACTTGCTGGGCCGTGACGGTCGCCTCGAAGCCGAGGTCGGTAAAGGCGGCCTTGATCACCGGGGTCAGCAGGGCGACGCGATTTTCGGCTTTTTGCCGCATACCGCCATCGGGGTGCCGGGTGGCGCGATCAAGCTCAAGAGCTGTCCACAGCGCAAACGCGCGGCCGGCGCCGGTAAAGGCCCGGATGGACAGAAGCATGCGGCGCACATCCGCATGGGAGAGGATCGCTGCCGGTGTCTCGGCGCTCAAGGGGGAGCGCCCCTGTTTTCGCTCGATCGCGTAGGCCCGGGCTTTCTGATAGGCGGCTTCGGCAATGCCGAGGCCCTGAACGCCGACGAAAAGCCGTTCCGCATTCATCATCGTGAACATGGCGTTGAGGCCGCGTCCGGCTTCGCCGACGAGATAGCCCGTTGCGCCGTCATAATTGACGACGCAAGTGGGTTGCGCATGAATGCCCATTTTATGTTCGAGCGCGCCGATGTTGACGCCGTTGCGGGCGCCGAGCGAGCCGTCGGCTTCGACCAGGAATTTCGGCACCAGAAACAGGCTGATGCCCTTGACGCCGTGGGGAGCGTCGGGCAGGCGTGCAAGCACGAGATGGATGATATTGCCGCCAAAATCGTGATCGCCTGACGAAATGAAGATCTTGGTGCCGGAAATGCTATAGCTGCCGTCACCGATCGGTTCGGCGCGGGTTTTCAAGAGGCCGAGATCGGTGCCTGCGCCGGATTCGGTCAGCGCCATGACGCCGGTCCATTCGCCGCTCGCGAGCTTCGGCAGATAGGTCGATTTCAAGCTCTCGTCGGCATGGGCATGGATCGCCTCCATCGCGCCCCGTGACAGGCCCGGAAAAAGGCTGAAGGAAATGCTGGCGGAGCTGACCATTTCGTCCATGGCGATCTGAAGCACGCGTGGCAAGCCCTGGCCACCATAGGCGGGATCGCTCGACAGCCCCGTCCAGTTGCCGGCGGCAAAGGCACGGTACGCATCGGCATAGCCTTTGGGCGTGTGGACGACGCCATCGACGAGGCTGGCGCCCTGCTTGTCGCCATTCAGGTTGATAGGGGCGATCACTTCGCTGCAGAGTTTGCCCGCCTCTTCCAGAACGGCGGTGGCGAGCTCGACATTGACGTCCTCACATCCGTCCAGCTCGGCCAGGGCCGTGTCCAGGTCGAGAACGGATTCAAGGATGAACCGCATCTCGTCGAGCGGGGGAGCGAAGATCGACATCGGATATTTCCTGTATTCGAAAGGGAGCGCGGGCCATGCGACCCACGATGATTTGTCTAAAAAGGGCGTGTTTGTTTCGTTCTAACCTTGTGTTTTTGCAGCATTGTCCGAGGCCGAAGCGACACTGCTTCGGCTGAAAATGCTCTAAAACGGGAATTCGGCACCGTTCATGGCAATCGCCTGGCCGCTGACATATTCGGCATTGTCGCTTGCCAGCCAGGAGACGGTGCGCGCGACATCGTCGGGCGTACCGAAGCGTCCCCAGGGGACGCTGGCCTTGAACCCCTCGATCACCTCTGCCGGCGTCTGGCCGGTGACCTTTGAAAAGCCAGTGGCGATGTCGTTCCAGAAGGGCGTTTCGATATGGCCGGGAACATAGCAATTGCAGCGGATCTTGTGTGGCGCGAGTTCGACGGCCAGCGACTGCGTCAGCATGATGATGGCGGCTTTCGAGGCGCAATAGGCCGAGAGGTTCGGCACGCCGCGCCGGCCGGCGCCGGAGGAGGCATTGATGATCACGCCGCCGCGCCCTTGTGAGACCATCTGGCGAGCGGCCGCGCGCGAACCGAGGAAGACGCTATGGAGATTGACCTCCGTCACCCGTTTCCATTCGGAAAACTCCATGTCCGTCACCGGTGCGATGGCGATGACGCCGGCATTGCAAACCATGACGTCGAGCCCGCCGAATGTCGTGACCACCTCGGCGACCGCCTTTTCGACATCGGCTTCATCGGTGGCGCTTGCGACGATGGATAGGAGATTGGTCGTGTCCGCAGCAACGGTCGGCTTGAGGTCGAGCGAGGCGACATTGGCGCCTTCCGCCAGCATCCGCTTGACGATGCCGAGGCCGATGCCGCTTGCCCCGCCGGTCACGAGAACGTTTTTGCCGGCGTGAATCCGGTCCGATGGAACCTGCAGCGTATCGACCATGATTGCTCCTGGAAATGGTTTGCGGCGCCGGGGCGCTGACCGCCCTCGCGCAAACCGCAATCTGGATTGCATGAAAAAGGGGCGCTCAAAAGATCGAGCGCCCCTTGACGCGATTATTCGTAGCTCAGGTCGGAATAACGGATCGAGTTGTCCGGATACCAGCGCATACCCTTCAGCTTGTTCGAAAACGCCCACTGGGTCTTGTATTCGACCAGCGGCAGCCATGCGAGATCGTCATAGATCTGCTCCTGGATCTGGCCGAGAATGTCCGTACGCTTGGCGGCATCGGGCTCGATGCGCGCCTTTGCCCAGAGATCGTCCACCTTGGTGTTCGAATAGTTGACCATGTTGTTGAGGCCGCCCTTGTCAGCGGAGACGAAGAACAGCTGGACGGCATAGCCGGCATCGACGCCGACGGGTTTTTCCTGATCGTTGATGGCGAAGGGCAGGTCGCGCTTGACGAGCTGTCGGTCGCCATACTGCGTCTGCGGGATCGGGTTCAGCGAGGCGGGAACGCCGATATTGCGCAGCGACGACTGAATGATGTTCACGATCGGGCCGAGCGTAGATTCCTTTTCGGCCACATAGGAGAGCTGGAAGGAGTCTGCGAGCGCCTCAAGGCCCTTCCCGTCGGGATAGTCGGCCTCGGCCAGCAGCTTCTTGGCCAAATCCGGATCATATTTGTAAGGCGTTTTGGCCGTGACATAGCCCGGATAGCCGCTCGGGACGACACCATCCCACTTGCTGGCCTGGCCGAAATAGCCGGTCTTGATGATCTGGTCGTAGGGGATCGCATGGGCGATCGCTTCGCGAACCTTGGGATTGTCGAACGGCTTCGACTTGAAGTTCATGTGAACGAACATGTTCTCATTGCCGATGACGCCGCCCACCTTGAGGTTTGCGACCGAACGCAGGCTGTCATATTCTTTTGGCGTGAGGCCGGTGACCAGTTGTGCCTGGCCGGTGCGCAGCACGACAAGCCGGTTGGACGATTGCGGCACGCGCCGCACGCTGACGCGCTCGATCTTCGGCGCGCCGCCGTAATAATCCGGATTGGCCTTGTAGGAAACTTCCTGGTTCTTCTTCCAGCTATCCAGGCAGTAAGCGCCGAAGCCGGGCGCGTTTTCGTTGTTTACATAGTTATGCGACCAGGGATCGGCGGTGGTGGCGTGGGCCTCCATGGTCTCCTTGTCGAAGATCAGCAGGCCGAAGATCGACAGGACGGGCAGAAAGAGCGCATTCGGCTCGGATTGCTTGATCTGCACGGTGTAGTCGTCGATCTTCTTGACCTCATCCCCGAGCTCCTTTGCCTTGGGATCTTTGCCGAAAACGGCGGGCGTGAAGCCGGCGATCGAAGCAACGTTGGACAAGAACCATCCGATCGGCGCCGCACCACTCACGCTCTTGGCGCGGGCAAAGGTATAGACGACGTCATCTGCATTGAAGGTCGCGCCATTGCAGCCCTTGACGCCCTGACGCAGCTTCAGCGTCCAGGTCAGCGTCGCCGCATCATAGGTCCAGCTTTCGGCCAAGGCGCCTTCGAACTTCGAGAAGTCAGGCATCTGGACGCCGGATTCGTTGACCGCGCCCGGCGCATAGCGAACCAGCGGCTCTAGCAGCGTCACCATGCCCTGCTGGCTGGACGGGATGGCAGCGGACGGGCCGTCATAATCGAAACCGGCGACAACATCCTCCGCCAGAACGAGCAGCTGCTGGGCATTGGCTTGCACATTGCCGACAAGCGACAGACACGCCGAGGCCAAGAGAACGGTCGTAAACTTTTTGGAAATGCGCATACGGAACCCCTGATTTTCTGATAATTTGTCCGGACAAATAATGACCAGAGCGATTGGTATGTCAAGGCAGCTCGTGCAAATTCTTGAGTGGACCTACTCGGCCGGTCGCCAATCTCCCGGCAACAAAGGGATAGACATTCGAAATCGCGCGGCATAGAAATTTGTCCGGACGTATTTTGAGGTGCCTCGGTCTCAGGAAGGTCGGGGGAGGGAGTGATTGTCTGCCATGCAGTGGGATTACATCGTCGTCGGTTCGGGATCATCGGGAGCAATTGTCGCAAACAGGCTGAGCGCCGATCCGGCCATCAACGTGCTTTTGCTGGAGGCCGGCGGTTCGGACGACCACTTGCGCTACAAGGTGGCCTCGCTTTGCGTCGCCTGCGTCGGCAATCCCGAAGCGGACTGGATGTTCACCGCTGAGCCCGACCCGAGCCGTCATGGCAAGGTGGATCTCCTGTCGCGCGGCAAGGTTCTTGGCGGCTCCAGTTCGATCAATGGCATCATCTATGTCCGTGGCAACAGGGGCGACTATGACCATTGGGCCCAGCTCGGCAATACCGGCTGGGACTACGAGACGATGCATGGCTATTTCCGCAAGCTGGAACGCAATCGCGACGGCATTTCCGATGATTATGGCCGCAACGGCCATGTCACCGTCAGCGAACTCAGGGGCGTGCCGAAGATGTCGCATGTCTTCGTGGATGCCATGGCGGAGCTCGGCTATCGAAAGAATCCCTCTTACAACGCCGATCCTTCGGAAGGCGTGGCGATTGCCCATGGCACGCATAATATGGGTTTTCGCTCCAGCACGGCTCAGGGCTATCTTCACCCCATCCGAAACCGCAAGAACCTGACGATCCTCACCGGCGCCACCGCGCGCAAGGTGGTATTCGAAGGGCGCAGGGCGGTCGGCATCGAATTCGCGCATCAAGGGGTCGTCAAGACGGAGAAAGCCTCCCGTGAAGTCATCCTCAGCGCCAGCACCTTTAATTCCGCCAAGCTGTTGATGCTTTCGGGGATCGGTCCGGGCGCTCACCTGCAATCATTGTCGATCCCGGTCCTGCATGAAAGCCCTGGTGTCGGCCGCAATCTTCACGATCACCCGGTGTCCAACGTCAAGGCGCTGGTCAACCAGCGCACGACAAACATGGACGACAACCTGATCGGTAAGATCAAGCACGGCTTGCGGTTCGCATTCACCCTTGGCGGCCCAGCGAGCTATGTCCAGTCGGCGGTAGCGTTCGTGCGCTCCAATCCGGATCTCGACTATCCCGATATCCAGTTCCATTTCGGCGCCTTCGCCTATGAGATTACGCCCGAAGGCATCAAGATGCTCGACCGGCCGGCGGTGACGCTGCAGCCGAACGTCAACCGCACCCGCAGTCGCGGCTACATGGAGTTGCGTTCGCCCGATCCCGATGTGCAGCCGCTTATCCAGATGAACCTTCTCGGCGACCCTTACGATGTGGAAACGCTGATCGCCGGCACGAAGATCGCCCGCAAGGCATTGGCCACAAAGGCATTCGCGCCCTATCTGGTCTCGGAGTTTTCGCCGGGGACTTCGGTGCAGACCGATGCGGAATGGGAAGCCTATACCCGCAAGGTCGCAAGCCATGTCTACCACGCCTGCGGCACCTGCAAGATGGGCGTCGATCCCATGGCCGTCGTCGATCCTCGGCTGCGCGTCCACGGCGTCGAAGGGCTTCGTGTCGTCGACAGCTCCATCATCCCGCAGATCCCCAGCGGCAATCTGAACGCGATCAGCATGGCGATCGGAGAAAAGGGCGCCGACATGATCCTACAGGACCGCGCGGCTTGACGCGGCCAAATTCAATCGGGAGCACATCCACTTTGCGCTGAGTCATCTCCGAACAAGCTAGAGTCGCTGTCGCACTCTTTAGAGAGCTGATTCTTGATCCATAATCTGGATTATGTGATTTTTATTGTCCGAGTGGGCAGATTCCATCCTCAGATGCAATGATGAGGCTGGCAAGTCGATGCGTTTGCGGGCTTGATGGCGCCGGCGGATGGGAGGCGCTTTTTTGATCGCCTCCCCGACCTGCCTGGCAACGTTTATTTCGCGGCGGCGATGGCTTTGTCCAGGCGGTCTTGCACGGCCTTCGGTTTCTTGGCTGAAACGATCGCATCGAGATTTGCGGGATGGTCGCCGACGACGATCAGCGCCACCATGCCCATAGCGTAATGCGGCGTGCACTTGACGAGATAGGCGCCTTCCTTGGAAACCGGCAGCGTGAAAATGTCGTTCATCTTGCTCTTGAACGGTTCGACGCCTTCGGGAAGCATGTCCTTGATGGATTCAACATTGTGGCCTTTGTCGATTGGCTTGAAGACGATGGTGTCGCCTGGATTTGCCTTGATATAGGTGGGTTCGAACACCATTGCGCCGGCGGCACCCTTGTTGACCATATGCACTTCGATTTCGGCAGAAAGCGCGGGAAAAGCCATCAGGGCCGAAAAGCCGGCGGCCAGCAGATAACCGGTTGCGCGAATAAGCATGTCAGTCTCCATCGGTTAAGGACTGACTTTGCTTTACGCCCGCTTGCCTTGGCGCTCTTTGACGTAAGGCAAAAAGGACATGACTATCCGCCGCTACGGCCTGATTTCAGGTGATCGGTCGGCAGCGCTGTCGTATATTTGATCTGGCTGAGCGCGAAGCTGGAGCGGATATTGGCAACGCCGGGGATGCGGGTGAGGAAATCGACCACCAGCGCCTGGAATTTCATCAGATCCTCGACCACGACCCGGAGCATGTAGTCCGCCTCCCCCGTCATCAGGTAGCATTCGACGATTTCAGGCTTTGTGCGGATCGCGGCGTTGAAGACGTCGAGCGATTCCCGGTCCTGCTGCTTCAGCGAGACCTGAACGAAGACATTGACCGCCAACCCCAGCGCCTGCGCGTCTACCAGCGCCACCGACCCCTTGATGACGCCGCTCTCCTTGAGGTCGTTGACCCGTCGCCAGCAGGGCGAGGCCGAAAGCCCCGTTGCCTCGGCCAGTTCCGAAACGCTCATTTCGGCATTGTGCTGAAGCAGATCGAGGATGCGAATGGACGCGAGATCGAGAGAAGTCTTGGGAGTAGGCATGATTGACCGGATGAGACGTATTTTCCGAAAGAAGCTTTCGCAATTTTGCGCCGGGCGGTCAATTGCGATCATTTTTTTCCGGAATTCAGGTGTAGCATTTCCCCTTGTAGGGAAGACAGGGAGTGAGACCACGATGATTGCGCCGGCCTTGACGCCAGCTCGGCTGGCATGCCTGAAGGATCTGGAAAAGCAGGTTCTGTGGCATGCCTGCTGGATGATCCACAATGCCAACCATCTGCGCGAAAAGGGCGAAGTGAAGGTCGGGGGCCACCAGGCGTCCTCCGCATCGCTGGCCTCGATCATGACGGCCTTGTATTTCCATGTGCTGCGGCCGCAAGACCGCGTCGCGGTCAAGCCGCATGCCTCGCCGGTCTTCCACGGCATCCAGTATCTGATGGGCAATCAGACCCGCGAAAAACTGGAGAATTTTCGCGGCTTCGGTGGCGCGCAGTCCTATCCGAGCCGCACAAAGGATATCGACGACGTCGATTTCTCCACCGGTTCGGTCGGCCTCGGCGTGGCGATCACCGCCTTCGCCTCCATCGTGCAGGATTACATTGCCGCCAAACAGTGGTCGACGACGACGCCGAACGGGCGCATGATTGCGCTGGTCGGCGATGCCGAACTCGACGAGGGCAATATCTACGAATGCCTGCAGGAGGGCTGGAAACACGACCTGCGCAATACGTGGTGGGTGATCGACTATAACCGCCAGAGCCTCGACGGCGTCATTCGCGAAGGCCTGTGGCAGCGTATCGAGGGCATCTTCACCGCCTTTGGCTGGGATGTGAAGGTGCTGAAATACGGCGCGCTGCAGGAAGCCGCCTTCAGGGAGCCCGGTGGCGAGGCCCTGCGCGGCTGGATCGACCGCTGCCCCAACCAGCTCTATTCCGCTCTCACCTTCCAGGGCGGCGCCGCCTGGCGCAAGCGCCTGAGCGACGAGATCGGCGGCGAAGCCGGCGTCGCCGACCTGCTTGCATCGCGCAGCGACGAACAGCTTTCGGATCTGATGAACAATCTCGGCGGCCATTGCCTGGAAACGCTGATCCGCACCTTCGAGAGCATCGATCACGACCGTCCGACCGTCTTCCTCGCCTATACCATCAAGGGCTGGGGCACGCCGCTGGCCGGCCACAAGGACAACCATGCCGGCCTGATGACCAAGGCGCAGATGGAGACCTTCCAGACCCGCATCGGCGTCAAGCCGGGCGAGGAATGGGAAAAATTCGGCGCCATCCCCTCGCCCCAGCCAGCGCGCGAATTCCTGAAGTCGGTACCCTTCTTTGCCGAGGGACCGCGCCGCTTCACATCGCCTACCCTGCCCGGCTCCGGCCCGGTTTTCCTCGACGACCGTGAATTGTCGACTCAAGCCGGCTTCGGCAAGATCCTCGATGCATTGGCGCAACGCGACGATGCGCTGTCGCAGCGTATCGTTACCACCGCGCCTGACGTCACGGTCTCGACCAATCTCGGTCCTTGGGTCAATCGTCGCGGCCTTTTCGCCCGCGACAAGCAGGCGGATACCTTCCGCGACGAGCGGGTGCCCTCGGTACAAAAATGGGAGTTCGGCCCGGCCGGCCAGCATATCGAGCTGGGCATTGCCGAAATGAACCTGTTCCTGCTGCTGGGCGCGGCCGGCCTGTCGCATTCGCTGTTCGGCGAGCGGTTGCTGCCGATCGGCACGGTCTACGATCCCTTCGTGGCCCGTGGCCTCGATGCCCTGAACTATGCCTGCTATCAGGATGCCCGCTTCATGATCGTCGGCACGCCCTCGGGCGTGACGCTTGCGCCGGAAGGCGGGGCGCACCAGTCGATCGGCTCGCAGCTCATCGGCATGAGCCAGGATGGTCTTGCCAGTTTCGAGCCGGCATTCCTCGACGAATTGTCGGTCATCATGGACTGGTCCTTCGACTATATGCAGCGCGACGGCGATGGCGGTCATGACACCCGCACCTGGCTGCGCGACGAGACCGGCGGCTCGGTCTATCTGCGCCTGACGACGCGGCCCCTGGAACAGATCGCGCTGCGGCGCGAGGATCCAGCCTTCCGCCAGGGCGTCATCGACGGCGCCTACTGGCTGCGCGCCCCGTCCGCCCGCACCCGCATCGTGCTCGCCTATCAGGGCTGCATCGTGCCGGAAGTGCTGATGGCGGCCGGTCGCATGGCCGAGGCGCATGGCGATATCGCCGTGCTGGCCGTCACCTCCGCCGACCGGCTGAACGCCGGCTGGACGGCGGCGCAACGTGCCCGCCGTCACGGTGAGATCAGTGCCCGCAGCCATATCGAAACGCTGTTTGACAGCGTGTCGCGTGCCGCGAGCCTGATCACCGTCACCGACGGCCATCCGGCGACGCTCGGCTGGCTGGGTTCGGTGCAGGGCCACCGCACGGTGTCGCTCGGCGTCGAGCATTTCGGCCAGACCGGCACGATTGCCGACCTCTACGCCCATTTCGGCATCGACACCCATGCCATCATGGAAGCGGCGGATTCGATTGCGCGCACTGACGCCCAGCCACTGCGGGCACATGCCGGCTGAGGTTTGGCGAAGGCTATAAAACAGAAAGGGGCAGCGCCATCGGCACCGCCCCTTTCTCGTTTTTGACAAGCCTTCCCTCAGTACCCACGTCATGGTCGGGCTTGTCCCGACCATCTGCCAACATCCGCCAAGCAACTGAAAATAATGGATTATCTCATCCGTGCTTAGATGGTCGGGACAAGCCCGACCATGACGGAGGAAAGCGGTGGATTGTGGTGCCGGCGCTTCTCGCTCAGGCCGCGCGCGCGGCCTTCACGAAGGCGGCGATCTTGTCGATGTCCTTGCGGAAACCGCCTTCGGGCAGCGGCTTGTTGGTGTGGGTCAGCGAATCCACCGCCCAGGGCTGGACGGCGGCGATGGCTTCGGCGACGTTATCGGCGTTCAATCCTCCGGCGAGGATCACCGGAAGCTTGCTGCGCTTGACGATTTCGCGCGAAAGCGACCAGTCATGGGTGACGCCGGCGGCGCCGATGCCGTCGATATGGGCGGCGACGGAATCGAGGATGAAGCTGTCGGAATAGGGCTCGAAGGCGGCCGCATGATCCAGCGCTTCCGGCCCGGTCATCGGGATCGCCTGCAGGATACGAAGCTCCGGATAGAGCGGCAGCAGGGTTTCGCGCAACTGCCGCACATGATCCGGTGTCACCAGCTTGATATTGCCACAGAGATGCAAAACGTCCGGACGCACGGCGGCGACCATGTCGGCGATCAGGCCGAGATCGCTTTCCACCGAAAGCGCCACGCGGCTTGCCTTGCCCTCGAGCGCATCGGCGATCTCGCGGGCCGTCTCGAAGCTGATTTCGCCCGGCAACCCGCGATTGGACGGCGTCAGGCCGAGGTAATCGACGCCTGCCGCTGCGGCGGCCAGCGCTTCGGAAACGGTCTGCATGGTGTAGATCTGGATTTTCACGGGTACGATACCTGTCTCTAAGGGAAGGAACTAGATCGATTTCGGAAGGATGGCGTTGACCATCCGTTCCTCGGTGAGTTGGGCCTGTTCGGCATTGCGCGCGACAAGCGCCGAATACAGCGCATCGACGAGGGTCATCTGAGCGATCTGCGCCGCCATCGGTTCGCTGCCCTGCTCGTGCGACACGCTGACCAGCACGACGTCGGCCAGCCGCGCCAGCGGCGAAGCGCTGTTGCCGGTGATACAGAGCGTCGCCGCCCCTCGGGATTTTGCCTCCTGAAGGATGAGCACGGGATCGCTGGTAATGCCGGAATAGGAGATGACGACGACGAGATCTTCGGGGCCGGTCAGCGCCGCATGCATGATCTGCAGCTGCGAGTCGATCGGCGCGTCGCAGCGTTGGCCCAGGCGAATGCAGCGCTGGTAGAAGGCCTGCGCGACGATCCCCGAGCCGCCGACGCCGCCGACGAGGATGTGGCGTGCCCCGGCAATCAGGTCGAGCGCCCTGGCGAAGCTCGCCTCGTTCAACACGCCTTGGGTGTCATTGATCGCCTGCGCCACGGCGCGAAACAGACGGCCGGCGGCCTGAATGTCGCTGGCATGGGTTTCGTCGGAGGTATCGTCGCGCGTCTCGCGCGGTTCCTGCGCCAAGGCAAGCTTCAGATCGGTAAAGCCTGAGAAGCCGGCGGTGCGGCACATGCGCAACACGGTCGTATCGCTGACATCGACGGCCTGGGCGATGGCCGACATGGAATTGCGGATGGTGGCATCGACATTTTCGAGAACCCACAGCGCCACGCGGCGCTCGGAGTCCGACAATTTCGGCAGGACGCTTCGCAGCCGGCTGCTGGCTGGGCTGGATGGACCACGCAGGTCAACGTTCATGGCGGCTTTCTCGCTGTCGATATGAAAAGGCTAGCACGGGTATGTTGTGGTGTCACTATAGACATAAGATTTTTGTTGTGGCATCACTACATCGAGCAGCGAAGGACGCTGCATAAACCTTTTCGGGGAGGATGACCTGTGAAGTTGAAACGTCTTCTGATCGCCGGCGCCGCGCTGGCGTTTGCGGCATTTCCGGCCATGGCCGGCGAGCTTTCGTTCTGGCATGCCTATGCGGGCCAGCAGGACAAGGTCGACTTCATCAACTTCGCGCTGGACGAATTCGCCAAGAAACATCCGGACATCAAGCTGGATGTGGTTGCCGCCGAACAGTCCTCCTACAAGACCAAGCTGAACACGGCGATGGCTTCGGGCAATCCGCCTGACGTCTTCTACACCCTGCCCGGCGGCTTCCTGAACGCCTTCGTCAAGGGCGGCCAGATGTATGCGCTCGACCAGGATCTGGCCAAGGATGGCTGGCGCGAAAGCTTCCTCGAAAGCGCGATCGCCCAGACCAGCAAGGACGGCCATACCTATGCCGTTCCGGTCGACGTCGACTCCGTCGTCTTCTGGTACAACAAGGCTCTGTTCAAGGAAAAGGGCTGGGAAACGCCCAAGACCTATGACGAGCTGATGGCGCTGGCCGAAAAGATCAAGGCCGATGGCATCGTGCCCTTCTCGCTCGGCAACAAGGATTCGTGGCCTGCCACCTTCTGGTTCCAGTACATGGAAATGCGCCTGAAGGGCTCGGGCGTCGTCGCCTCCTTCGTCAATGGCGATGCCGCCGCAACGCTTGGGCCGGAAGGCGAGCAGGCTTTCGCCAAGGTCGCGGACATCGCCAAGAAGGACTATTTCCCGACCGGCTTCAACGGCATGGGCGACCAGGAAGCCAACATGCTGTTCCTGAACGGTCAGGCCGCGATGCTGCTCAACGGCACCTGGCAGATCGGCGCCTCCAAGGATGCGCCTGAGGGCTTCGAACTCGGCTTCTTCGCCTTCCCGAAGGTCGATGGCGGCAAGGGTGACCAGTCCGACGTGCTCGCCGGCGTTGCCGCATCCTTCGGCATCTCGCAGAAAGCCGAAAACAAGGCCGATGCGGTGACGCTGCTGAAATTCCTGTCGTCGCCCGAAGTGATGACCAAGTATGTCGAGCTGCGCAAGACCATGGTGACCGTCAAAGGCGCCACCACGGAAGCCGCTGCCGGCCCGGTTCTCTACGGCATCAGCAACGACCTGATGAATGCCGCCGGCCATCTCGACTCCTTCTACGACACGGCGATGCCGCCGGCCGCAACCAACATCTACTACACCTCGCTGCAGGGTGCGCTGGATGGTTCCGTTGCGCCTGCCGACGCCGCCAAGAAGCTTGAAGACGCGCTGAAGGCCAACAAGTAAGCCTTCATGAGTTCAGGGCCGCCGGCATGGTCGGCGGCCCGAAACAATCAATGGAACCGGCGGACACATGAGCGCGGATATCGGCTTTGCGAAGAGACACAATCGGGCGGCGCTTGCCTTTCTGGCGCCGGCGCTGATTTTCGTCTTCGCTTTCGTCGCCTATCCGGTCGTCTATGCCGGCTGGCTTTCGATGTTCCAATGGGACGGCGCCTCCCAGCCGCTCTTCGTCGGCGCCGGAAACTTCCTGCGGCTTGCCGCCGATCCGATCTTTTGGGCCTCGCTTGGCCGCAACCTGCTCGTGGCGCTCTCGGCCATCGTCTTCCAGGTGTTCCTGGCGCTGGCGATCGCCTATTGCCTGGTTCGCATCGTCCCGGCTTTTTCCCGCATCTTCCTGTTCTTCTATCTCGTTCCGGTCATGGTCAGCGAGATCTGCATCGGGCTGTTGTGGCGCTTCATGTACAACCCTTATTTCGGGCTGGTGAACGCAGGCCTGAAGGCTGTGGGGCTGGATAGCCTGAAGCGCGGCTGGCTTGGCGAATCCGATACCGCCTTCCTCGCCGTCGTCGTGGTCATGAGCTTTACCTATCTCGGGCTGTATGTGCTGCTGTTCACCGCTGCCGTGCGCTCCGTGTCGGAAAGCGTCTATGAAGCGGCGGAGATCGACGGCGCCGGCCATTGGCGCAAATTCTTCTCGATCACCATTCCCATGGTCTGGGATGCGGTGCGCGCCAATTCGCTGCTGGCGATCATCGGCTCGCTGAAAACCTTCTCTCTGGTCTTCGTGCTGACCAATGGCGGCCCGAGCCACGCCAGCGAAGTGGTGTCCACCTATCTCTACAAAATGGGCTTCGGCAGCTTCGAGATGGGTTATGCGGCGACCATCGGCTTTGCCCAGATGGTCTTGACGGCGCTCGCCGCCTGGGTCGTCTTCCGATATTTGAAGCGGAAGGGCGACGCATGACCCCGATCATCGCCCGTCGCTGGACGCTGACGAGCAGCGTCGTGCTCGCCTTTCTGACGCTGCATGTGGCTCTGGTGATCTTCCCGTTCGTCTGGATGATCTACAGCACCTTCAAGACCAACAAGGAATTCATGCGCTCGGTCTGGTCCTTCCCGACCAGCCTGAATTTCGACGCCTATGTCGGCGCGTGGAGCGGTGGGGCGCTTGGTGGTTATGCGATCAACTCGCTGATCATCATGGCGGGCGCGACCCTCATCACCGTCTTCGTCTCGACTCTCTCGGGCTATGCGCTTGCCATCTACAGGCCACGCTGGATGCCTGTGGTCGAGCTTGGCCTGACGGCGGCAATGGCGATCCCGGCCTATGTGGCGCTGGTGCCGCTTGTCGTCATGCTGCGTGGCGCCGGCCTGCTCGACACCCATCTCGGCGTCATCCTGCCGACGGCGGCCTTCAACGTGCCGGTGTCGATCTTCATCATGCAGGCCTTCTTCAACACGCTGCCGCGCGAACTCTTCGATGCCGGCCGCGTCGACGGCGCCTCGGAATGGCTGATCTTCCGCAAGATCGCCCTGCCGATCGCAAAGCCGGCCATGTTCACGGTCGGCATCGTCAACATGATCTGGGTCTGGAACGATTTCCTGTTCCCGGTCGTGTTCATCAACAATCCGGCGCGCAAGACCTTGCCCGTCGGCCTGACCGATTTCGTCGGCGAGCATATCACCAACTATCCGGTGATGCTGGCTGCGATCCTGATCGCGGCGATCGCGCCGCTCATCCTCTTCATCTTCTTCGAACGCCAGATCACGGCCGCCCTTGTCGGCGGCGCCGTGAAGGAATGATTTTCCAGGAGTAAGCCAATGTCTTCCAAAGACTACGATTTTGCCAGCCGTTCCGTCTTCTACGAGCCGGAAGAACATTCCCAGTCGATCAGCTATCCGATCTACATGTCGGCCAACTTCCAGTATGCCGGCGATATCTACGACCAGATCGTGGCCGGCGCCCGCAAGGAAGTGAACATCTATTCGCGTTGCGGCAACCCGACCGAATACAAGCTGGAAGAACACATCGCCCAGTTGACCGGCGGCACCGCCTGCCTCGCCACCGCCTCGGGCATGGCCGCCATTTCGCATGCCCTGTTCGGCATCATGAAGGCCGGCGACCATATCGTCGCGGACCTGACGACCTATTCCTCGACGCATGAGTTCTTCGACCACCGCGCCCAGGATTTCGGCCTCAAGGTCAGCCTCGTCGATTGCACCGACGTGCGCGCCGTCGAAAACGCCTTCACCGACGAGACCAAGGTTCTCTATGTCGAGGCCATCGCCAACCCGACGATGAAGGTGCCGCCGCTCAAGAAGCTGGTCGAGATCGCCCATGCCCGCGGCATCGTCGTCATCTGCGACAACACGTTTGCCTCGCCGGCCGTCTGCCGTCCGCATGAATTCGGCGTCGACGTCGTTGTCGAAAGCGCCACCAAGTTCATCGGCGGCCATAATGACGCCGTCGGCGGTGTCATCACGCTGAAGTCCGACATCCTGCCGGCCGACTGGCTGGAAGACGTGCGCTGGAACACGCTGAACAAGCTCGGCGCGCCGCTCTCGCCCTTCAATGCCTGGCTGCTGCTTCGCGGCGCCCAGACGCTGGCTCTGCGCTTGGAAAAGCAGTGCGCCAATGCGCTCGCGCTCGCCAAGCACCTCGAAGCCCATCCGAAGGTCAAGCGCGTCTTCTATCCCGGCCTGCCCTCGCATCCGAACTACGAGTCGGCCAGCGAACAGCTGATCGGCGGCGGCGCGATGCTGTCCTTCCAGGTGGTCGACGAGCCCTCGGGCGCGCGCCTGCTGAAGCGCCTGAAGCTGTGCTCCTTCGCCGCCAGCCTTGGCGGTCTGCGCACCACCACACAGGTTCCCGCGACCATGGCCTTCCTCGACATTCCGAGCCAGGAACGCGAGGCAATGGGCGTGGTCGACGGTCTCGTGCGCTTCTCGGTCGGCATCGAGCATATCGACGACATCATCGCCGATGTCGACCAGGCCATCGACCAGATGCATATCGAGTTTTAAAATTTTCTCCCCGGAAGATCGGTTTCGGTTTTCCGGGGAAATTGGACAGACAGGGAAGCAGGTAAGCATGGCCGTCATCGTCCTGCTCGGCGATATCAATATCGATCTCGTTCTCGAGATCCCCGCCTATCCGGCCGAGGGTGGGGAGGCGATCGCCACCGGTCAGACGGTGGCGATCGGCGGGTCGGCGACCAATACGGCCATTACGCTTGCCCGTTCCGGGCATGAAGCCCGGATGATCGGCCGTGTCGGCAACGATGCCTGGGGCCGGCAGGCCGTTTCGGACCTGTCGGCAACCGGCATCGTTACCGGCTGGATCGGCGTGGATGCCTTAGAGCCGACACAGATCAATGTCGTGACGGTCGGGCCGAGCGGCGAGCGCACCATGTTCGCCTATCGCGGCGCCAATGCGCGCCTCGCGCCGGATGCCGTTGTCGAAGACGCTTTCGACGGCGCGGCGCTTTTTCATCTGTCCGGCTACGCGCTGCTGCAATCGCCGCAATCGGATGCCGCGCGTCGGGCAATCGATCTTGCCAGTGCGCGTGACATCCCCGTGAGCCTCGATATCCCCGGCGGCGTGGTCGCGACGATTGCGGCCGATGTGCTCGCCCTGCTGCCGAAGCTCGATACGATCATGCTCGACAGCGGCGATCTTCCACGACTTCTCGGACTTCCATCGGAGAGCGTGCTCGGCCCGATGGTCGAGGCGCTTCTGGAGCGAGGCGTACGGCGTATCGCCCTCAAGGGACATGGCTCGCGGTCCCTGCTTTGCCAGCGCCGCAGCACGGATCGTTCCCCCTGGTTTGCCGTGGAAGTCATGGATACGACCGGTGCCGGCGACGCCTTCGCGGCCGGCCATATTCATGGTCGCCTGACCGGTCTGAGCGGGCGTGAATGCTGCCGTCTCGCCAATGCCTTTGGGGCGATGGCGGTGACGCGCAAGGGCGCGGGCCTCGCGATGCCCAGCCTTGAGGATGCCAAGCGCCTGATGAACGCGGATTTTCCGCGATAGAATATCGCCGGTCTGATTACGTCTTCGCCGAACCGGTGAAATGACGCCAGGTGGCAACCGCCTCCGCCACCACATCGCGCGCCGCGTCGATATAGCGGCCCATCGAGGCAAAGCCGTGGATCTGGTCCGGCCAGCGTTTGACGGATAGCGGCACGTTTGCTTCCCTTAGCCTTTCGATATAGGCCTCGCCCTCATCCGCCAGGATATCGAGGCCGGCAATGGCAACGAAAGCAGGCGCGACGCCGGTGAGATCGGGGGCAAGCAGCGGCGAAACGCGCCAATCGACGATATCGGCTTCATTCCGCACATAATGATCGCGGAACCAGCGCATGGTCGTGGCGGTGAGCCCGAAACCTTCGCCGAAACGGCGATAGCTGTCGGAACCTTGCCGCGCATCGGTGTTGGGATAGATCAACAGCTGCGCCACAAGCGGCGGGACCGGTAGATCACGGGCAAGAAGCGCAAGCACCGCTGCCAGATTTCCGCCGGCGCTGTCACCTGCAACCGCGATGTTGTCGGCATCGATTCCCAGGTCGTCCGCATGCTGGTGCACCCAGCGCAGAACTGCCACGCAATCGTTTATCGCGGCCGGGAATTTATGCTCCGGCGCCAGGCGGTAATCCGGGCAGAGAACGACCGCGTTGGCGCGCTCGGCGAACAGGCGGCAGATATCGTCATGGGAATCGAGATTGCCGATCACCCAGCCACCGCCATGCAGGTAGAGCAGCAACGGCGCTTTTTCAGTCGGCGCCGCCGTGCCGCGATAGAGACGCGCCTTGATCGGGCCATCGCCGCCATCGACTTCGATATCGTCGATGTCGCTGACAGGCAGCTTTTCACCCTGAAGCGTCGGATTGCCGCGATCATAGGCGGTGCGGGCCGCCTGCGCGCTTCCGGTCTCGAAGGGCGGTTCGGTCGAAGCGGCGGAGAGGTCGAGCACCCGCTGGGCGCCGGCGTCCGGACGGGGGAATGCGTTCTCGGTCATGCCAGCAAACTCCGTGCTTCGTCTTCCCCCAGACTTTCGGGCCGCGCGGTGCGCGTCGAGAGTTCGACGGCCGAGCGGGTTTCACCCGAATGCAGAATGGCTTCCATGATGTCGAGAACATGCAGCGCCAGTTCGCCCTCAGTGCGCGCCGGCCGGCCTTCGGAGATCGCCCGCGCCAGATCGGCGACGCCGAGCATACGGTAATTGGCGCGATCCGGCGCCGCATAGGGCCAGTTGTGAGCGCCGTAAGGGGCCGGATCGCTTTCGAAATTCGTCCAGTCCGCGCCGCCGGTCGAGAGCGAGACCGTGCCGCCGAACGTATCCGGATCGGGCAGGCGCAGGGAGCCTTCGGTGCCGTGCAATTCGATCGGGTGATTGGAGTGGCGAAAGACATCCCAGGACGCGCCGAAATTGATCATCGCGCCGCTGTCGAATTCAAGCAGCGACAGCGCCGTCGTCGGGGTCCCTACCGGAAATGTCTTGTTCTTGAACGGCCCGTCGGCAGTGATCAGACGCTCCTCGCGGCCACGCGTGGTCAGCGCCACGACGGTGCGCACCGGGCCGAGCAGGTTCACCAGCATTGTCAGATAGTACGGCCCCATGTCGAGAACGGGACCGCCACCGGGCTGGTAGAAGAATTGCGGATTGGGATGCCAATGCTCCATGCCGCGGCCGAACATGAAGGCGGTGCCGCTAACCGGGCGGCCGATGGCGCCTTCGTCGATCAGTTTTCGCGCCTGCCGCCCGGCGGCCCCCAGAAAGGTGTCCGGCGCGGAGCCGATCCGCAAGCCGCGCCGCTGTGCCTCCTCGACCAGTCGCTTGCCCTCGGCAAAAGTCGCCGCCAGCGGCTTTTCGGTGAAGACATGCTTTCCGGCTGCGAGTGCGGATTGCGAAATGTCGAAATGCACATTGGGCACGGTGAGATTGAGGACGAGATCGATATCCGGATCGGCCAGCAGCGTATCGACGCTCATGGCGGTCAGGCCGTATTCATCGGCGCGTTGCGCTGCCATGTCGGCGGAAATATCGGCGCAGGCGCGCATCTCCACCCCGCCAAACAGGCTCGCATTGCGCAGATAGGTCGCCGAAATATTGCCGCAACCGATCACGCCGATGCGCAAGCTTTTCCCCGCCCCCGAATTCATGAAGTCCTCCACCTCTGCCATTCCGGCGCGACGTTAGTACGGTTCGCGAACAAATGGAATTGGCTTGGCGAGGGTAATTTTTCTCAAATTCGGCTAGGGCAGTTCGTTGATCCGGGCGCGCAAGGCGCGGACCTTGCCGGCATCGGTGCGCTTTTCCGTGGGCGATGCGAAACCCATGTCGAGCACGCGTGCATCCAGCTCGATCACCGGCGACGCGCAGGAGGCATGAAGCTCGGTAAACGGCGCGGCAGCGAGGATGGCCTCGACAGTCTCGATAGCGACGCCGGAGCCCGGCATGATCGTCAGCCGGCCAGCGGCTGCGTCGAAGGCTTGCCGCAGTCCCTCCAGCCCGTCCCTTGCCGTCTTGGCCCCGCCGGATGTCAGGATGCGCTCGAAGCCAAGATCGGCCGCTAGTTTCACCGCCGCGCCGATATCCGGCGTCAGGTCGATGGCGCGATGCAGGGTGATGCCGAGGGGGCCGGCATGGGCGATCAATGCTGCGAGAACGGTCTCGTCCAGCGTCCGGTCGGCGCGATTGGCGCCGAACACCACGCCCGCAAGGCCGGCTTCGCCGGCGGCGTCTATATCGCGCTTCATGATGTCGATTTCGCCAGCGTCATAGCTAAAATTGCCGGCGCGCGGGCGGATCATGGCGTAGGAGGGCACGGGCAGCTTTGCCGCCGCGTCCATGAGGCCCCGCGACGGCGTCAACCCGCCGACCGAAAGGGCAGAACACAGCTCGATACGGTCGGCTCCGCCGGAGATAGCGGCCATAAGACCCCTGAGATCGTCAACGCAGACCTCGAGTTTTCGCTCAGCCATCGGCGAATTCCCGCAAGCCGAGAATGGCCGCGCCGATCAGGCCGGGTTCGATGCGGCACTGGCCACGCACGACCAGAGGCCGATGGAAACGGCGCAGCGTCCGCGCCCGCACCGCTTCGTCAAGTGCTTCGAGCAGCGGTTCGGCATTGGAAAGCCCGCCGCCGACCGGCACGATGGTCGCGCCGGTGATGTTGATCGTCAAAGCCAGCGGCGAGGCGACGAGATCGATATAGACGTCGATGGTGCGCGCTGCCTTTGCTTCGCCCGCCTGCCAATCGGCGATGATGGTCTCGCTGTCGCAATCGATAGCGTGGATCAACTGGTGCAGCCGCTCCAGCCCGCGCGCGCCGCCGATCGTATCGACGCATCCCTTCTGGCCGCAGCCGCAGGGAAAGGCGGGGATCCTGACGGGCGGATTGCCGGCCTCGCTGGCAATTGCCGGGCCGTGGCCCCATTCGCCGGCAAAGCCGTCGGTATTGATCAGCCGGCCATCGACGACGATGCCGCCGCCGACGCCGGTGCCAAGCACGGCGCCGAGAACGATGCGATGCCCCTGCCCTGCCCCGATGCCGGCTTCAGCCATTGCGAGGCAATCGGCATCATTGGCGACCAGCGTCGGAATGTTGAAGGCCTTTTCGATTTCCAGCTTCAGGTCGCGGCCGTGAATGCAGGGAATATTGGCAACCGTGGCGGCGCGCGTATCGGGATCGACGACGCCGGCAATCGAGATGGCGATGCCGTCGACCGGACCATCGATGCCTTTCAATGCGTCGGCAATCACCGCCAGAAAGGCGGAGAAATCCTTGGCCGGCGTCGGCCAGCGCGGCAGGGTGTCGATCTCGTTCGCAGAGCGGGCGACCGCGCCCTTGATCGTCGTTCCGCCGATGTCGAAGCAGAGGATCATCGATGACTCACCGGATCGCCTGGCCGTTGGCGTCGAAGCGGTGGATGGAGGCGCGGTCCGGCGAGGCATGGACGATGTCGTCGGGCGCATAGCGATGCTCGCCGAACAGGCGCACCGTCAAGAGACCAGCCTTTTCCGATTCCAGATAGACGATGGTATCGGCGCCGAGATGCTCGACATGCACGACCTTGCCCTGCCATTCGCCGCTTTCGCGCGACAGGGACAGGTGTTCTGGGCGGATGCCGATGGTCTTGGCGCCGGTTTCGCCGAGGCGCGTCGCCTCGATGAAATTCATGCCCGGCGAGCCGATGAAGCCGGCGACGAACAGGTTGGCGGGGCGGTTATAGAGTTCCATCGGCGAACCGACCTGCTCGACCGCGCCGGCGCTCAGCACGACGATCTTGTCGGCCAGCGTCATCGCCTCGACCTGATCGTGGGTGACATAGATCATCGTCGCCTTCAACTCGCGGTGCAGGCGGGCGATTTCGAGGCGGGTCTGGACGCGCAGCGCCGCATCGAGGTTCGACAGCGGCTCGTCGAACAGGAACAGTTTCGGTTCGCGCACGATGGCGCGGCCGATGGCGACGCGCTGGCGTTGGCCGCCCGAAAGTTCCGCCGGGCGGCGCGCAAGATAGGGCTCGAGCGACAGCATGGCGGAGGCGCGGGAGACGCGCTTTTCGATTTCGTCCTTCGGCGCGCCGGCCTGCTTGAGGCCAAGCGCCATATTGTCCTTCACCGTCAGGTGTGGATAAAGCGCATAGGACTGGAAGACCATGGCGATGCCGCGCTTGGCCGGCGGCACGGCGCCGACCTCCTGTCCGTCGATGCGGATGCTGCCGGATGTGGCGTCTTCAAGCCCGGCGATGACGCGTAGCAGCGTCGACTTTCCGCAGCCCGAGGGGCCGACGAAGATGACGAATTCGCCGTCCTTGACGTCGAGATCGATACCCTTGAGCACCTCGTGATTGCCGAAAGCCTTGCGGATGGCATTGACTTGAAGGGAACCCATCAAATTGTCTCCTGAAATAGACTGTCAGAGCGTCACGGGCTGGCCGGTTCGCACGCTCTCATCCGCGGCAAGGCAGATGCGCAGCGATTGCACCGCATCCTGCATATGGCGGCCAAGGTCGATATCCTCGCGGATCGCTTTCAGGACATAGGCCTGCTCGAGATCGCAGAGATCCTGATGGCCGGGCTCGCCGGCCATGGTCAGGTCCTCGTCCGGGCGAATGAACTTGCCGTTCGGGCCGGTTTCGGCCGTGTGCAGCCGGATAACGGACGTCTTGGTGTGGGTGTCGATGTCGTCGGACTTGGCGTTCGGATCCATGATGATGGAGACGGAGCCCTTCGGCGACATGACGTCCTTCACGAAAAAGGCGGTTTCGGAGATCATCGGCCCCCAGCCGGCTTCATACCAGCCGACGGAACCGTCCTCGAACATCACCTGCAGATGGCCGTAATTATACATGTCGGACGCGATTTCGTCGGAGAGGCGCAGGCCCATGCCGCGCACCTGCACCGGCCTGGCGTCGGTGATCTGGCACATGACATCGACATAGTGGACGCCGCAATCGACGATCGGCGGCGTCGTCTGCATCAGCGCCTTGTGGGTTTCCCAGGTCGGGCCGCTGGATTGCTGGTTGAGGTTCATGCGGAAAACATAAGGGGCGCCGAGCTTGCGCGCTTCGGCAATCAGCCGCACCCAGGAAGGGTGATGGCGCAGGATGTAACCGATGACCAGCTTGCGGCCCGCCTTCTTCGCCGCCGAAACGACGCGCTCGGCATCGGCGACGGTGGTCGCCAGCGGTTTTTCCACGAAGACATGGCAGCCCTGCTCGAAGGCGGTGACGGCATAGTCGGCATGGCTGTCGGAATAGGTGCAGATCGCCGCCAGGTCCGGCTTCAGCTCTGCGAGCGCCTTCTCGAAGTCGGGGTGGATGGTGTAGCCGCGCAGCTCTTCCGGCAACTCGACCTTTGAACGATTGACGAGGCCGACGATCTCGAAGCCGAGATTGTTATGATAGGCCAAGGCATGGCTGCGACCCATATTGCCGAGACCGGCGACGAGAACGCGGATGGGTTTTTGAGAGGTCATTTCACTGCTCCCGCCGTGATGCCGCGGATCAGTTGCCGCGAGAAGATGACATAGAGGATGAGAACCGGGAAGATCGCCAGCGACAGGGCGGCAAGAACCGCATTCCAGTTGGTGACGAACTGGCCGATGAACATTTGCGAACCGAGGGTGACGGTCTTGGTGGATTCGCCGGGTGCCAGGATCAGCGGGAACCACAAATCGTTCCAGATCGGGATCATGGTGAAGACCGCGACCGTGGCCATGGCCGGCCGCACCAACGGCAGCACCAGCCGGAAGAAGATGGCGTATTCCGAGAGGCCGTCGATGCGGCCGGCATTCTTCAGGTCGTCGGAAACGGTGCGCATGAATTCCGAGAGGATGAAGATGGCGAGCGGCAGGCCTTGCGCCGTATAGACGAGGATCAGCGCCGTCAGCGTATTGACAAGGCCGGCGGCGACCATGCCCTGCAGGATGGCGACGGTGCCGAGGCGGATCGGGATCATGATGCCGATCGCCAGATAGAGGCCGAGCATCGTATTGCCGCGAAACCGGTATTCCGACAGCGAGAAGGCGGCCATCGCGCCGAAGAGCAGAACCAGCACGATCGAGACCAGCGTGACGATGAAGCTGTTCTGGAAATAGGTCAGGAAATCGCCCTGTTTCAGAACCGTTTCATAGCCGATCATGCTGAAGCTTGTGGGGCCGGGCAGCGCCATCGGCTCGCGGAAGATGGCGTTTTTCGTCTTGAAGGAATTGATGATCGTCAGCACGACGGGAAACAGCGAGATCAGCGTATAGGCGATCAGCGCCAGATGAACCATGCCGGTGCGCAGCGGGGAGTGGGTCGGTTTCGCCATGGTCGATCCCTCAGAACTGGTAGCGCCGCATGCGGCTCTGGATGGCGAACAGATAGAACGACACGCCGGCAAGGATGATCAGGAACATCACCGTGGCGATGGTCGCGCCCATCGAGCGGTCGCCCAGCTGCAACTGGAAACCGAAGAAGGTGCGATAAAGCAGCGTGCCGAGGATGTCCGTCGAGCCGTCCGGTCCGGCCAGCGCGCCCTGCACGGTGTAAACCAGGTCGAAGGCATTGAAATTGCCGACGAAGGTCAGGATCGAGATGATGCCGATGGCCGGCAGGATGAGCGGCAGCTTGATCTTCCAGAACTGGCTCCAGCCGGTGATGCCGTCGCATTCCGCCGCTTCGATCACTTCGTCCGGAATATTGAGCAGCGCGGCATAGATCAGGATCATCGGGATGCCGACATATTGCCAGACCGAGATCAGCGACACCGCGATCAGCGCCGAGCCCGGCTGGCCGAGCCAGGGGCCGAACAGCGACTTCAGGCCGACCAGATCCATCATCCACGGGGCCACGCCCCAAAGCGGCGACAGGATCAGCTTCCAGATGAAGCCGACGATGACGAAGGAGAGTAGCGTCGGCAGGAAGATCGCCGTACGGTAAAAGGTGACGAAGCGCAGGCGCGGCAGCGACAGCATCGCCGCCAGCGCCACGCCGATCGGGTTTTGCACCAGCATGTGAATGACGAAGAAGACGAGATTGTTGCGCAGCGCGTTCCAGAAGCTAGCCGCCCAGCGTTCGTCACCGAACAGGGTCTTGAAATTGCTGATGCCTACGAAAACGGACTGGCCATCGACCGTATTGTACAGCGACAGGCGCAGGGTCTCGATCAAGGGCAGGATCATGATCGCGGTGTAGACGATGAATGCCGGCATTAGGAAGACGGCGATGTGCCAGCGTGTCGGCCGCTTGGCCGTCCCGATTGCGTCATGGGGTGAGGAAGTGTCGCTCATGGCCCTGCTTGTCCATCCCTTTGCTCACGCGGTGAATATCGGCAATTGGACGCCGTGCGCGGCCTAACCTTGCCGCACAGCCAGCGTCCTCAACCATACGATCTTGTTTCGGGGTCTGTCGCCCCTGCCGTGAAGGCTTCCCCGCTTTCGACAGCGGGATGATCTTTTCGTTCAGCCGCGCGAGGCGTGGTGAAGGAAGTGGCGCCGGCCCTCAAGGCCTGCCGAGGGCCTTCTCCCCGCGTGATCGCGGGGAGAAGGAAGATTTGGGCGTCTGCCGCCCTGCCTGGCTTACTTCGCCGGCTTGTACCAGCTGTCGAGGCCCTTCTGCAGCTTTTCGCCAGCCTGCTCAGGCGTATCCGTGCCGTTGATGACGTTGGCGGATTCGACCCAGGTCTCGTTTTCGAGGTTCGGCGTACCGCGCGACAGGATCTGGTAGGTCGAGCGGATCGTCGGCTTGCACTTTTCGCGCCAGGAGACGAATTCCTGGGCCAGAGGATCGGCCATCTTCACCGCCGTCGAGTTCAGGCTGAAGAAGCCCGGCAGCGCATTGGCGTAGATTTCGGCGAATTCAGGCGAAGCGACCCAGCTCAGGAACTTCTTGGCTTCTTCCTGATGGGCGCTCTTGGCATTCAGGCCCATGCCGATGTCGTTATGGTCGGAGATATAGCAGGTGTCGCCTGCCTTCTTCACCGGCGGCGGGAATGCGCCCATCTTGAAATCGGCCTGAGTGTTGAACATACCGATTTCCCAGGAGCCGGCCGGATAGATGGCGGCGCGGCCGAGCGTGAACATGTTCTGGCTGTCCGGATAGGTCTGCGCCTCGAAGCCGTCGCCGAGATAGGGCTTCCACTTGGCGAGAACACGATAGGGCTCGACCCAGGCGTCGTCGGTCAGCTTCTGTTCGCCCTTGATCAGGGCGGCGCGGCCTTCCTCGCCCTTCCAGTAGGTCGGGCCGATGTTCTGGTAGCCCATGGTCGCGGCTTCCCAGAGATCCTTGGTGCCCATCGCCATCGGAACGTAGTTGCCGTCGGCCTTGATCTTGTCGAGGGCTGCGAAGAACTCGTCCTCGGTTGCCGGCGGCTTGATGCCGAGCTTGTCGAAAGCGTCCTTGTTGTAGATGAAGCCGTGGATGACCGATGCCATCGGCACGCAGAAGCTCGTCTTGCCGTCATCGGTCGTCCAGGCGGACTTGGCGACAGGCGAAAAATTGTCCATGCCGGCCAGCGCGGTGACGTCGGCGAGGTGCTTCTTGTTGTAGAGTTCGAGCGAGGCGTCGAACGGGCGGCAGGAAATCAGGTCGCCGGCGGAGCCTGCATCGAGCTTGGCGTTCAGCGCGGCATTGTATTCGGTCGGCGCGGTCGGCGAGAACACCACCTTGATGCCGGGGTTCTTGGCTTCGAAGGCCGGGATCAGCTTTTCCTGCCAGATCGTCAGGTCGTCGTTACGCCAGCTTTCAATGGTCAGCTTGACGTCTTCGGCATGGGCGATGCCCGTCATGCCGAGAACGCTCGTGGTAAGCAGCAATGCTTTGATCGTACGAGTCATGATGTTCTCCCTCTTGCGGAAAGCCGTTGCATGCGGCCCTCCCGAAATCCGTTGGCTGGCCGCGTGGATCGCGGCCTTTCCTTTTGCAATGCCAAGGGGTGTTGCGCTCGGAGGCGACTTGTTTGTTGTTTCCCGTGCTTGCGCCGGCAATGCTTCCTCGCCTTCCCCTTGCGACAGAGAATGCCAAAAAAATACCAATTGTCCAGAAGAAAATTTACCATTGCTGCGCATGGCTGCATGCGCGCCACTCAACATCGAATTTATCGCCGTTTTTCAGGCAAAATCTCGAATTTTTGGCCAAGCTGTAAAAAGCTGCTTGGTTAATGGTTCTTTTTTGGTATTATCATCTGAGGTGGAGGTTTCCGATGGCTGGACTTTTCGTTGGCATCGATGGCGGGGGGACGGGGTGCCGCGTGGCGGTTGCCGATCGGCATGGCCGTGTCCTCGGGCTTGGCAAGGGCGGCGCCGCCAATATCCTCTCCGCGCCGGACGCTTCGCTGGCCAACATGCTCGACGCGACGCGTCAGGCCTTCGCCGCTGCCGGTCTCGATGCGAATGGTGTCGCCGACGCATCGGCTGTGCTCGGCCTTGCCGGCCACAATGTCGGGGATGCCGTGCATTATATCCGCGAGAAACTGCCCTTTCGTCAGGCCGCGATCGAGTCCGATGCGCTGATCGCCCTGCAGGGCGCGCTCGGCGATGACGACGGCATCGTCGGAACGCTGGGCACCGGCTCGGTCTATGTGCTGCGCCGCGCCGGCGCGATCCGTTTCGTCGGCGGCTGGGGATTTGCGGTTGGCGATCTCGGCAGCGGCGCGCGCCTCGGCCAGGCGCTGCTTCAGGAAAGCCTGCTGGCCTTCGACGGCATCTGCCCGCGCACGCCCGTCCTCGACGATATCCTGGAAGAATTCGGCAACGATCCCGGCAGCATCGTCGAATTCGGGCGCGCGGCCTCGCCAGGCGATTTCGGTCGTTATGCGCCACGCCTGTTCGATCATGCCGGCAATGGCGATGCGGCGGCGCTGCGCCTGATCGGCGGCGCGGTCGGCCAGATCTCCGCCGCGCTCGATGCATGCCTGCGCCATCTTGGCGATGACAATGGCGCCATCTGCCTGCTGGGCGGTCTTGCCCAAGCCTATCATCCTTATCTGAGCGAGCGGCACCGTTCCCGTCTCGTCTCGCCGAAGGCGGATGCGCTGACGGGTGCGGTCGCGCTGGCGGTGCAGCGTTTCGCAATGCCGATGGGAGATGCCGCGTGACTGAAGCGCTTGCCGTGTTGTTGCCGCTCGATGCCCTGCAGGCGCCCGCAACCGGGCCGCTTTACATGAAGCTGCGCGGTTTGCTGGAGGATGCGATCCGTGACGGTCGGCTCGGGCTCGGCGACGCTCTTCCCCCTGAACGCGATCTCGCCGACTATGCCGGCGTCAGCCGGGTGACGGTGCGCAAGGCGGTTGACGATCTGGTCAAGGACGGCCTGCTGACCCGCAAGCACGGGTCCGGCACTTTTGTCGCCAAGCCCGTTTCGCGCGTCCAGCAGCCCTTGTCGCAATTGACGTCCTTCTCGGAGGACATGGCGCGGCGCGGTCTGGTGACGCGTGCCGAATGGCTGGAACGCGGCCTGTTTACCGCCTCGCCCGACGAAATGATGATGCTGGGCCTTTCGGCCGGCGCGCCGGTCGTGCGCCTCGGGCGTCTGCGCCTTGCCAACGATATGCCGCTCGCCATCGAGCGCGCCAGCCTGTCGGCCGAGATCCTGCCTGATCCCGATGCCGTCGGCTCGTCGCTCTATGCCGCGCTCGAAAAGGCAGGCGCCCGGCCGGTGCGCGCCGTGCAGCGGCTTTCGGCCTGCAATCTGCGCAATCCCGATGCGGCGCTGCTGTCGGTGCCGGTCGGCGCGGCGGGCCTTTCGATCGAGCGGGTCTCGTATCTGAGATCCGGGCGGGTCGTGGAGTTCACCCGCTCGCTCTATCGCGGCGATGCCTATGATTTTGTGGCCGAGCTGACGCTCGCCGAGACTTGAACCACGGGAATGGACAGATGACGATCAATACACATATGAGCCGGGAAATTGCCGAAATTCCGCAGGCCGTCGCCCGGCTGCTGGATCAGGGCCGCGCCGGCTTCGCCGCTGCCGGTGCTGCTCTTCGCGCCAAGGATCCTGCCTTTTTCGTCACGATTGCCCGCGGCTCCTCCGACCACGCCGCGCATTTCATCAAATATGCCGTCGAATTGCAGGCGGGGCGACCGGTCGCCTCCCTCGGCCCGTCGATCGCCTCGGTCTACAAGAGCGATATGCGGTTTTCCGGCGGTGCGGCGATCGCCATCTCCCAATCCGGCCAGAGCCCCGATATCGTCGCCATGGCGGAAGCGGCGACGCGAACCGGCGCGGTGACCATCGCGCTCACCAATACGATCGATTCGCCGATTGCGTCGGCCTGCCAGCATGCGCTCGACATCGCCGCCGGCCCGGAACTGGCGGTGGCGGCCACCAAATCCTATGTCAATTCCGTCGTCGCCGGCCTGGCGCTGCTGTCGGAATGGACCGGCGATAGCGAGTTGGCGCGTGCCGTCGCGGCGTTGCCGGAACATCTGGAGCGCGCAGTCGCATTGGAATGGGATGAGCTGGCCATGGCGCTTGGTGGCACCGACTCGCTTTATATGCTCGGCCGTGGCCCCGCCTTGGCGATTGCCGGCGAGGCGGCCCTGAAATTCAAGGAGACATCGGAGGTTCACGCCGAGGCCTATTCGGCGGCGGAAGTGCTGCATGGACCGGTGGCGCTGGTCAATTCCTCTTTCCCAGTCATCCTGTTTGCCGCCCGCGATGCGGCCGAGCCTTCGGTCGTCGAGGTTGCCGACAAGCTGGCGGACAAGGGCGGCCTTGTCTTTGCGACCAGCGACAAGGTCGCCAAGGCCCGTCCCCTGCCCTATGTCGAGACCGGCCACCCGCTGACCGACGCGCTATCGCTGATCGCGCCTTTCTACGTCTTCGTCGAAGCATTTTCCCGCTCGCGCGGCTTCAATCCGGATCAGCCTGCCGCCCTCAAGAAAGTGACGGAAACCCGATGACCTCAAAGGCGATCATTGCCCGTCGGTTGTTTGACGGCGAAGAATGGCATCGCGATCATGCCGTGCTGTTTTCGAACGGGATCATCACGGAATTACGCCCGGCATCGCAATTGCCCGTCGATGCAGAGGTGGTCGCGACGGTCGATCTCCTCGCGCCCGGTTTCATCGACCTGCAGGTGAATGGCGGCGGCGGCGTTCTTCTGAACGACGGCCCCTCCGTCGATGCCATCTCCCGCATCTGCGCGGCGCATGCCCGTTTCGGCACAACCGGCCTTTTGCCGACATTGATCACCGATACGCCTGCCATCACCAAGGCAACTCTGGAAGCGGGCCGGGCGGCGGTCGCGGCAAAGGTGCCGGGCTTCATCGGCCTGCATCTGGAAGGCCCGCATCTATCGGTGGCGCGCAAGGGCGCGCACGATCCGAACCTCATCCGCCCGATGCGGCAGCCGGATCTCGACCTGATGCTTGCCCATGCCGGAGAATTCGAGACGCTGCTGACCACGGTAGCGCCCGAGAACGCCACCCGCGAGCAGGTCAGAGCCTTGAGCGATGCCGGCGTCGTCGTCAGCCTCGGCCATAGCGATACGACCTATGCGGTGGCGGTGGATTATGCACGTTCCGGTGCGCGCATGGTCACGCATCTGTTCAACGCCATGAGCCCTTTCGGCCATCGCGAACCCGGCGTCGTCGGCGCGGCGCTGGATGATGGCGCCCTGTATGCCGGCCTGATTGCCGACGGTTTCCACGTCGCCATCGCCTCAATGGCGGTTGCGTTGCGCGCCAAGGCCGGTCCGGCGCGCATCTTCCTGGTGACCGACGCCATGTCGACCATCGGCACCAACCTTGACGGGTTTACCCTGAACGGCCGGCAGATTCACCGCAGGGACGGTCGCCTGACCCTTGAAGACGGCACGCTGGCCGGCGCCGATATCGACATGCTGTCTTCCGTCCGCTTCGTGCATGAACGCATCGGCCTGCCGCTGGAGGAAGCCCTGCGCATGGCAAGCCTTTATCCGGCGCAGGCGATCGGCGCCACCCATCGCCGCGGAGCGCTGAAACCCGGTCTCGTCGCCGATTTCGTGGCATTGACCGAGGCGCTCGACATGGAGAGCACCTGGATCGGTGGCAACACGGTGTTTGCCGCATAAGCTTCGAAAAAAGCGATGCGCGTCGCGCAAAACCAGTGAACGGTGCCGCATGGCGGCCTGTTGCGGCTTTCCTTCCGCTTTCCGAACGGCAATGATCTCCCGCAAGGATCATTCCGCCGGAGCGGCAGGGTAGCGCCATGAGCGAATTGAAAAATCTTCTGACCGATGTTGCTGGGGTTTCGGTTGGCCATGCCACCGATCTGGCGCTTGGCTCCGGCGTCACGGCCATCGTCTTCGATGCGCCGGCGACCGCTTCCGGCAGCGTTCTCGGCGGGGCGCCGGGTGGGCGCGACACCGATCTGCTGGACCCCTCGCGCACCGTTTCCCAGGTCGATGCCTTCGTGCTCTCCGGCGGCTCCGCCTTCGGGTTGGATGCGGCGGGCGGCGTGCAGGCCGGTTTGCGGCAGGCGGGGCGCGGCTTTCGCGTCGGCAGCGTCCTCGTTCCCATCGTGCCGCAGGCGATCCTGATGGATCTGTTGAATGGCGGCAACAAGGATTGGGGCTTGCATTCCCCATACCGCGATCTCGGCTACGCCGCCTTCGAGGCGGCGAGCGGCGGTCCTTTCGCGCTTGGCACGGTCGGCGCCGGCACGGGCGCGACGACGGCCAATCTCAAGGGCGGCCTCGGCTCGGCCAGCCAGCGCACATCGCGCGGCGCGGTGATTTCGGCAATTGCCGCCGTCAACGCCATGGGCTCGGCCGTGGTCGGCGACGGCCCGCATTTCTGGGCCGTTCCCTTCGAGCAGGGCGCGGAATTCGGCGGCCTTGGCCTGCCCGCTTCTTTCGATACCGGCATGCACATCAAGGGTGTGAAGACAACGGCGACAACCATTGCCGTGATCGTTACGGATGCGACGCTGACCAAGGCGGAGGCACATCGCTTGTCGATAGCAGCCCATGACGGGTTGGCGCGGGCGCTGTCCTCCGCCCATCTGCCGCTTGATGGCGATACCGTCTTCGCCGCTTCGACGGCGCGGCAGCCACTGGCGGGGTCGGAAGAATTCATGGAACTCTGCCACCTTGCCGGCCAGGTCATGGCCCGCGCCATTGCCCGCGGCGTTTATGAAGCCACCGCCCTGCCCTATCCGGGCGCACAGCCTGCTTGGCGAGACCGATTTGCCGCAAGCCATGCCTTTGACTATTGAAAGACGCGGCAATCGATGAAACAGATTGGTGCAGTGCGAAGGGTGGAGCGCGTATCGATGAAAGTTCTGGGTCTGGTCTTATCTCTGGCTTTGGCCGTATCCTGCCTGGCAATGCCGGCAGCGGCCGCGCCACGCACGGATATCGTGCTCGGCATGGGCATCGAGCCCGCCGGTCTCGACCCGACCATCGCCGCCCCTGTCGCCATCGGCCAGGTCACCTGGCAGAATGTCTTCGAGGGCCTCGTCACCATCGATCGCGACGGAAAAATCCGCCCGCAACTGGCCGAAAGCTGGGAAATCGCGCCCGACGGTCTGACCTATACCTTCAAGCTGCGCCAAGGCGTCAGCTTCCATGACGGCTCCGCCTTCGATTCCGGCGTCGCCAAGGCCGCGCTCGACCGGGCGCGCGGCGCGCAATCGGTCAATCCGCAAAAGCGCTTCTTCGAGGCCGTTGCTTCCATCGATACGCCCGATCCGCAGACGCTGGTACTGCATCTGAGCCGCCCCGCCGGCAGCCTGCTCTATTGGCTCGGCTGGCCCTCCTCCGTCATCGTCCACCCGAAAACCGTCGACAGCAACAAGACCGATCCGGTCGGCACCGGCCCCTTTGTCTTCGACCGCTGGGTGAAGGGCGATCGCGTCGAGCTGAAGCGTAACCCGAATTACTGGGACAAAAGCGCTAACATAACCCTCGACAAGGCCGTCTTCCGGTTCATCGCCGATCCGCAGGCACAGTCGGCGGCGCTGGTATCAGGCGATGTCGATGCCTTCCCGGAATTCGGCGCGCCGGAACTGATGAGTTCCTTCGAAAGCGACGAGCGCCTGACCACCGCCATCGGCAACACCGAGTTGAAGGTGGTCGCCGGCATGAACAACGCGCAAAAACCCTTTTCCGACAAGCGGGTGCGCGAGGCCTTGATGCGGGCGCTGGACCGCACGACGATCATCGACGGCGCCTGGTCGGCGCTGGGGACGCCGATTGGCAGCCACTACACGCCCAACGACCGCGCCTATGTCGACCTGACGAACGTCTATCCCTACGATCCCGAGAAGGCCAAGGCGCTGCTGAAGGAGGCCGGCTATGGCGATGGCCTGAGCTTCACCATCAAGGTGCCGCAGATGTCCTATGCGACGCGCACCGCCGAGATCATGCAGACCATGTTCGCCGATGTCGGCGTCAAGCTCACCATCGAGCCGACCGAATTTCCGGCGAAATGGGTGCAGGACGTTTTCAAGAACAGCAATTACGATATGACCATCGTCGCCCATGCCGAGGCGATGGACATCGATATCTATGCCCGCGATCCCTATTACTTCAACTATCGCAACCCGACCTTCGACGCCGTGATGGCCAAGGTCGAGGCAACCGCCGATCCGGCCGAGCAGGACAAGCTTTATGCCGAGGCGCAGAAAATCCTCGCCGAGGACGTGCCGGCGCTGTTCCTGTTCGTGATGCCGAAGCTCGGCGTCTGGGATCGCAAGCTGAAGGGTCTCTGGGTCAACGAACCTATCCCTTCCAACGTGCTGAGCGAGGTGCATTGGCAGGAATGACGGACGGGCCAAGGTCATGATCGGGCTAGTGCTGCGCCGTCTCGCCGGCCTTGTCCTGACGCTTGTCGCCGTCTCGGCGCTGATTTTTGCGGTGATGAATGTCCTGCCCGGCGATGCCGCCGCCATCATGCTCGGCACCTCCGCCAGCGAGGATACGCTGGCCGCGCTGCGCAGCGAGCTTGGTCTCGACCAGCCCATTCTCTGGCGTTACCTCGAATGGATTGCCGGCGCGCTGCATGGGGATTTCGGCCGCTCCTATACCTATGGGGTACCGGTGTCCGAGCTGATCGGCGAGCGCCTGTCGCTGACCCTGCCGCTGGCGGGTCTCGCGCTGGTTCTTTCGGTGCTGATTTCGGTGCCGCTTGGCGTTGCCGCTGCCGCGCGACGGCGCGGGATCGTCGATAGCCTTGCCGCGATCTTTGCCCAGATGAGCGTCGCCATGCCGGCATTCTGGGTGGCGATCCTGCTGATCATCCTGTTTTCGGTGCAGGGCGGCTGGTTTCCATCAGGCGGTTTTCCGGGCTGGCAGGCTGGCGTCTGGCCGGCGCTCAAAGCACTGATCCTGCCCTCGGTGGCGCTGGCCTTGCCGCAGGCTGGCGTGCTGACGCGGGTGACGCGTGGCGCGGTGCTGGATGTGATGCATGAGGATTTCGCCCGCACGGCGCGGGCCAAGGGCATCAGCCGGCGGGTGACGCTGTGGCGGCATGTGCTGCCGAATGCGGCCGGCCCCATCGTCACCGTGCTCGGCCTGCAATTCACCTTCCTGGTTGCGGGCGCGGTGCTGATCGAGAACGTCTTCAACCTGCCGGGGCTCGGGCGGCTTGCCTACCAAGCGCTGATGCAGCGCGATATCGTCGTCATGCAGGCGGTGGTGCTGCTGCTCTCCGGCCTCGTTATCGTCGTGAATTTCCTCGTCGATCTCCTCCAGATGCGGCTCGATCCGCGCTTGCGCGCGACCTCGGCATGAGTATACCGACCCGCAAGCGCCCGCTCGGCCTGATCGTTGGCCTTGCCCTGATCGGCCTGCTGTTTGCCGTGGCGGTGCTGTCGCTGGTGTGGACGCCGGCCTCGCCGACGAAGATGCAGATACTGCTGAAGCTGAAACCGCCGCTGGTGGCTGGTCTGCTCGGCACGGATCAATATGGCCGCGACATCGCCTCGCTGTTGATGGTCGGGGCGTGGAATTCGCTGTCCATAGCCTTTCTCTCCGTGCTGATCGGTTCCGGTATCGGCACGGCGCTGGGTCTTGCCTGCGCTATCCGCCGTGAGGGAGTTTTTGCTACGCTGGTGCTGCGCGGCTGCGATGTTCTCTTCGCCATTCCGCCGATTCTCTCGGCGATGATGCTCGGCGCCTTCATCGGCCCCGGCCGGTTCACGGCGATCATTGCGATTGCCGTCTTCATGATCCCGGTCTTCACCCGCATCGCCTTTGCCGCCGCCAGCCGCATCTGGGCGCGCGATTACGTCATGGCGGCCCGCGCCTGCGGCAAGGGCGCGGCGCGCATCAGCATCGAGCATGTCGCCCCGAATATCGCCACGCCTATCCTCGTGCAGGTGACGATCCAGCTCGGCCTCGCCATCCTCACCGAGGCGGGCCTGAGTTTCCTCGGTCTCGGCCTGCCGCCGCCGGCCCCGACCTGGGGGCGGATGCTGGCGGAAGCGCAAACCTTCCTGAGGCCTGCTCCCTGGCTGTCGCTGCTGCCCGGCCTCGCCATCGCCGTCTCCGTCCTCGGCTTCAACCTGATCGGCGACGGGCTTCGCGATCTGCTGGACCCGAAAGCGGAGGCGGGCCGATGACGCCGCCGCTCGTCCGCGTCGAGGGTCTGCGCATCGAGACGGCCGCCAGCCGGCCGATCCTGCGCGATTTGAGCTTTGCGCTTGAGGCTGGCGAAACCCTTGGAATTGCCGGCGAATCCGGTTCCGGCAAGACGATGACGGCGCTGGCGATGATGGGCCTGTTGCCGGCTGGCCTGAAAACCGCCGGGCGGATCGTCTTCGAAGGCGATCCCCTGCCCGAACCCGACGATCCGGCCTGGGACGAGATTCGTGGCCGCCGCATCGGCATGGTGTTTCAGGAGCCGCTGACGGCGCTCAATCCGGCCATGTCGATTGCCGATCAGGTTGCCGAGGGCATCGTCCGGCATCGCGGCATCGGTTGGCAGCAGGGACGCGCCGAGGCGGTTACCCTGCTCGACCGGGTGCGTATCCCGCACGCCGCCGAGCGGGCGCAAAACTATCCGCATGAATTGTCCGGCGGCCAGCGCCAGCGTGTCGGAATTGCGATTGCCATTGCTCTGCGCCCTTCCCTGCTGATTGCCGACGAGCCGACAACGGCGCTGGATGTCACCGTGCAGCGCGATATCCTCGATCTGTTGGCGGAACTGGTGCGTGAGGAGAAGATGGCACTGATGCTGATCAGCCATAATCCTGGCGTGCTCGCCTATGCCACCGAAAACCTGCTGGTGCTGCGCCATGGCGAATGCGTCGAAAGCGGAGTGACGCGGCAGGTGCTGACCGCGCCTGCCCATCCCTATACGCGCGGCCTGCTGGAGGCGATCCCGCGCGGCAGCCATCGCCAGCGCCGCCTGCGTATGGAGGGATGATGACGCCGCTGCTCGATATCCGCAATCTCAGCCGCGACTATGCGCGCCCCGGCTTTTTCGGCAAGGGCGAGCGGGTTTCAGCGTTGCGCAACGTCGACCTCAGCCTGCAGCCGGGTGAAATCCTCGGCCTCGTCGGCGAAAGCGGCTCCGGCAAATCGACTCTGGCGCGGCTTGCCATGGTACTCGACCGGCCAAGCGGCGGCGAGGTTCTGTTCGAGGGCGAAAACCTCTTTGCCCTGCCGGCGCAGGACTTGCGGCAGCGGCGGCGGCATTTCCAGATGGTGTTTCAGGATCCGTTCGGCTCGCTCGATCCGCGCCACCGCGTCGGCCGTATCGTCGCCGAGCCGCTGCATCTGCTGAGCCCCCGGCCATCGGCGGTGGAAGCGAAGGCAGAAATCGCGGCCATCCTCGAAGCCGTCGGCCTGCCGGAGGATGCGGCGCTCCGTTTCCCGCACGAATTTTCCGGCGGACAGCGGCAGAGGATCGCGCTCGCCCGCGCGCTTGTCACGCGGCCGAAACTGGTCGTCGCAGACGAGCCGGTCTCGGCGCTCGATCTCTCGGTGCAGGCGCAGGTCCTCGACCTGATCCTCGATCTCAACCAGAAATTCGGGACGACCTTCCTGTTCATCAGCCATGACCTGGCGGTTGTCGAATATATCGCGGACCGCGTCGCCGTCATGCGCGCCGGCGAAATCGTAGAAATCGGCGCAGCGGCCAAGGTATTTTCCGATCCGCAGCACGCCTATACGCGTTCGCTGCTGGCGACGCAGGCGCTGTTCACGGTGCCGGAGATGCAGGGCTGAGACTTACCAGCCCTCTTCCAGAACCCTTGCCAGACTATCGGCGAAGAAATCGGCGCTCTCGCGGGAAAGGCAGAGCGGCGGCTTGATCTTCAGCACGTTGAGATAATCGCCGGTCGGCTGCATGATGACGCCGAGATCGAGCAGGCGGTCGCAGATTGCGGCCGTCTCCTGCGTTGCCGGTTGCAGCGTCTGGCGGTCGCGGACGAACTCGACACCGAGATAAAGCCCCATGCCGTGCACGGCACCGACGATGGGGAAACGCTGGCCCAGCGCTTCCAGCCTTGCCTTCAGGTGGTCGCCGATATCGCGGGCGTTCTCCTGCAATTCCTCGTCTGTCATGATGTCGAGCACGGTCATGCCGACCGTGCAGCTGACAGGGCTGCCGCCGGCAGACGAGAAGAAATAGCCGCCTTCCCGCTCCAGCGCTTCGGCAATCGCCTTGCTGGTGATGACGGCGCCGAGCGGATGGCCGTTGCCCATGCCCTTGGCGATGGTGATGATGTCGGGCTCGACGCCCTGCTGGTCGAAACCCCAGAAATAATGCCCGAGGCGGCCATAGCCGACCTGCACTTCATCGGCGATGCACACGCCACCGCGGGCGCGCACTTCTGCGTAGATTTCCTTGAGATAGCCTGGCGGCAAGGGAATGCCGCCGGCATTGCCGTAGACGGTTTCGCAGATGAAGCCGGCGAGCTTTTCGCCCTTGCGGTCGACATCCTCAAACAGCGGCATGGCCGCGCCGACATAATCCTGCGTCGAATTCTCGCCGCGATACAGGCCGCGATAGGTGTTGGGCGACATGATCGGATGCACCCAGTCCGGTCGGGTCGACAGCGCTTTGGGATTGTCGGCGATCGAGGTCGAGACGGCGTCGCTGGCGACCGACCAGCCATGATAGCCTTCCAGCAGGCAGACCATGTTTTTCGCGCCCGAGGCCGCCCAGGCGAGGCGAATCGCGAGATCATTGGCTTCGGAGCCGCTGTTGACGAGGAAGACGGTGTCGAGCTTTTCCGGCGCCAGCGAGGCCAGCCGCTCGGAGAATTCGGCGACCGCTTTGTAATGGAAGCGAGAATTGGTGTTCAGCATCGACCATTGCCGGTAGACGGCATCCGCCAGGCGCGGGTGGCCGTGGCCGACGATGGAGACGTTGTTGACCATGTCGAGATAGGCGCGGCCCGAGGTCGAGAACATGTGTTCCTTCCAGCCGCGCTCGATCTGCGGCGGGTTGGAATAATAGTTCTTCTGCGGCTTGGCGAAATGGCGGGTGCGGCGGGCGAGAAGATCGTCGCCATCAAGCTCGGGCGCATCGCAATCGCTGCCGAGAACGAGCGACGGCGACGGGCTGAGCTTGCGCCAGATCGCCGCCTGCGACGGGCGGCAGAAATAGGGCGGGAACAGGCCGGCTTCCGTCGAAAGCTGCACACGCATCAGGCCGAAATGGCCGGCCGTGCCTTCCACGGTGCCGAGCGGCTCGCCTTCGGAGAGCGTTATCCCGGCCTCATGCAGGCAATCGAGGCCGAGCAGATGCAGGTGGATGCCCTCCCCCGCCAGAACCGTGCGCTCATTGTAGCGCTCGATACGGCCGGCAAAAGGGGCTGCCGTCTGGAAACCGGCCGGCAGGCAGAGATCGACATGCAGCGCATAGGTTTCGGGCTCTGCGGTGGAGCGCAGATTGGTTTCCGTCAGGCGATATTCGCCGTAGCGGGTAATCGCAATGCCGGTTTCGCGCGCCGCCTGTTCCAGCAGCTTCAGCTCCATGCCGCGCCTGAGGAAATTATCCTGCTCGAAATGCGGGCTGGCGATATCCAGCGACAAGAGGCGGATGGCATCCGTGCCGACGCCGGGCAACAACGGACCGATGGCCGGCCGCTCCGGGGCGGGGTCGGCCATGTCGAGCGCGGCGAGGATCGCCTGCTCCATCACCACATGCGGCAGCGAGATCGCCACTTCGAAAATCGTGCGCTCATGCTCGATATTGCCGAGCACATAGGCATTGTCCGGCTCGACGGCCAGTTGCTGCTCGCTGCTGGCCACGAGAATGCAGGCGCGGGCGACGATCAGCGGCCACAATGCCTTGGCTTCCGCCGCGTTCAGCGGATTGACGGCGTGATAGGCGCGAATGGCCGGCAGGATGAAGAACGGATTGCCGTCGGCGTGATGCAGCAAGGCCGAGCAGGTGACGGCGAGATCGGCGGCGAGCCAGCCATTGAGAATATCGCCGAAATCGATGACGCCGTCGGGGATCAGCCGGCCCGTATCGTTGGGGCGGGCAACCACATTGTCGTCGGTGACGTCGTGGTGGATCGCCTGGATGCGCATGTCTTCCGCCAGCGGCTGGATGCGCCTGATGGCGGCGACCATGGCCTTGGCGATGCGGTCGCGCGCCTGCGTATCGGTGATCGCCTGCAGGAGATGCAGCGCCACCTGACCGGCACGGCGCAAATCCCATTGCAGCTCGCGCTCAAGGCCGGGATGCTCGAAATCGGCGAGATTGACGGCGATGCGGGCGGCAAGCGTGCCAAGTGCTGCAACCGTCGTCTCGCTCAGGTACTTGCGCTGCGTCAACGGTTCGCCGTCGAGATAGGTGAGCAGGCGCACCTGATATTCGTCGCCGCCGACGGCGAGAAAGAGAATGTCGTCGCCATTGGAGGCCTTGACCGGAGCGGGAACGCGCGGGCTGTCGGGCTTGGCGGCCAGATGTTGCATGGCGGCGTTCTGCGCCTCCAGCTCGACGGTCGCATATTCCATGCGGCTGATCTTGAGCACGTAGCGGCTTTCGCCGGTATCGATGCGGTAATTGCGGTCCTGCTGGCTGCCGAGTTCGGTGACCTCGCCCTTCAGTTCGTAGAATGTATCGAGGATCGCAGCCGCTTCCTCCGCCGTCACGTCCGGCCGTGGCAATTGCGTGCGCTGAAGGAGCGTATCGTCCGCCATAGAATCCCCCGAGAATCAATCGAAACGACTGTAGCTGCAAGGCAATAGGCCTGCAAAGCCGGCCAGCGGAGCAGAAAGCTAAAAACCGTTGGATTTCGGGGGATTGCGCCTTTTTTGCCGCGCGCGGACCGGTTTTCGGCCCGCGCGAAGTGATTGCGTCAGTGTGACGGCGCCAGTTGCCCGGCGCGTTCGCGGCGGTTGTGGCGCACCGACGCCCAGAAGGAAATGCCGATCAGCGTCGCGCCGCCGAGACCGGTAATCACTTCCGGAATGTGGAACATCGTCTGCACATACATGATCACCGCAAGGATCAGGATTGCATAGAACGCCCCATGTTCGAGGTAGCGATATTCGGCGAGCGTGCCCTTTTCGACCAGCATGATGGTCATAGAGCGCACATACATGGCGCCGATACCGAGGCCGATGGCGATGATGAACAGGTTCTGCGTCAGGGCAAAGGCGCCGATGACGCCATCGAAGGAGAAGCTGGCATCCAGCACTTCCAGATAGAGGAAGGCGCCGAAGCCGCCCTTGGCCGCCTCGCTCATCGCACGCTGCGAATAGTCGAGCAAGCCGCCGATGACTTCCACTGCAAGGAAGGTCAGGAGGCCGTAGATTGCCGAATAAAGGAAGGTCGTGGATTCCTCACCTTCCAGCATCGCGGCGAAAACCAGGATAGCCAAAAGCACGATGGCGATCTCGACACCCTTGATCGAGGCGAATTTCGCCATGCGCGATTCCAGCATGCTGAACCAGTGGACCTCCTTCTCATGGTTGAAGAAGTAGGAGAGACCGACCATCATCAGGAAGGTGCCGCCGAACGCGGCGATCGGCAGATGGGCGTCGTTCATGATGCGCGCATATTCATCCGGCTGCTTGGCCGCGAGGATGACGGCCTCGATCGGTCCGATGCCCGCCGCGATGACGACGATGGCCAGGGGGAAGACGATGCGCATGCCGAAGACGGCGATGATGATGCCCCAGGTCAGGAAGCGATGCTGCCAGACCGGCGTCATGTCCTTGAGTTTGTTGGCATTGACGATGGCATTGTCGAAAGAGAGCGAAATTTCGAGAACTGCGAGCACGACGCAGATGAAGAAGACCGTGGCCATGCCGGAAAGCGTTCCGGTCGAGGCCCAGCCGAGCCAGGCGCCGAGCACGAGGCCAAGCCCCGTGACGATGAAGGCCCAGACGAAATAGCTCAGGGTGGGTTTTGAGGAGAGAGCGTTCATGCGCGTACCCCCCTCTTGCTTGCAAAACGGGTAAACACCGCAACGCCGGAAGCGTCATGCGGGCAAGGCATGGAGAAGTTGTTCATGGGTTTGAATCCGCCGGCTTATCTGCAGGCGGTACCGACATCGCGAGAGCGCCGTAAAAACTCTCGCCAGAGGGGCCCGGCACCAAAGTTCCGTTCATGCGCCGATGTCTGGCTGCATGACGTCCCAGTAATTAATCGCAAATCCCGCCACGTCAAGCCCCGGGCGAATTTGGCCTTGACGAAACGGTAAACTTGGGAAAAGCTAAGATGTCAGACCAATTTGAGGTCGATCAAGAATTCGCGCCTGTAGCCCGTCAGCCGGCTGCGGAGCTCATGCGAACCGGGAACGAAAGACAGGGAATGGCAGAGCAATCGTCGCGGCCGGTCATACGGCCGCTGCCGCCGATGGACCGTGCGCGGCAGGTCACCGAAGCGCTGGTGGATTACGTCGCCGAGGCGAAGCTGCAGGCCGGCGACCGCCTGCCGGCAGAACGCGAGCTGATGGAGGCGCTGGCCGTCGGACGCTCCACGATCCGCGAGGCGATCCGCCATTTCCAGGCGCTCGGTGTTATCGAGACGCGCAAAGGCAGCGGCACCTATCTGCTGAAGCCGATCTCCAAGGCGACCATTCACATGCCGCTATCGCTCGATACGGTGCATCTGCGCGACGTGCTGTTGCAGACGCTAGAGGTGCGCCGTGGCATCGAATGCGAGGCCGGCATGGTGGCGGCGCGGCGGCGGACATCGGAGGATCTGCGCCTTATCGAGCAGAAACTCGACGAGATGGAGCGCGTGCATCTGGAAAAGGGCGCTTCCGGACCTGAGGATCTGGCCTTTCACCTGGCGATCTACGACGCCACCCACAATCCGCTGTTCCGCCAGCTTCTGGAGCAGATGCGCGAAACATTCGAGCGGTTCTGGGAGCATCCCTTCGACCGCGAGGACTTCGCCCGCCGCTCCTTCCCCTATCACCGCACGCTGTTCAACGCCATTGCCGCCCAGGATACCGAGGCGGCGCGGCGCGAAACGCTGAAAATCCTCGACGTCGTCGAGGAAGACATCAAGGACATGTCCCGATGACCCAAGATGCCGATCCCTTCGATCTGGCTTCCCTAATCACCGCCCACGACGCCGGCCATTTCGCCGATGCCGTCGTGCCGCCGATCTTCCAGACCTCGCTATTCACCTTCGGCAGCTATGACGAGATGGTCTCCGCCTATCGCGGCGAGATTGTCCGGCCGATCTATTCGCGCGGCCTCAATCCGACGGTCCGCGCCTTCGAGGAGATGCTGGCCAAGCTCGAAGGCGGTGAGGACGCCATCGGTTTTGCCAGCGGGATGGCGGCAATCTCGGCCTCGGTCTTGAGCTTCGTCGAGCCGGGCGACCGTATCGTCGCCGTGCGCCATGTCTATCCCGATGCCTTCCGCCTGTTCGGCACCTATCTGAAGCGCATGAAGATCGAGGTCACCTATGTCGATGGCCGCGACGAGGAGGCGGTCGGCAAGGCGCTGCCCGGTGCAAAGCTGTTCTACATGGAAAGCCCGACAAGCTGGGTGATGGAAGCCCACGACGTCGGCGCGCTGGCGGCGCTCGCGAAGCGCCATGGCGTGCTGACCATGATAGACAACAGCTGGGCAAGCCCGATCTTCCAGAGGCCGCTCAGCCTCGGCGTCGATCTCGTCATCCATTCGGCCTCGAAATATCTCGGCGGCCATAGCGATGTCGTGTCCGGCGTCGTCACCGGATCGAAGGAACTGATCGGCCGCATCCGCTCGGAAGCCTATCCCTATCTCGGTGGAAAGATGGCGCCCTTCGATGCCTGGCTTCTGGTGCGCGGCCTGCGCACCTTGCCGATCCGCATGAAGGCGCATGAGGCGGCGGCGATGACCATTGCCCAGCGGCTTCAGGCGCTGGATGTCGTCGAGACCGTCTGCCACCCGGGCCTTGCCAATCGCCTGCCGGCCGGGCTCACCGGCACATCCGGTCTGTTTTCCTTCATTTTCCGCGATGGCGTCGATGTCAGAACCTTCGCCGACACCCTGAAGCTGTTCAAGCTCGGCGTGAGCTGGGGTGGCCACGAAAGCCTGATCGTGCCCGGCGAAGTCGTGCTGGAGCAGAAGGCGCAACCGAATTCCGCGCAAACCTTTGGCATTTCCGCGCGGTCTGTCCGCCTGCATGTCGGCCTCGAAGGGGCCGAAGCCTTGTGGGCCGATATCGAGCAAGCGCTCGACGCTGCTCGCATCAAAACCTAGTCGAAACAGCTGGTTACCAAAAATCAAAGGAGGGGAATAACGATGAAGAAGCTGATAACCGCCACCCTGCTGGCCACGATGATGGCGGGCACCGCCATGGCTGATACGACGCTGAAGCTGGTCGAAGTCATCACCAGCCCGGAGCGGACCGAAACGCTGAAATCCATCGTCGGCAAGTTCGAGGCGGCCAATCGCGGCACCAAGGTCGAGATCATCTCGCTGCCCTGGAACGAAGCCTTCCAGAAATTCGCCACCATGGTCTCGGCGGGCGACATTCCCGACGTGATGGAAATGCCCGATACCTGGCTGTCGCTCTATGCCAATAACGGCATGCTGGAGAGCCTCGAGCCCTATCTGGAAAAGTGGGAGCACACCAAGGAATTGACGCCGCGCGCTCTTGAACTCGGCCGCGACGTCAAGAAAACCGCCTATATGCTGCCCTATGGCTTCTATCTGCGCGCCATGTTCTACAACAAGAAGCTTTTGAAGCAGGCCGGTATTTCCGAGCCGCCGAAGACCATGGAAGACTTCACCAAGGCCTCGGAAGCCGTTTCCAAGCTGCCGGGCAAGTATGGCTATTGCATGCGCGGCGGTCCGGGGGGGCTGAACGGCTGGATGATCTTCGCCGCCTCCATGGCCGGCAGCAACAAATATTTCAATGAAGACGGCACCTCGACCATGAACAGCGAAGGCTGGGCGAAGGGGCTGGAATGGATGGTCGACCTCTACAAGAAGGGTTATGCGCCGAAGGACAGCGTCAACTGGGGCTTCAACGAAGTCGTCGCCGGCTTCTATTCCGGCACCTGCGCCTTCCTCGACCAGGATCCGGATGCGCTGATCGCCATTGCCGAGCGCATGAACAAGGATGATTTCGGCGTTGCGCCGCTGCCGAAGGGACCGGACGGTAAGTCCTTCCCGACGATCGGTTACGGCGGCTGGTCGATGTTTACCTCCAGCCAGAACAAGGATCTTTCCTGGAAGTTGATCGCCACGCTCGAAGGGCCGGAAGGCAATATCGAGTGGAACAAGCGCATCGGCGCCCTGCCCGCCTATACGGCTGCGGAAAAGGATCCCTTCTATGCCGGCGACCAGTTCAAGGGCTGGTTCCAGGAACTGGCCGATCCGAACACCACGCCGACGGTGATGCCGACCTATCTGGAAGAATTCGCCTTCTTCAAGGATTCGCTGGCGATCAAGACGTCGCAGCAGGCGCTGCTCGGCGAAATCTCGCCAAAGGAACTGGCCGACCAATGGGCCGATTACCTGACCAAGGCGCAGCAGAAGCATCTGAGCAAATAAGACCTCCGGGCGGCGGTGGGTGGACCATCGCCGCCTTTGCCCACCGCGCCGACAGACGGCGAAAAACGCCGCGAGGGGAATTTGGCCGATGACATTTCAAGCCGATGCGCCGCATGTGCGACGCGACCGGAAGCCGTGGCTTGCGCGTCTGGCCGACGCCGCCCAGCCCTATCTCTACAGCGCGCCGGCGCTGATCCTGATCGTCGCCGTCATGCTGGTGCCGCTGGCGATCGGCGTCTCATACGCCTTCCGGGACATTCAGCTACTTAACCCGTTCTCGGGCGGTTTCATCGGGCTCGATCATTTTCGCGAATTGTCGACTGATAAGGCGTTCTACGGCGCCCTGCGCAATACGCTCTGGTGGACCGGCGTTTCTGTCTTCCTGCAATTCTTCTTCGGCCTGATCCTCGCCTTGCTGCTCGACAAGCCGTTTACCGGAAGGGGATTGGCGCAGGCGCTGGTCTTCCTGCCATGGGCGGTGCCATCCTTCCTCGCCGGCCTCAACTGGGCCTGGCTGTTCAATCCGGTCATCGGGCCGATCCCGCATTGGCTTTATGGCCTGGGATTGATGAGCGAGCCCGGCAATATCCTCTCCGATCCCAATTATGCGATGTGGGGGCCGATCGTCGCCAATGTCTGGTGGGGCATTCCCTTCTTCGCGATCACCCTCCTCGCCGCGCTGCAGGCGATCCCGCGCGATCTCTACGAGGCGGCGGAGATCGACGGCGCCGGCTGGTGGCAGCGCTTCGGCTCGATCACCCTGCCCTTCCTGGCGCCAACGATTGCCATCACCGTGTTGCTGCGCACTGTCTGGATCTCGAATTTCGCCGACCTGATCGTGGTCATGACTGGCGGCGGGCCGGCCGACAGGACGCAGATCGTCGCCAGCTACATCTTCACCCAGGCCTTCAAGCGGCTGGATTTCGGCTACGCCTCGGCGGTGGCGCTGGTGCTGCTGGTGCTGCTGCTCGCCTATTCGCTGCTGATCATCCTGCTGCGCCAGACGCTGCTGAACAAGGATTGAGCCGATGAGACATGCAATCCTGCCCCTGCTGGCCCATCGCCTGGCGATCCTTGTCTATATCGCCTTCGCTCTGTTTCCGCTCTACTGGCTGTTCAAGGTGTCGGTGACACCGAACGATCTGCTCTATACCGAGGGCGTGCGGCTTTGGCCGTCACGCACCACCTTCGAGCATTACGGTTTCGTGCTGCGCCACAGCGATTTCCCGACCTTTTTCAAGAACAGCCTGATCGTTTCGGCCTCGACGGCCGTGGTCGTCACGCTCGCCGCCTCGCTCTCGGGTTATGCTCTGTCGCGCTTTTCCTTCCGCGGCAAATACTGGATCGTGGCGTTGATGCTGCTGACGCAGATGTTTCCGCTGGTCATGCTGGTGGCGCCGATCTTCAAGATCCTCTCGCCCATCGGCCTGACAAACAGCCTCACCGGCCTCGTCATCGTCTACACCGCATTCAACGTGCCCTTCGCCACCTTCCTGATGCAGTCCTTCTTCGACGGCATTCCCAGGGATCTGGAGGAGGCGGCGATGATCGACGGCGCGACGCAGTTCATGGCTTTCCGCCAGATCATCCTGCCGCTGACCCTGCCCGGCATCGCCGCCACGCTTGGCTTCGTCTTCACCGCCGCCTGGAGCGAGTTGCTGTTTGCGCTGATGCTGATCAACGGCAATGCCGCCGCCACCTTCCCGGTCGGGCTTTTGACCTTCGTGTCGAAATTCTCGGTCGATTTCGGGCAGATGATGGCGGCCGGCATTCTCGCCCTCATCCCGGCCGGCCTCTTCTTCCTTCTCATCCAGCGTTATCTCGTGCAGGGCCTGACGGCCGGCGCGGTCAAAGGTTGATCCCATGGCTTCGATCGATATCCAGAACGTCCAGAAATCCTATGGCGCCGTGAAGGTGCTGCATGGGGTGGATTTGCGCATCCGCGACGGCGAATTCATCGTGCTCGTCGGACCCTCCGGCTGCGGAAAGTCGACGCTTTTGCGCATGGTCGCCGGCCTCGAAGAGGTCACGGACGGCGAAATCCGCATCTCCGGCAATCGCGTCAACGAGTTGCCGCCAAAGGACCGTGACATCGCCATGGTGTTCCAGTCCTATGCGCTCTATCCGCACATGAATGTCGCCGGCAATATGAGCTATAGCCTGCGCTTGCGCAAAACCGCGCGTGAAAAGATCGACAAGGCCGTGGCCGGTGCTGCGGCGAAACTCGGTCTTGAACCCTTTCTGGAGCGCCGCCCCAAGGCGCTTTCCGGTGGCCAGCGCCAGCGTGTCGCCATGGGCCGCGCCATCGTGCGCCAGCCGAAGGCCTTCCTGTTCGACGAGCCGCTGTCAAACCTCGATGCACGCCTGCGCGAACAGATGCGCGCCGAAATCAAGAAGATGCATGGCGACCTCAAGGCCACCTCGATCTATGTGACCCATGACCAGATCGAGGCGATGACGCTGGCGGATCGGATCGTGGCCATGCATGGCGGCGTGGTGCAGCAGGTCGGCAGCCCGCTCGATCTCTACGACCGTCCCGCCAATCTTTTCGTCGCCGGTTTCATCGGTTCACCCGGCATGAACTTTCTGGAAGCGACCTATGTCGGAGGTGGCGCGGCGCGGCTGAAGGATGGAACGGTGGTGCCGCTGGCCTCCACCCTGCCGTTGACGGAGGGTTCAGCTATGACGCTCGGCATCCGTCCGGAGCATGTGACCGTCGCGGCTGGGGGGAACGGCCTCATCGCCCATGTCGATCTGATCGAGCCGACCGGCTTCGGCATCATCCTGCATCTGTCGCTGCATGGCCTTCCGCTGAAGATTTTCACCCTCGACCGCGCAGCGCTCGCCTATCGCGGCGACATCGCCATAGCCTTTCCGCAGGCGCAGCTGCACGCTTTCGGTCCTGACGGCGCACGGGTCTCCTGAAAGTCCCGCCGCATCAACAAAAAGCCCCGCGCGGATGGCCGCGCGGGGCTTTTTGTTATTTCCGGAAGGGCAGCCGAAGCGGTGCCCCTCTTTATCAATTGGCGGCAACGACCTTCGTCGTCTTGGCTTCGACGACCACCGGCTTTGCCGCAGGCGAGGTTCCGTCCGGCGAATAGCCGCCGCCGATGGCGACGTTGAGCGAAACAAAGTCGCGCGCCTGCTGCTGGATCGCCTGGGCCAGGCTTGTCTGTGCGACCGAGACCTGACGCTGCGCATCGAGAACGTCGAGCAGCGACGAGGCGCCGTCCTTGTAGCTGGCGGTGGCCAGCGTCAGGGCTTCCTCATAGGAACGAACCTGAGCGCGCAGCGCAGAAACCGTCTGCGAGTCGCGCGAAACGGCGGCAAGCGCATTTTCGACTTCTTCGACGCCGTTCAGTACCGTTGCCTTCCAGACCAGATATTGCGTCTTGGCATTCGACTTGGCGATATCGACGCCGGCCTTCAGGCGGCCGCCATCGAGGATCGGAAGCGTAATGCTCGGGCCGAACGACCAGTTGACCAGGCCGCCCTTGAGCGCGCTGGAGGCGAGATAGCTCGGCTGGATGCTGCCGCCCAGCGTGATCGACGGATAGAGTTGCGCTTCGGCGACGCCGATATTGGCGACGGCGGCCGCAAGTTCGCGCTCCGCCTTGCGAATATCGGGACGGTTGCGGATCAGGTCGGCCGGGATGCCGGCGCGGATGTTCATACGCGCGACCGGCTGGCCGCCGCTCTTCTGCATTTCGCCGACCAGCGTCGAAGCGGGCATGCCGAGCAGCGTCGATACGCGATGGACGGAAACGCGGAAGCGGGTTTCAAGGCCCGGGATTTCAGACAGCGTCGAATTCACGAGACCTTCGGCCTGGACGACGTCGAGGCGCGATGCGGCGCCGGCTTCCAGCTGGAAGCGCGTCAGGTTCAGCGTTTCGCGGCGTGAAGCCAGGTTCTTGCGCGAGATCGCCAGCAGCTGCTGGTAGTAGCGCGCGTCGATATAGGCCGAGACGACGTTCGAGAGCAGCGTCAGCCGCGCGATGTCGATATCGGAATAGGCGGCATCCAGCGAAGCCTCGGCGCTTTCACGCGCACGGGCATACTGGCCGAACAGATCGAGCAGCCAGGAAACCGACAGGCTGCCATTGGAGACGTTGCGGATATCGTTAAAGGACTTCAGGTTTCTGGAGCCACCCTGACCGCTGACCTCATGCGAGGCGCCGAGCTGCGCCTGCGGCAGGGAGCCCGCGCCCGCTGCGGCGACATTCGCCTCGGCGGCATTGATACGCTCAAGCGCCTGGAGAATGGTCAGGTTCTGTTGTTGTCCCTGGACGACATAGCCCGTGAGGCGCTTGTCGCGGAACGCGGTCCACCAGTCCGACATGGCGATATTGCCATTGGACTTGACACCGCCTTCGGCGAATTTGGCCGGAAGAACCATTTCCGGCGCCTTGTGATCAGGCCCGACCACGCAACCCGACAGGGTCAACAGACCTGCGAAGGCGGCGGCAGCTCGAATGGACATCATCTTCTTATCCTACACACTTCTAGTTCAGCCTGTCGGTCGTTTACGCACCGAAGGCGCCCACTATGCTTTCAGCTTGCCGGCCTGGAAATAATCCCGGTCTGCAACAGATTTCGAATCCCCGGATCTGAGGCCTACATGAAATTTTAACGCCTTGCACTTCCGAAAACCCGACGAACCACCACAAAGAAGGAGGGCACGAAGAAAATTCCGAGGAGTGTTGCAGAAAGCATACCCCCCAGCACGCCGATACCAATGGCATTCTGCGCTGCGGAACCCGCACCGGTTGCAATAGCCAGCGGCACGACGCCGAGAATGAAGGCGAGCGAGGTCATGATGATCGGCCGCAGGCGAAGCTTTGCCGCCTCCAGCGTCGCCTCGATTATGTCTGCCCCCGCAGCGTGTCGGTCCTTGGCGAATTCGACGATCAGGATCGCGTTCTTCGCCGCAAGCCCGATCGTGGTCAGCAGGCCCACCTTGAAATAGACGTCGTTCGACTGGCCGAACAGCAGGGCCGCCCCCAACGCGCCGAGCACGCCGATCGGCACCGCCATGATGACCGAGAACGGGATCGACCAGCTTTCGTAAAGGGCCGCAAGGCAGAGGAAGACGACGAGAACCGACAGCGCATAGAGCATCGGCGCCTGCGAGCCGGACAGGCGTTCCTGATAGGAAAGACCCTGCCAGGCGACGGTATAGCCGCCGTCCATGCTGGCGGTCAGCCGCTCGATTTCGTTCATGGCGTCACCGGAGCTGACGCCAGGTGCGGCGCTGCCGTCGAGCGAGATGGCGCTGGTTCCGTTGAAGCGGGCAAGCGCCGGCGGGCCGTTGATCCAGTCCAGACGGCTGAAGGCGGAGAACGGCACCATTTCGCCCTGGTTGTTGCGGGCATACCAGTATTGCAGATCGTCCGGCTGCATGCGGAACGGCGCATCGCCCTGGACATAGACCGGCTTCAACTCGTTGTTGAGCGTGAAGTCGTTGACGTCGCGGCCGGCGAAGATCGTCGACAGCATGGAATTGACCGCGGCGAGATCCACACCCATGGCGCCGAGTTTTTCCTGGTCGAGCAGGATCTTCATCTGCGTTTCCGCGTCACGGCTGTTGGAGCGCATCGCAACGATCTTGCCGCTGGAATTGCCGAGCTGGATCAGCTGCTTGGAGGCTTCGGTCAGCGCATCGTTGCCGCGCTTGCCGCTATCGACCAGATACATGGAGAAGCCGCTCGAGGTGCCGAGACCCGGAATGGCCGGCGGCGCCAGCGGGAAGACCTGGGCATCGCGCAGCGTGAAGAAATAGCCCATGGCGCGGCCGACGATCGACTGCGCCGACTGGTCTGGATGCTTGCGCTCCTCGAAATCCTTGAGTTTGGTGAAGACGATGGCGTTGTTCTGGCCGGTGCCGGAGAAGGAGAAGCCCAGCACGCCGAAGACGGCGGTGATGTTGTCCTTTTCCTTTTCGAGGAAGTAGTCCTCAACCTTCTTGAGCACGGCTTCGGTGCGCTGGGTCGTCGATCCGGTCGGCGTCTGGATGATGGTCAGAAGCACGCCCTGGTCTTCCTGCGGCAGGAAGGAGCTGGGCAGCTTGGTGAACAGAAAGGCGCAGGCTGCGACGATGCAGAGGAAACCGGCGATGACCGTGACAGGCCACTTCAGGAGCACGCCGATAGTCCCGACATAGCCGCGCGTCGTCGCGTCGAAGCCGCGGTTGAACCAGGCGGCCGGGCCGCGACCCTTCTTGTGATGGTTGATCGGCTTCAGCATCGTGGCGCAGAGCGCCGGCGTCAGCACGATGGCGACCAATGCCGAGAGCAGCATGGCCGAGACGATGGTGACGGAGAACTGGCGGTAGATGATACCGGTCGATCCGCCGAAGAAGGCCATCGGGATGAACACGGCGGTCAGAACCAGCGCGATGCCGATGATGGCGCCGGTGATTTCGCCCATGGACTTTTCCGTCGCCTCGCGCGGCGGCAATCCCTCGTCGCTCATGATGCGCTCGACGTTTTCGACGACCACGATGGCGTCGTCGACGAGCAGGCCGATGGCCAGCACCATGGCGAACATTGTCAGCGTATTGATGGAATAGCCGGTAACCGCAAGGATGCCGAAGGTGCCGAGCAAGACCACGGGCACGGCGATCATCGGGATCAGCGTGGCGCGCAGGTTCTGCAGGAAGATCAGGAGCACCACGAAGACGAGAACGATGGCTTCGACCAGCGTTTCGACGACCTTCTCGATCGACAGCTTGACGAAGGGCGTGGTGTCGTAGGGGTACTGGATCTCGACGCCATGCGGCAGGGTCGGCGCGATGACGGTCAGGGCATCCTTGACGCGCGCGGCGGTGTCGAGGGCGTTGGCGCCGGTCGCCAGGTTGACGGCGAAGCCGCTGGCCGGCATGCGGTTGGCGCGCGTGCCGCCGCCATAGCTTTCCTCGCCGATCTCGATGCGGGCGACGTCGCTCAGGCGAACGGTCGCGCCGTCCTTCTCGACCTTGAGAATGATCGATTCGAATTCGGAGACGGTGTTGAGCTGGCTCTGGGCCGTGATGGTGATGTTGATCTGCTGGCCCTTGGCAACCGGCTGGGCGCCGAGCGAACCGACGGATACCTGGGTGTTCTGCGCCTGGATCGCCGAGGTCACGTCAGACGGCGTCAGCTGGTATTTCTGCAACTTGAACGGATCGAGCCAGATGCGCATCGCATAGCCGGAACCGAAGATATTGATGCTGCCGACGCCTTCGAGGCGCTTGATCTGGTCCTCGATCTGGCTGGAAACGAGGTCGCCGAGATCGACGGAGCTGCGCTTGCCGTCGACCGAGACCAGCGCGCCGACCATCAGGATGCTCGACGTCGAGCGCGACACGGTGATGCCGGCCTGCTGCACGACGTCGGGCAACTGCGACTGCACCAGCTGCAGCTTGTTCTGTACCTGCACCTGGGCAATATCCGGGTTGACCGAATTACCGAAGGTCAGCGTCACTTCGGCGCTGCCGGTGGTGGAGGACGAGGTCATGTAGGTCAGGTCGTCGAGGCCGGTCATGCCGTCCTCGATCAGCGTCGTCACCGATTTCTCGACGGTTTCGGCGCTGGCGCCATTATAGGCGGCCGAGATGCGCACCGTGGTCGGGGCGATTTCCGGATATTGCGAAATCGACAGCGTGAAGATCGCCAGCGCGCCCCCCAGCATGATGACGATCGCAATGACCCAGGCAAAGATCGGGCGTTGGATGAAGAAATGAGCCATGCTGGTTCTTCCAGACGTTCGAAACGGTTCGGACAGGCCCGCGCATCGCAGGGACGCGCAAAGGGGCGCTGCTACACATCGAAACTGCGACCTGCAGCGCGAAGGACGCGCGCGGGCCGCAGGGGTTCAGGCGTCAGTTGGCGGCCGCCGGGGCGGCCGGCGCTGCGGGCGCCGCCTGCGCGGTCTGCTCCACGACGAGGCCGTCCTTGTCGATCTGCACCTCGACCGGCTTGACCTTGGCGCCGGGGCCGATCCACTGGAAGCCATCGACGATCAGCTTGTCGCCATCTTTGATGCCCTTGGTCACCAGCCAGGAATTGTTCGAGGTGCGCGCATCATCGAAGGTGCGGGTCTCGACAGTGCCTTCGGCGGAGACGAACTGGGCGTTCAGATTGCCGCGCGCATCGCGCGTCGCCGCCCGCTGCGGGATCAGGTAGCCGTTTTCACGGCCGATCTCGACGGTTGCGCGGACATACATGCCCGGCAGGATACGGTGATTGGGGTTCTCGAAGACGGCGCGGATGTTGAAGGTGCCGGTGGTTTCGCTGACCGCCATTTCCGACATGTCGAGCGTGCCGGTGTGGTCGTATTCGTTGCCGTCTTCCAGCGTCAGCCGGATGACCGCATCCTTCGGCGAACCCTTGAGGTCGCCGGACGCCAGCATACGCTCGAGTTTCAGGAGATTGGTGCTCGATTCCGTCAGCTGGATGTAGATCGGGTTGATCTGGCGCAGCGTCATCATCGAGGTGGTCTGGTTGGCGGTGACGACGTTGCCGACATTGATGCCGGTGGCGCTGGCGATGCCGTCGAAGGGCGCGCGGATCTTGGTGTAGTCGAGGTTGATCTCGGCCGAACGCAGGGCGGCCTGTGCCGATTCGACGTCGGCCTTGGCCTGCAGCAGCGTGACCTTGGCGTTTTCAAACTCGATCTGGGTCGCGCCGCTGTTTACCAGCCGCTCGTAGCGGGCCAGGTTGGTTTCGGCGGTGGGCACGGCGGCCTGCGCCTTGGCCACCGCTGCCTGAGCCTGGGCGAGCGCTGCCGAATAGCTGCGATCCTCGATCTGGTAGAGCAAATCGCCCTTGGAGACCGTACCGCCTTCCTTGAAGGCGACCGAGGTGATGACGCCTGAAACCTGCGGCCGGATTTCGGCGGTCTGCAACGCAACCGCGCGGCCCGGAAGGCGCGAGGTGAAGGGCAGTTCCTGCTGCTTCATGGTGACGACGCTGACAGGGGCTTCATGTGCTGCCGCAGCGGCTTCTCCACCGCCGGCGCCTGCCGCCTTTTGTTCGCCTTTTTCATTGCACCCGGCAACCATGCCTGCCGCGGCAAGGAGGGCGATGATCAACACATGACGTCGGGCCATGAGAATCTCCATCCGGTTAAGTACCTGCCGGGTCGGGCACGGTAAGAGAGTGTTGCTTCAGGTGAAATTTACAAAGGCCAATTTTCGGAAGACCGTTGTTCCGATTATCGAATTGTCATCGGGTCGACCTATTTGCAACACTTCACGTCGATAGGAAACACCGGAGGAGGTCCGGCATCGTCGTGAAAGTGACGTATCTCATGGATCGTCACTTGGCAAGCGGGTTTTGCAGTGCGGTATTGATGAGATCCACAAGGATTCTGCAGCGCTCGGGCAATTCGTCCTTTTCGCAGCGCACCAGAAAGACGGGGTGCAGGACGCTGGCGAGAGCGGCGCTGACGGCCCTGGCGCTCTGCGCCGGATCGGCGCAATGATAGATGCCGGCCGCGACGCCGGCGCGGATGATCGTCTCGAACTTCTCCTCGAGAAGGCGCTTGTAAAGCAGGCCGCTCGGAAATTCCGTGTCGGCGGTCATCAGCACCATTTCGAAGATATACGGGCTCTGTTGGAGGTCGTGGAGGTGGCTTTCCATCAGGCGCTGGGCGACGCGCAGCAGCCTGTCCTCCGGCGGAACGATCTCGTCCAGTGTCGCCAAGCGCTCGGTCATGCGCTTGATATGACGCTCGGTGATCGTTACCGCCAGATCGGTCTTGGTGTGGAAATGCTTGAAGACGTTGGCCGGCGACATGTCGAGCGCCGCCGCGATGTCGGCAATGGAAATCCGTGAAAAACCCTGGGCGCGGAACAGTTCTTCCGCTTTCAACAGGATATCCTCGCGCGTTTCCTCGGCTTTTCGACGCGGCCTGCGCATGTGTTTTCTGTCCTCGGCCCTATAGGTACGTCCTGAAGCAAAACCGTCCATTGACGTTTTCCGGTATTGCGATGGAGCCCGGACGAAACGGCCCGGGCACGCTAAGGTTCCCTTGGTGATTCACTATCGCGCGTGTCGCGCGTAACTTCAACTCTTTGTGAAATAGGGCGCAAGATTGGTTTTGACACGGTCGCGCGGCGCGTCGAAACTGTCATCGGGAACAAAAGTCTGACCGGTGATCTGCTCGAAGGCCCGGATATAGACCTTGGAGGTGTCTTCGACCAGTTGCTGCGGGATCTCCGGAATGTCGTCCTTGTAGGGGTCGCAGCGCTCGGCGACCCAGGCGCGCACGAAATCCTTGTCGAAGCTTTCAGGCCGCGTGCCGGCCTGGAAGGCGGCGTCGTAGGTAGCGGCGATCCAGTAGCGGCTGCTGTCGGGCGTATGGATCTCGTCGGCGAGCTTGATGACGCCGTTTCTGTCCGTGCCGAATTCGTACTTGGTGTCGACGAGGATCAGGCCGCGCGCGGCGGCAAGCTCTTGACCGCGGGCGAAAAGCGCCAGCGCATAGCGCGACAGCGTATCCCATTGCGCCTGCGTCAGCAGGCCTTTGGAGACGATTTCGTCGGGTGTCAGCGGTTCGTCATGGCCGCCGTCGAAAGCCTTGCTGGTCGGCGTGATGATCGGCTGGTCGAGCTTCTGGTTGTCGCGCATGCCGTCGGCCAAGCGCACGCCGTACATTTCGCGCTCGCCCTTCTTGTAGAGCGTCAGGATCGAAGTGCCGGTGGTGCCGGCGAGATAGCCGCGGACCACGACCTCGACCGGCAGGATATCCAGCCGCTCGCCGATCACCACATTGGGATCGGGATAGTCGAGCACATGATTGGGGCAGATGTCGCCGGTCTTTTCGAACCAGTAGCGCGCCGTCTGGGTCAGCACCTGGCCCTTGTAGGGGATGCAGGTGAGGATGCGGTCGAAGGCGCTGAGACGGTCGGTGGAAATGATGATGCGCCGCCCGTCCGGCAGGTCGTAATTCTCACGGACCTTGCCGCGATAATAGTTCGGCAATTCGGGGAAATGGGCTTCTTGAAGAATTCGCAACGTCGCTGTCCTGATCGGTTCCGGCCGTGGGGGAGATGCGGCCGACCCTCGTTTTTCCTGCCGGCAATGTCAAGGACAGCGCCCGCGCCGATCCCCAATTCAAGGGGTTCGGCGCGGTTTGATCGTGGATAGAACGCTTAAAACAGCGCGTCGGCGAACAGATCCTCGTCTTCGTCGCCGCTCGATGCGGCCGGGGGCGCCTCGACGACAGCCGGCGCATTGGCGGCGGTCGCCGGCAGGAAATACTGATGCACCGTGCGTTCCTGCGCCATCGTATAGGTCTTGTGGATGCGCTGGCCGAGTTCCTCGGCCTTGGCGGAGAGGTCGGAAATATCGGCGATGTCAGGTCCGGCAAGGCGGGCGAGTTCTGCCGCGCAACGCTCCAGAACGTCGCCGAGTTCGCTTTCGAAATCCAGCGTCTTGATCGAGCGGCCGACCTGGTTGAACACCTGATCGCCTTCGGCGGCGAATTCGGCCAGATGCGTGTCCATCGTCGTGCCGGCATTGCGGATCATGTCCAGCGCTTCGGCAAGCGGCTGGTCGATGGTATCGGAGCCGGTTGCGCCATTGGCGGCAAGCCCCTGCGCCGCGCCGTCGAGCGTGGTCAACTGCTGCACGACGGTCTCTGCCGATTCCTCCAGCTTGGCGGCGAAAAGGCGAAGCTCGGCGGTCACGACGTTGATCGAGCGCGCTTCTTCGCCGAGACGCGAGCAGCGCAGATTGGTGTTGAGCGCCATGTAGTTGATATCGCTCTTGATGGCGCGGATGACGGTGATCGCCGCCAGAAGGTCCTTGGCTGTGCCGGTGGTCGAGGCGGCGACCTGATCGGCCTCGCCGCTGGCAACCTTGACGCGGCCGACGAGCGCAGCGCCCGCCTCGACGCTGCCTTCCAGCGTCTTGAGGAAATTCTGGCCGGAGCCGTCGCCGCCTTTCGTCATGGCGTCACGAAGCTGCATGATCTGGCGCGTGTCGTCGACGAAGCCGGACATGTTTTTCACGACGTTGCGGCTTTCCCGCTGGAAGTCCTCGACCATTTCCGCAAGCTGGGCAGCGGCGAGATGATAGACGACGTTCATCATGCGCGCCTTGGCGTCAGCATCCAGCGCGGCGTCGCCGGCCACGAGTTCCTCGTACAGCCGGAAGCTCGCCTGCACATGTTCGATGCGCTGGCGGGTGATGTCGCCGATCTGAAGCGCCGAAAGCACCGTGGCGATCTTGGACTGCACGCCGCGCGCCAGGCGCGAGACGTCCTGGGCGATCTTGCCGAGCTTCTGGTGATGGGTGCCGACCTTGGCGGCGTTTTCCTTGAGATCGGTGACGATCTGCGGCACCGTCTTTGAGTATTCGGTGGCAATGGTTGCCGCGAAACCGCGCGCGCGGCGCAACTGCGAATCCAGGGTCGAAAGCTGCGTCGCGAAGCGGTTGACTTCGGACGATCCCGACTGGATGCGCTCGAGGATTTCCTCGGCAAAGCCGGCGAAATCGGGAATACCGGCGCCGGTGATCTTGGCCGTCAGCGCGAAAGTACGCAGGTAGCGCATCGTCTCCTGCATATCGGCGACATGCGAATGCATCTTGGCCGCCGTAGCCGACAGCGTCTCGAAGCTCTGCTGCCGCCCCTCCTCCCGCGCAGGAAGCTCAGCAAGCCGCTCCGCGGTCTTGAGGATGCCGCCGACCGTGCCTTGCGTTGTCTCCTGGTCGAGCGAGCCTGTCAGGCGGTCGAGCGAGCCGATCAGTTTGGCAATGACATCCATAATCGAAAGAAGAACCGCGCCGCCATCAAGAAAACGCGCCTCAACTTGGCTATGGGCGCCAAGAAGCATGGTATCGAGCGCTGAGCGGTCGTTGTTTTGGAAGTCTTTTATAATATGAGCGCTGGCTTGCACGGCGATACCTTCGCTTGTTTATTAGAATTTCTCGAAAATACTATCGGTGGGCAAAAAACAGGTAAACGCACGCTCCTCGAATGCGGCAAATCTGCTCAGCGAGCTTGCTTTTGACAGTTAGTGTTAATGGCGCCTGAAGCAAAAAGCTCGAATTTCGCCTTTTCAAATTGCCGTCAAGCACGAGTATTTTTCACGCAACCCAAGAAATAACAGGCGAGAATTCATACGCGTTTTTGGGACAGAACCGGCATCTTTGAGTGGTGCCCATTTACTGTTTGTTAAGTCTGAAATGAAACCTTCGTTGACGATTAGAAGCGCTGTCATCGGCGGGGGTTGAGATGGCTGAAGTCAAGAAAAACCGAAGCGAAACAAGTCTTCCTGAGAAGGCAAACATCCGTACGGTCAAGGATTTGCAGCCGGAACTTCTGGCCGCGCTTCAAGGCGAGAACGCGGTCGTGCTCGACATTTCGGCCTGCCGCGAAGTCGATTTCAGTTTTGTTCAGATGATCGAGGCCGCCCGTCTTTACGCAAAGGTCGCCGGCAAGACGTTAACGCTTTCGGCGCCGGCCGAAGGTGCGGTTCTCGATGTGCTCAAGCGAGCAGGCTTTCTGGACCAGGTATCGCCCGAACACGCTTCGTTCTGGCTCCATCGTGAGGTTTGATAAAGTATGAGTGCGCGTATTCTCACCGTTGACGATTCTGCCAGCATCCGGCTGACGACCCGTGTCGCCCTGTCCAATGCCGGCTATGACGTCACAGAAGCGGTTCATGGCCAGGAAGGTCTCGACAAGGCCAAGGCGGATACATTCGATCTGATCGTCACCGATCTCAACATGCCGATCATGGATGGGCTGACTATGATCGAGGAAATCCGCAAGGTGCCGAGCCTGACCGGTACGCCGATCATCTTCCTGACCACGGAATCCGATGCCGACATGAAGGCCCGCGCCAAGGCGGCCGGCGCAACCGGTTGGCTCACCAAGCCCTTCGACCCGGAAAATCTCGTCAAGATCGTCAGGAAGGTCCTCGGAAAATGAGTTTTCCCGATCCCATTCAAGTATTCAGGACGGAGGCGGCCGAACTTCTCGAGCAGATCGAGACCGGCCTTCTCGATCTCATGCATGATCTCTCCAACAAGGATGAGATCGATGCGGTCTTTCGCAGCCTGCATACTCTGAAGGGATCGGGCGCGATGTTCGGCTTCGAGGCGCTCGCGGCCTTCACGCATCACTGCGAGACCGTTTTCGACAAGGTGCGCAAGGGCGAAGTCGCCGCCACCGTCGAGATCGTCTCTGTGGTGCTTCAAGCCAAGGACCATATGCGGCTGCTGGTCGAGCGGCCGTCCGATGAACTGGAACCGGTCGGCGCCAAGATCCTTGCCGACTTGCACCGAGCCGTCGATGCCGTCAAGAACGGTGAGCCCGCCAAGCCGGCGGCGCTGAAGGAAACCGCCTGGTGCGTGCGTTTCAGCCTGCCGCGCAACGCCATGGCCAACGGCACCAACCCGCTCGGTCTGCTGGATGAATTGCGCGACCTCGGCAAGGCGACGATCAAGGTCGACTTTCCCTCCCTGCCCTCGCTGGATGTTCTCGATCCCAGCGATCTCCATGCCGTGTGGACCGTCGAACTGGTAACCGCGCAGCCGAAATCGGCAATCGAGGACGTGTTCATCTTCGTGATGGACGATATGGAACTCGACATCGCGCCGCTTCAGGCCGCTCCCACCGTTCAGGCCGAAAAGCCTGCAGTTGCCGCACAGCCGGTTGCCGTTGAACGCGCAGCACCCGTCGAAGCTGCCCCGACTGCGGCCGCCGTGCCTGCGCCGGTACAGAAGGAAGCGGCACCAGCTGCTGCCGATGCCAAACAGAACCGCGCCGCCGAAAGCGTTCGCGTGCCAGCCGAACGTCTCGACGAACTGATGGACCGCGTCGGCGAGCTCGTCATCGCCCAGTCGCGCCTGCGTCAGTTGGCCGGCCATGCCGATATCCAGATGCGCGCCGTCTCCGAAGATATCGAGCGCCTGTCGGGCGAATTGCGCGACACGATGATGGTTCTGCGCATGGTGCCGGTTGGCACGCTGTTCGGACGCTTCCGCCGCCTGGTCCATGATCTCGCGCGCGAAACCGGCAAGGTCATCGAGCTTGTGACCGAAGGGGAAACCACGGAAGTCGACAAGACCGTGATCGAACGTCTGGCCGATCCGCTGGTGCATCTGGTGCGCAACTCCGTCGACCACGGTCTGGAAACACCGGAACAACGTCTGGCCTCGGGCAAGCAAAAGGCCGGCCGGGTGACCCTTTCCGCCCGTCAGGCGAGCGGCGAAGTGATCATCACCATCAAGGACGACGGGCGCGGCATCGATCGCGAACGGGTGCGCGCCAAGGCGGAATCCTCCGGCCTTATCGCCCCGAATGCGGTGCTCAGCGACCAGGAAGTGCTGCAGCTGATCTTCCAGCCGGGATTCTCCACGGCGCAGGCGGTTACCAATCTCTCCGGCCGCGGCGTCGGCATGGATGTGGTCAAGAAGACCATCGATGCGCTGCGCGGCGCGATCGACGTCTCGACCGTGCCAGGCGAAGGTTCGGAAATCTCGCTGCGCATTCCGCTGACGCTCGCCATCATCGAAGGCCTGCTGGTCAGGGTCGGCGGCGGCCGCTACGTCATACCGCTGTCGGCAGTCGAGGAATGCCTGGAACTGTCGCTGGAAGAGGATCTGCGCTCGCGCGGCCGCTCCTTCATCTCGTTGCGCGACAGCCTCGTGCCCTTCATCCGCCTGCGGGATCTGTTCCGCACCGGCACGAAACCCGATCCCTATCAGAAGGTCGTGGTCATCTCCACCGGCGCCGAACGCGTCGGTCTGGTGGTCGACCAGATCATCGGCGATCATCAGACGGTCATCAAGGCCATGTCGAAACTGCACCATGACGTCGCGACATTCTCCGGTGCAACCATCCTTGGCGATGGCTCCGTCGCTCTCATTCTGGATGTCGTCCACCTCGTGGCGGCAGGCCAGCAGCAGGAGGCGCAGATGCGTATCGCCGGATGAACCAGCCGCTGAGAAAAGTTCCCGATGCCGTCTGGCACGATGCCGAGGAAATCGAAGTCCTGACCTTCGACATTGCCGGCGAGACCTTCGCGCTGGAAGCGGTCATCGTCCGTGAAATTCTCGATCTCGTGCCGGAAACGTCGGTTCCGGGGTCCAAGGATTTCGTCGGTTCGGTCATCAATTTCCGTGGTCGGGTCATCCCGCTCGCCGATATTCGCATCGCCTTCGGCATGGAGGCGGTGAAAGCCACCATCGACAGCCGCATCATCGTCATCGAAATGGAATTCGAAGGCGAAATCAACCTGATCGGCATCCGCACCGACAAGGTCAACGAAGTAACGACGCTGGCGCGAACGGCGTCGGAGCTTCCGCCGAGTGTCGGCATGAGATGGCGGGCCGACTTCATTTCCTGCCTCGTCAAGCGCGGCACGGATTTCATCATCGTTCCCGATCTTGCAGTGATCTTCTCCACCCAGGCCGAAAAGTGACGCCAGTACTGAAAACTGTGCTCAGCCCAACAAGAGGAATTCGACCATGCGCGTCACGATCAAAGCCAAACTGATATCCACTTTCGCAGCCGTCATCGCGCTTTCGGGCGTCAGCATGTTCGTCGCCGTCAACAGCCTGTCCGATTTGAACGACAAGATGGATCAGGTGGTCAATCGCCGTGCCGCCAACAGTATCGAACTCAGCGAAATGCAGACGGCAGCAACGCGTATTTCCAACAGTATGCGCCAGATGCTGCTCAGCTCCGATGTTGCCGAGATCGATACGATCACCAAGGATATGGCCAAGGACAACGAGTGGCTTTCAAAGGCAAGCGATGACGTTCGTGCGCGGCTGACGACCGATACCGGCCGCGGCATGCTGAAAGATTTCGATCAGAAATGGCCGCTTTACTGGGGCCAGATGGCCGATCTGCAGGTGCTGGCGCGCCAGAACAATAACGCAAGCGCCATCCAGATGGCCAATGGTCCGATGCGCGAGGCCCGTGAGGCCGCGGTCAAGGCGCTTTCCGATCTGGTCGCCTTCAATGCCGAGCGCCAGCAGGAAGACTTGCGGGCCGCCGTCACAACCTATGAAAATAGCCGCTTGACCTTGATGACGCTGCTGGCTGCTTCGACGCTCATCGCAGTCGCGGCCGCCTTATGGATCATCCTCTCGATCTCCCGCGGCCTGCGCCGCGCCAGCGAGGCCGTGCGTTCGGTTGCCGAGGGCGACCTGACGCGAGTTCCCGAGCACAAGGGCCAGGATGAAATCGGCGACCTTCTCGCCTATGTCGACTCGATGATCGAGCGTCTGCGCGGCGTCGTCGGCGATGCGCTCTCGGCGTCGGAAAACGTCTCCGCCGGCAGCCAGCAGCTTTCCTCGTCCTCCGAGCAGGTCAGCCAGGGCGCGACCGAACAGGCGGCGTCCGCCGAAGAGGCCTCCGCATCGATGGAAGAAATGGCCGCCAACATCAAGCAGAACGCCGACAATGCGGCCCAGACGGAAAAGATCGCCCGCCAGTCGGCCAAGGATGCCGAAGCCTCCGGCGATGCGGTCAACCGCGCCGTCTCGGCCATGCGCACGATTGCCGAGAAGATCTCCATCGTCCAGGAAATCGCCCGCCAGACCGACCTTCTTGCCTTGAACGCCGCCGTCGAGGCTGCGCGTGCCGGCGAGCATGGCAAGGGTTTTGCCGTCGTCGCGTCGGAAGTGCGCAAGCTCGCCGAGCGGTCTCAGTCTGCCGCTGCCGAAATCAGCGGCATGTCCGGCGATACGGTGAAGGCGGCGCAGGAAGCTGGCGAGATGCTGACGCGCCTGGTTCCCGATATCCGCAAGACGGCGGAGCTCGTCTCTGAAATCACCGCTGCCTGCCGCGAGCAGGATATCGGCGCCTCCCAGATCAACGAGGCGATCCAGCAGCTCGACAAGGTGACGCAGCAGAATGCCGGCGCATCCGAGCAGATGTCGGCAACGTCGGAAGAACTCGCCGCACAGGCCGAAGAACTGCAGACCTCCATCGCCTTCTTCAAGGTGGAGGACGGCAGCCACGCCGCCAAGCCGCAGCAGCGCAAGGCCGCACCGGCAAAGGCGGCGGTTCGCCCGATCAAGCAGATGGCGAAACCTTATGCCAAGGCAGCTCCTGCACAGACGGTTGCTGTCCAGCAGGCGCGGGCCAAGGGCTTTGCCCTCGACCTCAGCATGGGCGGCCCTGACGAAGACGACGACGCCTTCCGCCAGAGCGCTTAAGGAGTCGATCGTTCAAGAATTCCCGACGGCCGCTTACCGCGGCCGTCAATGCCGGACGATGCTTGTCCGGCTTGAGATGCGCAACTAAGCGGACGGCACGGCGTGAATGCATCGCTACCCTTGCTGTAACGGATCATGGGCCTTCGCCCGGACTGATAACAAGTAGGATATCGAAGCATGCGCCTTACCATTAAACTGAAACTTGGGCTGGTTTTCGCCTTCATCGTCTTTATGACGTGTGCGATGGCGGGGCTGGCGATCTACAATCTCTCTTCGCTGAACGGCGCGATCACGGTGATGGTCGATGGCCCGGTCGCAAATCTGCGTGATTCCAGCGATCTGTCAGATGCTGTTTACGGTTCGATCCGGGCTGAGAAGGATTCGATCCTGAATACCGACGCCGCGCGGATCGGCGAATATATCAATGAGATCACGCAGCAGCGCGGCATCATCAAGACGCTTCAGGAGCGCCTTTCCCAGTCCGAAGATCTCGAGATACGCGAAAGCATGGTGAAATTCGGCGAATTGTACACGCAATGGACGGGCATCCAGGACCGTATCGCCGCGCTTGCAACCCAGAACACCCAGGAATCCAACACGCAGGCGTCCAGCCTTTCCATGGGCGAAGGCCAGAAGGTCACCAGAGAGCTGCTGAGCATTCTCGGCAAGCTCAACGATACGGTGACCGGCAATGTCAAGGAAACCGATGCCGCGACCGATGTTCAGTATACGCAATCGCGCCTGATGTTGTTCACCATGGTCGGCGTCGTCGCTGTCATCTCGATTGCCTTTGCAATCTGGATCGTGCTCAACATTTCGAGCGGCTTGCGCCGCGCTGTCGGGCTGGCGGATGCCGTCGCCATCGGCGACCTTAGCCAGGACGTCACGCATAAGAGCAATGACGAAATCCGCGATCTCATCAATGCGATGACGACGATGACCGGAAACTTGCGCGAAACTGCCAATGTCGCCAACCAGATCGCCAACGGCGACCTGATGGTGACGCCGAAGCCGATGTCCGACAAGGACACGCTTGGCCTGGCGCTGGAAAGCATGGTCGAACGCCTGCGTGGCGTCGTGGCCGATGCCATCTCCGCGTCGGAAAACGTCTCTGCCGGCAGCCAGCAGCTTTCCTCTTCCTCCGAGCAGGTCAGCCAGGGCGCGACCGAGCAGGCAGCATCCGCCGAAGAGGCCTCCGCTTCGATGGAAGAAATGGCGGCCAACATCAAGCAGAACGCCGACAATGCGGCCCAGACGGAAAAGATCGCCCGCCAGTCGGCCAAGGATGCCGAAGCCTCCGGCGATGCGGTCAACCGCGCCGTCTCGGCCATGCGCACGATTGCCGAGAAGATCTCCATCGTCCAGGAAATCGCCCGCCAGACCGACCTTCTCGCCTTGAACGCCGCCGTCGAGGCTGCGCGCGCCGGCGAGCATGGCAAGGGTTTTGCCGTCGTCGCTTCGGAAGTGCGCAAGCTCGCCGAGCGGTCTCAGTCTGCCGCTGCCGAGATCAGCGCCATGTCCGGCGATACGGTGAAGGCCGCGCAGGAAGCCGGTGAAATGCTGACGCGTCTGGTTCCCGATATCCGCAAGACGGCGGAACTGGTTTCGGAAATCACCGCCGCCTGCCGCGAGCAGGACATCGGCGCTTCGCAGATCAACGAAGCGATCCAGCAGCTCGACAAGGTGACGCAGCAGAATGCCGGCGCATCCGAGCAGATGTCGGCAACGTCGGAAGAACTCGCCGCACAGGCCGAAGAACTGCAGACCTCCATCGCCTTCTTCAAGGTGGACGACGGTGGTCATGCTTCGAAGCCGCAGCAGCGCAAGGCCGCATCGGCAAAGACACCGGCGCGTCCGATCAAACCAGCGACAAAACCGCAACAGAAGGCATCGTCCAGCCAGTCCGTCGCAGCCCAGCAGGCGCGAGCCAAGGGTTTTGCGCTTGATCTCAGCATGGGCGGCCCTGACGAAGACGACGACGCCTTCCGTCAGAGCGCGTAAGGTTTGACGATGTCGATGGCCTCCGTCCCGAGGCCATCGATAGCCGAACGATGAGGGTTCGGCCCTATGCGCGCGAAAGCGGCAGACGATGAGTGGTGAATGCATCTCCGGCCTCATCGTCACGGTTTGCGGGCCGTCGCCCGGAAAGTAAATACAGCGGAGTCAAAGCGATGCGAGTTACCATCAAAACCAAGCTCATCACGACATTCAGCTTGCTCATTCTTAGCGGCGCTGGCTCCGCATATCTTGGAATCAGTGGTCTGCAGGAAATGAACAACCTGCGTAACGGGATGCTAGAAGGACCGGTGCAGCAGGATAATTTCGCGAATGATCTGGCGGCTCATTTCGATGGCTTGGGTCTAGCGGAAGGTGATTTGCTACTGGCGGCCAATCCCGAGCGAGCTGAAAAAGCACGCAAGGCCATCATCGAGGAACGGGAGGGCTTCGAAAAGGTTCTTGCCGCCGGCACCAAGGATGCCCCTGACACATTCAAACCCAAATGGCAGGAAGTCGAGGCGTTGTGGAAAGATTATCGGACGGTCAACGACCGTATCGTCGATCTTGTCGCAAGCGGACAGACCAGTGCGGCTTTAGAGGTCAACCAAACGGACGGAACCGTTGCGTCCGATAAACTGGATGGCTTGGTACAGGAGATCGGGGCATTGACCTCATCGAGTATCTCCGAAGCCGATAAGACAGCCGACGCATTATATAATAACGCGTTTGCGATGATGCTGTCGCTCGCCGCAATCTCGCTGCTGATCGCCATCGCCGCAGCTGCCTGGATCGCGATAACGATCAGCCGCGGCCTCGGGAAAATCAAGGCGGCCATCGGCGCCGTCGCACTTGGCGATCTTGACCAGGAAGTGCAGGCGAAGACAGACGACGAAATTCGCGACCTCGTTATAACGGTCAACACGATGACCGCCAATCTCAAGGGTGTTGCGGCAATCGCATCGGCGATTTCCCATGGCGACCTCTCCACCGATCCACGTCCTCTTTCGGAGAAGGACACGCTGGGAATTTCCATGCTCAGCATGGTTACCAACCTGCGCGCGACCGCCGATGTCGCCAACAAGATCGCTGGCGGCGACCTGATGGTGACGCCGAAGCCGATGTCCGACAAGGACACGCTTGGCCTGGCGCTGGAAAGCATGGTCGAACGCCTGCGTGGCGTCGTGGCCGATGCCATTTCCGCGTCGGAAAACGTCTCCGCCGGCAGCCAGCAGCTTTCCTCGTCCTCCGAGCAGGTCAGCCAGGGCGCGACCGAACAGGCGGCGTCCGCCGAAGAGGCCTCCGCATCGATGGAAGAAATGGCCGCCAACATCAAGCAGAACGCCGACAATGCGGCCCAGACGGAAAAGATCGCCCGCCAGTCGGCCAAGGATGCCGAAGCCTCCGGCGATGCGGTCAACCGCGCCGTCTCGGCCATGCGCACGATTGCCGAGAAGATCTCCATCGTCCAGGAAATCGCCCGCCAGACCGACCTCCTCGCCTTGAACGCCGCCGTCGAGGCTGCGCGCGCCGGCGAGCATGGCAAGGGCTTTGCCGTCGTCGCTTCGGAAGTGCGCAAGCTTGCCGAACGCTCGCAGTCGGCCGCTGCTGAAATCAGCGGCATGTCCGGCGATACGGTGAAGGCGGCGCAGGAAGCCGGCGAGATGCTGACGCGTCTGGTTCCCGATATCCGCAAGACGGCGGAACTCGTCTCGGAAATCACCGCTGCCTGCCGCGAGCAGGACATCGGCGCCTCGCAGATCAACGAGGCGATCCAGCAGCTCGACAAGGTGACGCAGCAGAATGCCGGCGCATCCGAGCAGATGTCGGCAACGTCGGAAGAACTCGCCGCACAGGCCGAAGAACTGCAGACCTCCATCGCCTTCTTCAAGGTGGAGGATCAGCGCGGCAGCAAGGTGGTGGCCCGCAGTGCCGCGCGCCCTGCCCCTGCCGCCAATGTTCGGACGATCCGTTCGGGAACCAAGCCTGCGGTCCGCGCCAATGTCAGCAATTCGGTCGCAGCTCAGCAGGCACGGGCGAAGGGGTTCGCCCTCGACCTCAGCATGGGCGGTCCCGATGAGGATGATCTAGCCTTCAGAGAAAGTGTATAACGATGGCCAACAGTTCTGCAGAAGCCCAGTTCGTGACCTTTGCACTTGGCGATGAAGTCTTCGCCGTGCCGGTCGAGGTGGTTCGGGAAATTCTCGACCATGAGGAAGCCTTCAAGATTCCCAACGGTCCCGACTACCTGCTGGGCCTGCGGGACGTACGTGGCCAAGGCGTGCCGACCATCGACCTTCGCCTGAAGCTCGGTCTGTCGCGCATGGTGCCGACGCCGCATACGCGCGTGCTGGTGCTCGATATCCCGCTCGCCGAGCGCATGCTGACGCTTGGCATGGTTGCCGACCGGGTGTTCGAGGTAACGCCGTTCCGGCTCGACAAGATCGAGCCGGCGCCTGATATCGGTGCGCGCTGGCAGTCGGATTATATCGACGGTGTGGTGCGTCGTGACGACGGTTTCGTCGTCATCATCAACCTGGCGCGGCTGTTGTCGACCGAGGACGCCGCGATCCTGGCGTCGCGCCGCGCAGCCTGAGTTGTCTTTGCTTTCGCATGGCGCGTGCGCGCGCCATCTCTTTTTTCCAGCATAGGCGGGCCCGGTTTTGAGTTCCCTGTCCTTGCTTCAAAGGAGCGTTCGCGTTCATGAGTGCAGTCAGCCGCGTTCTCCAGTCTGCCGACGACCGGATCAGCAAGCGCAATTTCGAAAAACTGTCCGAATACATCTATAATTACAGCGGCATCAAGATGCCGGCCGCCAAGATGACCATGCTTGAGGGCCGTTTGCGCCGGCGTTTGCGCGCAACGGGTCATTCCAGCTTCGACGACTATTGCAGCTTCCTGTTCCAGGAGGACGGGCTGGACAGCGAAGCGATCTATCTGATCGATGCTGTCACCACCAACAAGACCGATTTCTTCCGCGAGCCGAACCATTTCACCTTCATGAAGAACCAGGCGCTGCCGGAACTGGTTCGCAACGGTGTCTACGACATTCGCGCCTGGAGTGCGGCCTGCTCGATCGGGGCCGAGCCCTACACGATGGCGATGGTGCTGGACGAATTTATCGAAGGCCGCTCGGGTCTCGGTTACGGGATCATCGCCACCGATCTCAGCACCGAGGTTCTCGATGTCGCCAGGCGCGGCATCTACACCACCGACATGGTCGGCCCGGTCCCCGCGCAGATGCGCAACCGCTATGTCATGCCGGCGTTGGATGCCACGCGAAGGGAAGTCCGGATCGTTCCGGGGCTGCGCGCCCGGGTCGGCTTCGGGCGCATGAACCTGATGGATCCCTCCTATCCGCTTCGCAGCAAGATGCACATGATCTTTTGCCGCAACGTGCTGATCTATTTCGACAAGAAGACCCAGACCGGCGTATTGCAGCGTCTTTGCGACTGCCTGGAGAAGGGCGGCTTCCTGTTCATCGGCCATTCCGAATCGATCACCGGCATCGATCTTCCGGTCCGGCAGGTCGGCAACACGGTCTTCCAGCGGGTTTGAAGCATGTCGCACGAATATGTGCGATAATGACCTTTGAACATCGACCATCTGAAGCACGAAGAATCGCTCATGAAAAAAATCCGCGTTCTGATCATCGACGATTCCGCCAGCGTCCGGCAGACCCTGATCCGCGTGCTGGAAGAAGATCCCGAAATCGAGGTGATCGCCGCGGCGACCGATCCGTTCATGGCCGCCCGCAAGATTCGTGAGGAAATCCCCGACGTCATCACCCTCGACGTCGAAATGCCGGGCATGGACGGCATCACCTTTTTGCGCAAATTGATGGCGCAGAAGCCGATCCCCGTGGTCATGTGTTCGTCACTGACCGAGGAAGGTTCCGAAACCTTGATGCAGGCGCTCGAAGCGGGCGCGGTCGATATTATCCTCAAGCCACGGATCGGCGCCGCCGACCATCTGGCGGAATCGGCCGAACGTATTCGCAATGCGGTCAAGGCGGCGTCCAAGGCACGGCTGTCGAATGTCCGGCGCCCCGTCCTCAGCGACAAGACGCGCCCGCAAGCCAAACTGACGGCCGATGCCGTTCTGCCGCCGCCGACCGGCAAGGCCATGGCCAAGACGACCGAAATGGTCGTCTGCATCGGTGCCTCGACGGGCGGCACGGAAGCGCTGCGCGAAGTCCTCGAAGCCCTCCCCGCCAATGCGCCCGGCATCGTTATCGTCCAGCACATGCCGGAAAAATTCACCGCCGCCTTTGCCAAGCGGTTGAATTCGCTCTGCGAAGTCGAGGTCAAAGAAGCAGTGGACGGCGATGCGGTGCTGCGCGGCCATGTGCTGATCGCGCCCGGCGACAAGCATATGCTGCTCGAACGGCAGGGTGCGCGCTATCACGTTTCAGTCCGCACGGGTCCGCTTGTGTCCCGTCACAGGCCCTCGGTTGATGTGCTTTTCCGCTCGGCGGCGCGCGCGGCGGGATCGAACGCCATGGGCATCATCATGACCGGAATGGGTGACGACGGCGCGCGCGGGATGGATGAAATGCGTCAGGCCGGCGCCTATACCGTTGCCCAGGACGAAGCAAGTTCGGTGGTTTTCGGGATGCCGAAGGAAGCGATCGCGCGCGGTGGCGTGGCGCGTATTCTGCCGCTCGATCAGCTCGCCCGCGAAATCATGCTGGCGCATGCGAAGTTCTAAAGAATAGCAGGCAAAGACAAGCGGGTGCAGCGACATCGCTCCACCCGCTTTCTTATTCGAAGACTTTAAGCAGCCATCTTCAGGAGATGCCGCTCGATGTCCGAAACCGGCATCTGGGCATAGTCCTTGGCGATCTCGGCCGTGATCGCCTTGCGGGTATTGGCCGGCATGGCCGTGCGCAGATAGCCGAGCGCCTGTGGCGGCGCGACGAGAACCATGGTTCCCGGCTGTTCGGCATCGACAATGCCCGTAATCTTGCTCGCCACGCCGGAGAGAAACGTTTCTTCCGCTTGTGTGTGCCAGTCGGTCTGTTCTATGGCGCTGCGTGCCGTCCCGGATGGCGTGTGGCCACGGCCCGGTTTGTCGGTGCCGAGTTCGCTGGTCTTTTCATCCGCGTGCGTGACGGTTTCCACCACCTGCAGGTTCATCAGATCGGCATCGCCGTCATTGCGCAGGATGAGTGCTTTCGCGCCGTCGCAGACGACGACCCAGGATTTCCGGGGAATGCGAATGGGCGTCAAGATCGTTCCTCCTTCTTTTCAAGCGGCGCCAGAGCTGGCACCGTCGATCTTCGGGCAATTCCCTGAACGGTTGTGGATGAATTGCCATAGGAGGAACTCGGCAGGGCCGGAACTGTTCCCGGCCCTGCTGTTTGTGCGGATCAGACCGCCGCTTCTTCCGGCGTGTTGGTCGTCTCGTTGTTGCGCTTGCTGCGCGAGCGACGCCAGTCGCCGAGGAACAGCAGGATCGGCGCGGCGATGAACACCGACGAAGACGCCGCCACGAAGATGCCGAACACCATCGGCACCGCGAAGCTTTCCACCGCGCTGCCGCCCCAGATCGCCATGGGCAGCATGGCGAGGAAGGCGGTCGAGGAGGTGTAGAGGCTTCGCGCCAGCGTTTCGTTGATCGACAGGTCGATCAGTTCGCGCAGAGGCATCGACTTGTAAAGACGCATGTTTTCTCGCATGCGGTCATAGACCACGACCTTGTCGTTCACCGAGTAGCCGACGAGCGTCAGCAGCGCGGCAATGGCCGTCAGGTTGAAGTCGAGGCCTGTCAGCGCGAAGAAACCGATGGTCTTGGTCACGTCCAGCACCAGCGTGGCGATGGCCCCGACCGCGAAGGGCCATTCGAACCGCCACCAGATGTAGACGAGCATCGCAAGCGAGGCGAGCAGGACGGACAGCACGCCGGCGGTCGCCAGTTCGCCGGAGACCTTCGGGCCGACGACTTCGGTGCGTTCGACCTTCGAGCCCGGATCGATCTGCGCGACTTCCGCCTTCAGTTTTTCAACGGCTATCGTCTGCGCTTCCTCGCCACCTTCCTGGCGCTCGACGCGGACCAGGAAGTGGTTAGCGTCGCCAAAGGCCTGCAAGGCGACTTCGCCCATCCCGAGCCCGTCGAGGCCGGCGCGGAACTTCGCCAGATCGGCCGGCTCCTGCGTCACGACTTCCATCTGGATGCCGCCGCGGAAGTCGACGCCGTAGTTGAGGCCCGGCTTGATGAACAGGATGATGGAGGTGATCGACAGCACGGCCGACAGGCCGATACCGAAGAAACGGGCATTCATGAAGTTGATGCGCGTGCCATCCGGGATCAGATGGAAGGGCAGCAACGGCTTGATGTCGATCTTCTTCAGTTTGCGCTTGCCGGCGATGTAGATCATCACGACGCGGACGATGGAGACGGCGGTGAACATCGAGATCACGATGCCGAGACCCATGGTGACGGCAAAGCCGCGCACGGGACCGGAGCCGAACCAGAACAGCAGAACGGTGGCGATAAGCGACGTGACGTTACTGTCGACGATGGTCGAGTAGGCGCGGCTGAAGCCGGCGTCGATGGCGCCGAAGGCCGATTTGCCCTTGCGGGTTTCTTCCTTGATGCGCTCGTTGATGAGAACGTTGGCGTCGACCGCAAGGCCGATGCCGAGAACGACGCCGGCGATGCCGGGCAGCGTCAGCGTCGCGCCGATCAGCGTCAGGCCTGCGAAGGTCAGGATGACGTTGAGCATCAGCGCGAAGTTGGCGAGCAGGCCCCAGCCGCCATACAGGAAGAACATGAAGGCGACAACGAGCCCGAAGCCGATGAGGCCGGTATAGATGCCGTTGCGGATCGCATCGTTGCCGAGGTCGGCGCCGACGGTGCGTTCCTCGATGACGGTCAGCTTCGCCGGCAGGGCGCCGGCGCGCAGCAGGGCCGAGAGCGTGTTGGCGCTGGCAACCGAGAAATTGCCGGAGATCTGGCCGGAGCCGCCGGTGATCGGCTCGCGGATAACAGGCGCGCTCAGCACCTTGTCGTCGAGGACGATGGCGAAGGGACGGCCGACATTGGCGCGGGTGATATCGGCGAAGCGAACGGCGCCGGCATTGTCGAAGCGGAAGGAAACGATCGGCTCACGGGTGTTCTGCTCGAAACCGACGCGGGCATCAGACAGACGGTCGCCGGAGAGTTCGACGCGATCGACGACCGGATAGCTGTTGCCCTCCTCGTCCTTGAGGACGGTGACGCCGCGGTCGCCGGCATTGCCGAGCAGATGGAAGCTCATCTTGGCGGTGGATCCGAGCAGCCTGCGCAACTGCGAGGGGTCTTCGGCGCCCGGAAGCTGGACGAGAACGCGGTTGCCGCCAACGCGCTGGATGGTCGGTTCGGAAACGCCGACCTGGTCGACGCGCTGGCGAATGATTTCAAGGCTCTGCTCGACGGCGGAGCTGATATTGTGTTCCAGGCCCGCCGGGGTCATGGCGATCTTGACGCCGGAATCGCCTTCCGCCGTGATCGCGAGATCGCTCTGGCCGGCGGTCAGGCCGATGCCGACGGGATTGGCGAGCTTCTGCAACTCGGTGATCGCGGCATCGCGCTGGCTGACATCGTTCAGCGTTACGAGCAGGTAGTCCTGCACGCGGCGGATCGAGGAATTGCCGATGTTTGCGTCGCGCAGAACGCGGCGCGAATCCTGGATGAGGCTTTGCAGCCGTTCCTTGGTGAGATCGGCGGCATCGACTTCGAGTACGAGGTGCGAACCGCCGCGCAGGTCGAGGCCGAGCGAAACCTGATTGTGCGGCAGCCAGCTGGGCAGCTTGGCGAGCGTGTCTTTCGACAACACGTTCGGCAGCGCAATCAGCACGCCGATCAGGATGATGAAGATATAGCTGACGACAAGCCAGCGTGAATTACGCATGTGTATGGTCCTTGCGGAAAAGGAAGATGCGGCGATCAGCGCCGCGCGGGATCCGGGCAAGCCGGTGGCGTTTCGAAAACGCGAAAAGATTAAATCAGGCCGGCGGGCCGCGCGCAAAACGGTCGCGCAGGAGGGGTAGCGGGCCGCTTTGCGGATCGGGCAGGACGGCGCGGGCAGCGGTGAAGCTGGCATCCGGCAGGCTGCGAACGGTGGTCAAGCCCCAGCCGTCGCCGGTCCAGGCGGATTGGGGCGGATCCTTGCGTTCGATGACGGGCGTGGCGCGGTTTCCGTCGCGATTTCCGGCATAAAGCGTCTGTCCGGGCTTTTCCGCGCCCATCGCGCCGGTGCGGCCGGTGGTCAAAACCTGAGCGTGGCCCAGCGAAAAGCTGACCAGTGCGAACAGGAACAACAGCAGCCCGGAGAACAGTGGCGACAGCCGCCGACACGCGGCCGCTTGCGCGGCACGGCTGTGCGTCGGGCTGTGTCTCCTCTGGCTCACCTTCGGCGCGTCTCCGGTTTCGGCGCGAAAAATCCCTTGTCGCATATACGTTTCGGACCCGCAGGGCAAGCAGCCGGCGGCGATTGCGGCTTTTCCCGGAAATGCCTCATGCGCGCTTGCAAGCGCGGTCGCCTCGCCCCACATTGCCGTTCACGAGCATTCGCGTGACGACGAGGCGAGAGCATGAACATCGGGGCAGCATCGCGTCGATCCGGCCTGCCGGCGAAGACGATACGATACTACGAGGAAATCGGCCTTATTACGGCCGACCGCGCACAAAACGGCTATCGCGACTATTCCGAAGCCCATATCGGCCGGCTGCAATTCCTGCACCGCTCGCGCAATCTCGGCTTCAGCGTCGAGGAATGCCGCCAGCTACTTTCGCTCTACGACGACAAGCAGCGCGCCAGCGCCGAGGTCAAAGCCATCGCCGAGGCAAAGCTTGTCGATATCGATCGCAAGCTTCGTGAATTGTCGAGCCTGCGTGAGTCGCTGACCCATCTGGTCGCCCATTGCCATGGCGACGACCGCCCGGATTGCCCGATCATCGACGAGCTTTCCGGGCAGGTCTCCTGCGAGAAGATCAGCCAAGCCGTTTGAGGCGCATGGCGTTGGCGAGCACGAAGACGCTCGACATCGCCATGGCCCCAGCCGCCAGCATCGGCGACAATGTCCAGCCAGTGAACCCCGAAAATGCGCCGGCCGCGACCGGGATCAGCACGATATTGTAGGCGAAGGCCCAGAACAGGTTCTGGGAAATGTTGCGCATCGTCGCCCGCGAGACGGCGATGGCGCGGGCGACGCCCTGCAGGTCGCCGGACATCAGCACGACATCGGCGCTTTCGATGGCGATATCCGTGCCGGTGCCGATGGCAAGGCCGACAGAGGCTTCGGCCAAGGCCGGCGCGTCGTTGATGCCGTCGCCGACGAAGACGACCGGGCCGGGAAGTTCACGGATCGCATCCACCTTGCCACCGGGCAGCACTTCGGCCACCACCCTGTCGATGCCAAGCGGGCCGGCGACGGCTTCGGCCGTGCGGCGGTTGTCGCCGGTCAACATGGCGACGCCGAGGCCGAGATCGTGCAGGCGGCTTATGGCCGCAGGCGTCGTGTCCTTCACCGGATCGGAGACGCAGACGAGGGCCGCGAGCCTGCCGTCGATGGCGACATAAAGCGGCGTGCGCCCCGCCTCCCCTGCCCGCGCCGCCTCTTCGCGCAAGGCGGCGGGATCGATGCCGCTGCCTGTCATGAAACGGTCGGCGCCGACGAGGACGGCATGGCCCTCGACCGTGGCGACGATGCCGAGGCCGGTCTCGGTGCGGAAACCGGCGGCCGGAGACAGGGCGAGCCCTTGCCCGGTCGCAGCAGTGACGATGGCGGCGGCGACCGGATGTTCGGAGCGTGCCTCTGCCGAGGCCGTCAGCCGCAGGATTTCTTCGCGCTCGAAGCCCGGCAGGGGAACGAGGTCGGTAAGTTCCGGGCGGCCCTTGGTCAGAGTGCCGGTCTTGTCCAGTGCGACGGTACGTGCGTCCTTCAGCGTCTGCAGGGCCTCGCCGCGGCGGAACAGGATGCCCATTTCGGCGGCGCGGCCGGTCGCCACCATGATCGAGGCCGGCGTCGCCAGGCCCATGGCGCAGGGGCAGGCGATGATCAGCACCGAGACGGCATGCACCAGAGCGACGCCAAAGGCGTTTTCCGGCCCGGCGATCATCCATGCGATAAACGTGAGGATGGCAACGCCGATGACCACCGGTACGAACACCGCCGTCACCCGGTCGAGCAGCGACTGGATCGGCAGTTTCGCCCCTTGAGCCTGCTCGACCATGCGCACAATCTGCGCCAGCAGCGTTTCCGCACCGACCTTGGTCGCCGTATAGCGCAGGCTGCCCTGTCCGTTGATGGTGCCGGCGAGCAGGGCCGCGCCTTGAGCCTTTTCGACCGGGATCGGCTCGCCCGAGATCATCGATTCATCGACATGCGAACGGCCGTCTAGAACGGTTCCATCCACGGCGATGCGTTCGCCCGGACGCGCCTCAAGCGTATCGCCCGCCATCACCTCATCGACGGGTATGTCGATAAACGCGCCATCGCGCTCGACGCGTGCGGTGCGCGGGCTCAGATCCAGCAGCTTGCGGATCGCATCCCCTGCCTGCCCTTTGGCGCGGGCTTCGAGATAACGCCCGAACAGGACGAGGGTGACGATCACGGCGGCGGATTCGAAATAGACGTTGACCGACCCGGCCGGCATTATCTGCGGAAAGAAGGTCGCGACGGTTGAATAGGCCCAGGCGGCGGTGGAACCGATAGCGACCAGAGAATTCATGTCTGGCGCCAGCCGCAACAGCGCCGGGATGCCATGGCGATAGAAACGCAGGCCCGGGCCGAACTGCACCAGCGTGGCGAGCAGGAACGAGATCACATAGATCGTCTGCTGTCCGAAACTCATCGCCAGCCAATGGTGGAAAGACATGAACAGGTGCGAGCCCATTTCGAGCACGAAGACCGGCGCGGTGAGGATCGCCGCGATGATGGCGTCACGGCGCAGCGACGCCAGTTGCCGGTCGCGACTGTCTGTCTTCGCGTCGGCGGCCTTGGTGACCAGCCGCGCCTGATACCCGGCCTTGCGGACTGCCGCGATCAAAGCGCCAGCCGGCAATGTGCCAAGGCCTTCGATATGGGCGCGTTCGCTGGCGAGATTGACGCTTGCCGCCGAGACGCCCGGCACGCCGGCCAGCGCCTTTTCCACCCGGCGCACACAGGAGGCGCATGTCATGCCCTCGATTTCCAGATCGACGACGCTTGCCGGTACGTCGTAACCCGCCTTGCGGATCGCCTCGACCACCGGCGCCACTTCCGCCGTTGGCAAAAGGCTGATCTCCGCCGATTCGGTTGCGAGATTGACCGAGACATCCTCTACATCCGGCAGCTTGCGGATGGCGGTTTCGACCCGGCGCACGCAGGAGGCGCAGGTCATGCCTTCGACGGGTAGATGCACTCTTTTCACGGCCGTCATGCTTTTCGTCCTTGCTCAGGATTTCTCACTTGGCAATGGGTCTAGACCTTCCAGTCACAGGAAGGTCAACGACAATTCTCCGGCCTTTGGAATTTTTGAGAATTCGGTTGACCTTCCAGTGGCGGGAAGCTTCATAAGCATGGCATTGCGTTATTCGAAGCAGCGAGGAAGCCATGCTGACCCTTTCCGTTCCCGACATGTCCTGCGGCCATTGTGTCAAGGCAATCACCGAAGCCGTGCAGGAGATCGACACCGCCGCCACCGTCTCCACCGATCTGGATGCCAGGACGGTGCGCATCGAAACCCTTGCCGACAGCGTGAAAATTCTTAAGTCTCTGGACGATGCCGGCTATCCGGCAACTCTTCGGTAACCGGCCTGTTTTCTAAGACGCCGGAGAAAGGTCTGGCGTACGGCGCCTTTCATGCGGTTCGTCTATATCGCCTTTGGCTGGTTGATGGTCGTCGTCGGCATTATCGGTGCATTTCTGCCGGTGCTGCCGACGACGCCGTTTCTGTTGCTGGCGGCATGGGCCTTTGCCCGCTCCTCGCCGCGCCTCGAAGCCTGGCTGCTGGATCACAAGGTTTTCGGCCCGCCGCTGCGCGACTGGCGCGAGCGCGGCGCGATCAGCCGTCGGGCTAAAACCATGGCCTGTCTGCTGATGGCGGCAAGCTATGCCGCCTTTTGGTTCGGCAGCTATCCCGGTCCCCTCGCCGCCTCGCTCGTCGCACTCGTCATGGCCGCGAGCGCCACTTTTATCGTGACCCGTCCCGACGAACACAGCGGCAAGCGCTGACGTTTCGCCAACAAAAGGCGTCGCATCGATAAATATTTTAAACTTGAAATAGATTGAGGCTGGTGTAACCTGAGCGCATAGGGAACGGAATAGCGGCAATCGCCGGACGCAACCTGCGCATGCGGTTCTCGTCGGGCATTGCTTCATAAAAAACGGGGAACGATCAACCATGTTGAGCCCTTCGGCGCATGTCGACACATTCACGCGCGATAACCTTCCGCCACAAGACGAGTGGCCGGAATTCCTCCTGGACGGTTACGATTACCCTGAATACCTGAATGCCGGCGTCGAGCTGAGCGACCGCATGGTGGAAAAGGGTTTCGGCGACAACACCGCCCTGATCGGCAACGGGCGGCGGCGCACCTACAAGGAACTGGCCGACTGGAGCAACCGGCTCGCCCATGCCCTTGTCGAGGATTACGGCGTCAAGCCCGGCCATCGCATCCTGATCCGCTCGGCCAACAATCCGGCGATGATCGCCTGCTGGCTGGCGGCGACCAAGGCCGGCGCCGTCGTCGTCAACACCATGCCGATGCTGCGCGCCGGCGAACTCAAGAAGATTATCGACAAGGCTGAAATCCGGCTTGCGCTCTGCGACACGCGCATCATCGAGGAATTGGTGCTCTGCGCCAAGGATAGCGCTTTCCTCGAGCAGGTCGTCGGATTCGACGGCACCGCCAATCACGATGCCGAACTCGACCGCATCGCGCTCAACAAGCCGGTGAAGTTCGAGGCGGTGAAGACCGGCCGTGACGACGTTGCGCTGCTCGGCTTCACCTCGGGCACGACGGGCGTGCCGAAGGCGACGATGCATTTCCATCGCGATCTGCTAATCATCGCCGATGCCTATGCCAAGGATGTGCTGAACGTGCAGCCGGACGACGTGTTCGTCGGTTCGCCGCCGATCGCCTTCACCTTCGGTCTCGGCGGTCTCGCAATTTTCCCTTTGCGCTTCGGCGCTGCCGCCGCGCTTCTGGAGCAGGCGACGCCGCCGAACATGGTCAAGATCATCGAGACCTACAAGGCGACGATCAGCTTCACCGCGCCGACCGCCTATCGCGCCATGCTGGCGGCGATGGATCAGGGCGCCGATCTATCCTCGTTGCGCATTGCCGTTTCAGCCGGGGAAACCCTGCCGCCGCCGGTCTATGACAGCTGGGTGGAAAAGACCGGCAAGCCGATTCTCGACGGCATCGGCGCAACCGAAATGCTGCATGTCTTCATTTCCAACCGTCTTGATGACCGCGCCCCCGGCTCCACCGGCCTGCCTGTGAAGGGTTACGAAGCGCGCATCGTCGACGACGCCATGAACGAGGTGCCGCGCGGTACGATCGGCAAGCTGGCTGTGCGTGGGCCGACCGGCTGCCGCTATCTCGCCGATACCCGCCAGCGCGATTACGTCAAGCAGGGCTGGAACCTCACGGGTGACGCCTTCTACCAGGATGAGGACGGCCATTTCCACTTCGCGGCCCGCGCCGATGACATGATCATCTCTGCCGGCTACAATATTGCCGGTCCCGAGGTGGAAGCGGCGCTGCTCGCCCATGACGACGTCGCCGAATGCGCCGTCATCGGCATGGCCGACGACGAACGCGGCCAGATCGTCGCTGCCTATGTGGTTCTGATCCCGGGTACGAGCGGCGACGAAGTGATGACGCTGAAGCTGCAAAACCACGTCAAGGCCACCATTGCCCCCTATAAATACCCGCGATCGATCCGCTATGTGGACAGTCTGCCAAAGACCGAAACCGGCAAGATCCAGAGATTCCAGTTGAGAAAGAACGCCACCGCATCATGACCGACATATTTGACCGCACCAAAGCGCTCTTCGAAATTCCGGAAGGCGTGATCTATCTCGACGGCAATTCGCTGGGACCGATGGCGACCGCCGTGCGCACGCGGCTGGCGAGCGAAGTGAAGGATAACTGGGGAAACCAGCTCATCCGCGCCTGGAATACGGCCGGCTGGATCGACCTGCCCAACCGTGTCGGCGATCGCATCGGCCGGCTGGTCGGCGCGCCCGCCGGCTCCCTCATCGCCGCCGACTCGACATCGGTCAACCTGTTCAAGGCGCTGACGGCAGCGCTTTCGCTGGCAGGCGAAGGTCGCCGCACGATCCTGTCGGATCGCGGCAATTTCCCGAGCGATCTCTATATCGCCGACGGCGTCATCCGCACGCTCGACAAGGGGCATAGCCTCAAGGTCGTCGCACCGGAAGAGGTGGACTCTGCTATCGACGACAGCGTCGCCGTGCTGATGCTGACCGAGGTCGATTATGCGACCGGCCGGCTGCACGACATGAAGGCGCTGACCGCGAAAGCCAAGGCGGCAGGCGTCGTCACCATCTGGGATCTGGCCCATTCGGCCGGCGCCATTCCCGTCGATCTCGCCGGCGCTGGCGCGGATTTCGCCATCGGTTGCGGCTATAAATATCTGAACGGTGGCCCGGGTGCGCCGGCCTTCATCTATGTGCGCCCCGAATTGCAGGACAGGATCCAGCCGGCGCTCTCCGGCTGGCTCGGCCATGAAGCGCCGTTCCTGTTCGATCTCGATTACCGCCCGGGCCCGTCCATCGAGCGCATGCGCGCCGGCACGCCGCCGATGCTCTCCATGCTAGCGCTGGATGCCGGACTCGATGCCTGGGATGGCATCGACATGCAGGCGGTGCGCGCGCGCTCGATTGCGCTTTGCGACCTGTTCATCGCCGAAGTCGAAGCACGCTGCCCGGATCTGGTGCTCGCCTCGCCGCGCGACGGGTCGAAGCGCGGTTCTCAGGTCTCCTTCCGCCACCGCGAAGGGTATGCCGTGATGCAGGCGCTGATCGCCAACAATGTCATCGGCGATTTCCGCGCCCCCGATATCATCCGCTTCGGCTTCACGCCGCTCTATATCGGCTTCGAAGAGGTGAAGGCGGCGGCCGTGGTTCTGGAGCGTGTTATAAAGGAAGAGCTTTGGAACCGCCCCGAATTCCTGAAGAAGAGCAAGGTGACATGACCGGCCGCGATCCCCACCCCGATGGCGCGGAACTGAATTTCCGCGAGAAAATGTCCTATTCGGACTATCTCAGGCTCGACAAGGTGCTGGACGCCCAGTCGCCGTTGTCGGATGCGCATGACGAACCGCTGTTCATCATTCAGCACCAGACATCCGAACTGTGGATGAAACTGGCGATCCACGAGATCCGCGCCGCCTGCCGGGCGGTTCGGGCCGACGATTTGCAGCCGGCCTTCAAGATGCTGACCCGGGTAGCGCGCATCTTCGAACAGTTGAACAGCGCCTGGGACGTGCTGCGCACAATGACGCCCAGCGAGTACACCACGTTTCGCGATGCGCTCGGCCAGTCCTCCGGCTTCCAGTCCTGGCAGTATCGCGCCATCGAATTCCTGGCCGGCAATCGCAACCCGGTCATGATGAAGCCGCATGAGCACGATGCCGATATCACAGCGAAGCTTCAGGCGATCCTCGAGCAGCCGAGCCTCTATCAGGAAGCCCTGATGCTGCTTGGCCGCAACGGCTTCGACATCTCGGCGGAAGCGATCGGAGACGTCGGCAGCACCCGCGCGGAAAGCGAAGCCGTGCTGATGGCCTGGCGCGAGGTTTACCGCGACCCGACCAAATACTGGGCGCTTTACGAACTTGCGGAAAAGCTCATCGACTTCGAGGATTATTTCCGTCGCTGGCGCTTCAACCATGTCACCACGGTTGAGCGCATCATCGGCCTCAAGCGCGGCACCGGCGGCACTGCCGGGGTCTCCTATCTGCGGCGGATGCTGGAGATAGAGCTGTTCCCTGAACTGTGGAAGGTTCGCACGGTTTTATAAGGCTGCAGGGAGGGCGTCGCCCTCCCCTTTGCTTAGGCGTTACGCAGCCGCCCCTGCATGATGTCCAGCACGGCGCGGGCGGCCTCCATGACATTGGTGCCGGGGCCGAAGACGGCGGCAACGCCATTGTCGAGCAGGAAGTCGTAATCCTGCCGGGGAATGACCCCGCCGACGACCACGACGATGTTTTCCGCACCCTTCGCCTTCAGCGCCGCGATAAGCTGCGGCGCCAGCGTCTTGTGGCCTGCGGCGAGCGACGACATGCCGACGACATGTACTTTTTCGGCGATGGCGAGGTCGGCCGCCTCTTCCGGCGTCTGGAACAGCGGTCCAGCCAAGACCTCGAAGCCGAGATCGCCAAAGGCGGAAGCGATGATCTTGGCGCCGCGATCGTGTCCGTCCTGTCCGAGCTTGGCGACCATGATTTTCGGCTTGCGGGTCAGCGCCGTCTTCATCTCGCCGATGCGCGAGACGAGGTTGGTGTATTCGGGATCGTCGTGATAGGCATCGCCATAGACATCGCTGACCACGACGGGAACCGCGGAGTGATCGGCAAAGACGGCGCGCATGGCGTCGGAGATTTCGCCGACCGTGGCGCGGGTGCGCGCAGCCTCGACGGCGGCGGCCAGCAGGTTGCCCTCGCCGCTCTTCGCCACCTGTGTCAGTGCCTCCAGTGCCGCAGTGACGGCATGGGAATCGCGCCGGCGCTTGGTATCCTCGATACGGCGGATCTGGGCGTTGCGGACGGCGGTGTTGTCGACTTCGAGGATATCGAGCTGTTCCTCGGTTTCCAGCCGGTATTTGTTGACGCCGACGATGACCTCTTCGCCACGGTCGACGGCGGCCTGACGGCGGGTGGCGGCCTCCTCGATCATCCGCTTCGGCAGGCCTTCGGCGACTGCCTTGGTCATGCCGCCCATGGTCTCGACGTCCTCGATCAGCGCCCAGGCCTTTGTCGCAAGTTCGTTGGTCAGGCTTTCCACGTAATAGGAGCCGGCCAAGGGATCGACGACCTTGGTGACGCCGGTTTCATGCTGGAGGATGAGCTGGGTGTTGCGGGCGATGCGCGCGGAAAAGTCGGTCGGCAGGGCGATCGCTTCGTCCAGCGCGTTGGTGTGCAGCGATTGCGTGCCGCCGAGCGCCGCCGACAGCGCCTCATAGGCGGTGCGGATGACGTTGTTATAGGGATCCTGCTCCTGCAGCGACACGCCCGAGGTCTGGCAATGGGTGCGCAGCATGAGGGACGACGCTTTTTTCGGCTGGAATTCCTCCATGATCTTCGACCAGAGCAGGCGCGCGGCGCGCAGCTTCGCCGCTTCCATGAAGAAATTCATGCCGATGGCGAAGAAGAAGGACAGGCGGCCGGCGAAATCGTCGACATTCAGGCCCTTGGCGAGTGCTGCGCGCACATATTCGCGCCCGTCGGCCAGCGTGAAGGCCAGTTCCTGCACCAGCGTCGCGCCGGCTTCCTGCATGTGATAGCCGGAAATCGAGATCGAATTGAACTTCGGCATTTCCTTCGAGGTATATTCGATGATGTCGGCAACGATCCGCATCGAGGGCTCGGGCGGATAGATATAGGTGTTGCGGACCATGAACTCCTTGAGGATGTCGTTCTGGATGGTGCCGGAGAGTTCTGCGCGCGGACACCCCTGCTCTTCGCCGGCGACGATGAAACTGGCGAGGATCGGAATGACCGCGCCGTTCATGGTCATCGAAACCGACATCTCCTTCAGCGGAATGCCGTCGAACAGGATCTTCATGTCCTCGACCGAGTCGATGGCGACGCCCGCCTTGCCGACATCGCCTTCGACGCGCGGATGGTCGCTGTCATAGCCGCGATGGGTGGCGAGGTCGAAGGCGACCGACAGGCCTTTCTGGCCGGCGGCGAGGTTGCGGCGGTAGAAGGCGTTGGATTCCTCGGCCGTCGAGAAGCCGGCGTATTGGCGGATCGTCCAGGGACGGCCGGCATACATGGTGGCGCGCGGACCGCGCAGGAAAGGCTTGAAGCCGGGCAGGGAATCCAGATGGCCGATGCCGTCGAGATCCGCTGCGGTATAGAGCGGCTTGACGTCGATGCCCTCGGGCGTGTGCCAGGTCAGTGTCTCCGGCGCGCGCTTCAATTCCTTTTCCGCCAGGCCTTCCCAGTCCTTCAGGGTCTTTTCCGACATTGCCGGCTTCCTCTTCATTCAATTAACAGGTGCTAATCGGGCGGGTTCAGCCGCCCGCAAGCCTTATTCGAACTCGATGATCAGCTCGTCGACGGCAAGGCTCTGGCCGGCTTCAGCAGCGATGCGCTTGACCACGGCCCGCTTTTCGGCGCGCAGGATGTTTTCCATCTTCATCGCCTCGACGGTGGCGAGCGCCTGCCCCGCCTCCACCTGGTCGCCGACGGAAACGGCAATCGAGGTGATGACGCCCGGCATCGGGCAGAGCAGCATCTTCGACGTATCCGGCGGCAATTTGACCGGCATCAGCCGCGCCAGTTCCGCGACGCGGGGGGAACGGACATGGGCGGTGACATCCATGCCGCGCCAGCGCAGGCGAAGGCCGGTGCCGGCGCGGTTGATCTTGACGCCCATCACCGCGCCATCGACGGTGAAATGCGTATGCGCCTGCCCCGGCAGCCAGCCGCCGGCAACGGCGGTCTTGGTGTCATCAGCGAAGCGGATGGCGGTGCCGTCCTCGCTGGTGGCGACAGAGACCGGGAATTCCTCGCCATTCAACGTCACCACCCATTCACTCCCAATCACCCGGCGATGATTGCCGATGGTGCCTGAGATCTGCACGGCGCGGTTCTGCAGCGTCAGATTGACGAAGGCGGCGATGGCCGCGAGCTTGCGGGCCGCATCCGCTTCCGGCTCGACGCCCGTGAAGCCTTCAGGAAACTCCTCGGCGATATAGGCCGTGGTGAGCCGTCCCGAGCGGAAACGCTCCTGCCCCATGACGGCGGAGAGGAAGGGCAGGTTGTGGCCGATGCCATCCACCTCGAAATCGTCGAGCGCGCCGCGCATGGCGTCGATGGCAGAGATGCGGGCGGGCGCCCCCTCACCCGGAGCCCAGGTGCAGAGTTTTGCGATCATCGGATCGTAATACGTCGAGATCTCGCCGCCTTCGAAGACGCCGGTATCGTTGCGCACCACGGTTCCATCAGCCTGCTTGCCTTCGACCGGCGGGCGATAGCGTGTCAGCCGGCCGATGGAGGGCAGGAAGTTGCGGAAGGGGTCCTCGGCATACAGCCGGCTTTCGATGGCCCAGCCGTTCAGCTTCACATCGCCTTGCCCGAAGGACAGCTTTTCGCCCGCGGCGACGCGGATCATCTGCTCGACCAGATCGATGCCGGTGATCAATTCGGTCACCGGATGCTCGACCTGCAGGCGGGTGTTCATTTCGAGGAAGTAGAATTTGTTCGCCTTGCCGTCGACGATGAACTCTACCGTGCCGGCGGAGTGATAGCCGACGGCCTTGGCCAGCGCCACGGCCTGCTCGCCCATGGCCTTGCGGGTCGTCTCATCGAGGAAAGGCGACGGGGCCTCCTCGATGACCTTCTGGTTCCGGCGCTGGATCGAGCATTCGCGCTCGCCGAGATAAAGCGTCGTGCCATGCTTGTCGCCGAGCACCTGGATTTCGATATGGCGCGGCTCGGTGACGAATTTCTCGATGAAGATGCGGTCGTCGCCGAAGGAGGATTTCGCCTCGTTGCGGGAGGACTGGAAGCCTTCGCGGGCTTCCTGGTCGCTCCAGGCGATGCGCATGCCCTTGCCGCCGCCGCCGGCGGACGCCTTGATCATGACGGGATAGCCGATCTGGCCGGCGATCTTCACCGCCTCGTCAGCATCCTCGATCAGGCCCATATGGCCAGGCACGGTCGAAACGCCGGCTTCGGCCGCGATCTTCTTCGAGGTGATCTTGTCGCCCATCGCCTGGATCGCGCCGACCGGCGGGCCGATGAAGGCGACGCCTTCGTTCTCCAGCGCTTCGGCGAAGGCGGCGTTCTCCGAGAGGAAACCGTAGCCCGGATGGACGGCATCGGCGCCGGTCTTGCGGATGGCGTCGATGATCCTGTCGATGACGATATAGGACTGCGACGACGGCGCCGGGCCGATATGCACGGCCTCATCCGCCATGCGCACATGCAGCGCATCCTTATCGGCATCGGAATAGACGGCGACGGTGGCGATGCCGAGCTTCTTCGCCGTCTTGATGACACGGCAAGCGATTTCACCGCGATTGGCAATCAGGATTTTCTTGAACATCAGGTGTTTTCCAGTCCCCGTGTTTTCAATCTTTATACTTCTTTTCATAGGGCATCAGCAAAAGCGCCGAGGCTGTCGCCGCACCGCCGAAAATCGAGGCGAAGGGCACGACGATCAGCAGCACCGGCACGATTGGGTTCGCATCATGGGAAATGCGCGTGCCGATGCCGCCGAGATCGAGCAGGATGAGGGCGGCTGCCGCCGCCGCGCCGATGAGCCCGCCGATGACCGCATGCAGGGTCATGAAGCGCAGCATGCGCCAATGGTCCCTGTCTGCCTCCTCGGGCGTCATCTCCGGCTTTCTCGTCCTCCCCATCGCTTCCTGCCTTCACAGCGGAATCGTGTCGTGCTTCTTCCAGCGCGTTTCCACCTGCTTGTTTCGCAACGAGGCGAAGGCGCGGGCGATGCGGCGGCGGGAGGAATGCGGCATGATCACCTCGTCGATGAAGCCGCGTTCGGCGGCGACGAAGGGATTGGCGAAGCGCTCTTCATACTCCTTCGTGCGGGCGGTGATCTTCTCGGCATCGCCGAGTTCCGAGCGGTAAAGAATCTCGGCCGCGCCCTTGGCGCCCATCACGGCGATTTCGGCGGTCGGCCAGGCATAGTTGACGTCGGCGCCAATATGCTTGGAGGCCATGACGTCATAGGCGCCGCCATAGGCTTTTCGCGTGATCAGCGTCACCATCGGCACTGTGGCCTGCGAATAGGCGAAGAGCAGCTTGGCGCCGTGCTTGATGACGCCGCCATATTCCTGCGCGGTGCCCGGCAGGAAGCCGGGAACGTCGACCAGCGTCAGGATCGGGATATTGAAGGCATCGCAGAAACGCACGAAACGCGCCGCCTTGCGCGAGGCATCGATATCGAGGCAACCGGCCAGCACCATCGGCTGGTTGGCGACGATGCCGACCGTTTCGCCCTCGATGCGGACGAAACCGGTGATGATGTTGCGGGCGAAGGCTTCCTGTATCTCGAAGAATTCGCCCTCGTCGGCCACCGCCGCGATCAGCTCCTTCATGTCGTAGGGCTTGTTGGAACTGTCAGGGATCAGTGTGTCGAGCCGGTTTTCCAGCCGCGCCGGATCGTCGTGGAACGGGCGCAGCGGCGGCTTCTGGCGGTTGTTGAGCGGCAGGTAGTCGAACAGCGCGCGCACCTGCTCCAGCGTCTCGATATCGTTCTCGTAAGCGCCGTCGGCGACGGAGGATTTTTTCGTGTGGGTGGAAGCGCCGCCCAGTTCTTCAGCCGTGACGATCTCGTTGGTGACCGTCTTGACCACATCCGGGCCGGTGACGAACATGTAGGAACTGTCGCGCACCATGAAGATGAAGTCGGTCATCGCGGGCGAATAGACCGCGCCGCCAGCGCAGGGGCCCATGATGACGGAAATCTGCGGCACGACGCCGGAAGCCTCGACATTGCGCTTGAACACGTCGGCATAGCCGGCAAGCGAATCCACGCCTTCCTGAATGCGGGCGCCGCCCGAATCGTTGAGGCCGATGACCGGCGCGCCGTTGCGCACCGCCATGTCCATGATCTTGCAGATTTTCTGCGCATGGGTTTCCGAAAGCGAGCCGCCGAGGACGGTAAAATCCTGCGAGAAGACATAGACCTGGCGGCCGTTGATCGTGCCCCAGCCGGTGACGACGCCGTCGCCGGCGACCTTCTGGCTCGCCATGCCGAATTCCGTCGCCCGGTGGGTGACGTACATGTCGTATTCCTCGAAGGAACCTTCATCCAAAAGCACGTCAATGCGCTCGCGCGCGGTCAGCTTGCCCTTGGCGTGCTGGGCATCGATACGGCGCTGGCCGCCGCCCAATCGCGCCTCGGCGCGTCTTGCTTCCACTTCGGCGAGAATGGCGCGCATGGAAGATCCTCCCTTTGGCAGTCGAAATCATTGGCGCACCGCGAAGCGGCGGCCTTCCTTTCCAAATACGCCTTTCACGGGATGAACAAAATGCTTGAACGCGTGCAACTGCGTAAGTTACAAATATGCAAATATGAAATTGCAAATTTGCGAACAAGGCGAGCTCATGGCGATCGGAAAACTCTTTATCGGCCGCAAGGTGCGCGAGTTGCGCGAGGTGCAACGCGCTACCCAAAGCCAGTTCGCTGAACGCATCGGCATTTCCACCAGCTATCTCAACCAGATCGAGAACAACCAGCGTCCCGTTTCCGCCGCCGTGCTGCTGGCATTGGCGGAAAAATTCCAGGTGGATATCGCAGCCTTTTCCTCCGGTGAAAGCGACCGGCTGCTCTCGGCGCTCTCGGAAGCCTTGAGCGACCCCCTGTTCGAAACCTATAGCCCCAGCTTGCAGGAGCTGAAGCTGGTGACGCAGAATGCGCCGGGGCTGGCGCATGCGCTGATCCAGGTGCATCAGGCCTATCGCCGCAACAGCGAGCGGCTGGCGAGTTTTGATGATACCATAGGCCGTTCGGCGCTGGCCGAAACCACGCCTTACGAAGAAGTGCGCGATTTCTTCCATTTCGTCGACAACTATATCCATGAGATCGATACGCTGGCCGAACGGCTGGCGGCGGCGCTCGGCCTTGGCGATAGCGACAGTCACGGGCTGCTCGCCAGCTATCTGGAGCGGCAATACGGGGTGCGCGTCGTGCGTGGCGCGCCGGGCAGCGAGGAGGTGCGTCGTTACGATCCCAAGGCGCGCATCCTGACGTTGAACCCTTATGCGCCGGCGGCGACCCGCGATTTCCAGATCGCGTTGCAGATCGCACAGCTTCACGCCGGCCGTGAAATCGACGCGGTGGCCGCTGCCGCCGGGTTCCGTACCGAGGAGGCGGTGGAGATCTGTCGCATCGGCCTGCACAATTATTTCGCCGGCGCGCTGCTTTTGCCCTACCAGACCTTCCTTAAGGCGGCGCGGGAATTGCGCCATGACCTCGAATTGCTCTCAGCCCGCTTCGGCGCTTCGCTGGAGCAGGTCTGCCACCGGCTCAGCACCCTGCAGCGGCCGGGGGCCAAGGGCATCCCGATCTTCTTCGCCCGCATCGACCGCGCCGGCAACATCACCAAGCGCCACAGCGCCGCCAAGCTGCAATTCGCCCGCTTCGGCGCCGCCTGTCCGCTGTGGAATGCGCATCAGGCTTTCGAGTCGCCCGGCCGGATGATCCGGCAGCTAGCCGAGACGCCGGACGGGGTGCGCTATCTTTGTCTGGCGACGCAGATCACCAAGGGCAGCGGCGGCTTTGGCGCGCCAAGGCCGCATTATGCCATCGCTCTGGGTTGCGAGATTTCCTATGCCGATAGTTTCGTCTATGCCGACGATCTCGACTTGTCGAACCGCGCCGCCTTCGATCCGATCGGCATTTCCTGTCGCATCTGCGAGCGAATGAACTGCGCCAGCCGCGCCGTGCCGCCGCTCAAGCACAAGCTGACCATCGACCACACGCTGCGCGGCGCCCTGCCCTATCGGATCGCGGATTAGCAGCTGCTAAGCGGTCGGGCGCATCCAGACGCCATCGCCGCAGGCTTCCAGCAAGGGCGTTTGAAAAACGCCCTGCACCTTGTCCAGCGGATAGGCGCCTTCCGCGGCAATCCGTGCCCGCCAGCGATCCGATTGCAGCATGGCCGCGCCGACCGCGACCGGCTCGATGCCGATGGCGCGGAGCAATTGCAGGCCGGCGACGATCGAGGTGCCCGTCGAGATGACGTCGTCGATGAGCACCACCCGTTTGCCGTCGAGCAGCGGCAGCATGCGTGGGTCGATGTAGAGACGCTTCTGCTGGCCGGGCGTGGTGATCGAGGAGAGCGGCACGGAAAGCGCGTCGCGATACCAGAATTTGCGTGATGTGCCGAGCGGGACATAGCGCGGATGCCCGAGCGCTCGTGCGACGGCGGATGCCAGCGTCAGGCCGAGCGTCGGCAGGCCGATGACGATATCGGGTGCGGCGTGCCGCAACTTGTCCGCCAGATCCTGCGCCAGCCGATCCTGTACTGCAAAGCTCGCCTGGTTGACGATCAGCGAGGCCAGCGCGTTTGGCGTGCCGGCAAGCGGGCGGATCGGCAATACCAGGCAAGTGTCGGCCCAGATCGCCGGATAGGCGCCGGTGAAGCGGTCATGCCCCTCGAAATCGGCGGCGGGATGAAAGCGTTGCCAGAAATGATGCGGTTCGGTCATCGCTTTTCGTAACGCGCTGCGAGGCTGAGGAAAAGCCAATGCCGGATCACAAAGCGCCGGAAACATGCTCGCTGGCGCGGATGAAGGTCCACATGGCGTTGCTGATATCGACGATGCCGGCGATGGATTTCTCAAGATGGTCAATCTCGTTCTGGTCCATCTTCTCCACCTTGCCGTAATGCACGTGCTTGTCGTCCTCGACCAGGCGCATCAGCTGAGTGCTCAAGATCTCGCCCTTCTCGTCAAAGGCATAGATGCAGTGATTGTATTTGTTGCGGGTCTTGGCCTCTTTCTTGAGGCGGGTCATCAGCGACAGGATCGCTTTGCGGTCGGCGGCAGGCGTGGCCGTGAGCTTGGCGAGGCGCTCGATGAGGTCAATGCGTGCGCGTGTCGTGTTCAGCGTCAGAAACACGACGACAGCCGCCTCCTTCTCGACCCGCAGCAGATGGGCGATCAGATAGATGAGAAGGCTTTCAGTGTTGGTCCAAACGTAGTTGAGCCGTCCGACCCGAAGCAAAACATCCTGCATCGCCGCCATGCTGAAGCCTCCCGAGCTGCGACAGGCATGTATTATAGCGCAATTTTCACGAAGAATCCGAGACGGTGAAATGTCGCGGAAAAAAGCGGGCGCCCATGACGGGCGCCCGTACAGGGCAAGGCTCTCACCGTTCCTTGAAGGCCCGCGACATGCTGTCGGTGATCGGCTTGGTGAGGTATTCGAAGAAGGTGCGTTCCGATGTCTGGATCAGGACATCGGCTGGCATGCCCGGCACCGGATGGAAGCCATGCACGCGGGCGATTTCCGCATCCGAAACCTGCACGCGCACGATATAGACGTCCTTGACGGACATGCCGGAGGATTCCTCGACGCTATCGGCCGAAACGTAGAAGACCGTGCCGTTCAGCACCGGCGTCGTGCGGCGGTTCAACGCGGAGAGCCGGATTGCGGCGGGCTGGCCCTGGTGCAACTGGTCGATGGAGGTGCGCAGCACCTGTGCTTCGAGGATCAGGGGCACATGGGCGGGCAGGATTTCCATGATCGGCTTGCCGGTGGTGATGACGCCGCCTGCGGTGTGGAAATAGGAGCGAACCACCGTGCCGGTCACCGGCGAGCGGATGGTCGTGCGTTCCAGAACTTCCGATGCTTCCCGGACCTGTTCGCGGACGCTGTCGAGGTCGGCTTCGGCCGATTCCAGCGCGTCGAGCGCCGCCTGGCGGCTGGCATTGATGGCGATCACCGCTTCCTGACGATAGCGGGCGATTTCGGCTTCGCTCTGGTTCATCTCGCCGCCCAGTCTGGCGATATCGCCCATGGCGTCGGCGATGGCGCGCTCCAGGGCCAGCATGTCGGTCTTGCGAATGATCCCTTGAGCGGCGAGCTTCGCCTTGGAATCACGCTCCTGGGTCAGCAGGTCGAGCTGGCGGTCGAAGGCCGCTTTCTGACCCTCATAGCCGGAAAAGCGGAACTCCAGAGACTTGATGTTCTTGTCGATCAGGTTCAGCTGTTCTTCGAGCTTGATCCGTTTGCTGTGAAAGACGACGTTCTGGCTTTGGATGATCGCATGGATATCCGGATCCTCGGAATCATTCATCACGATATCGGGCATCTTGAACGTCGTTTCGCCTTGCGCTTCGGCGCGCAGCCGCGAGACGATCGCCTCCAAACGCAGGCGGCGCAGTTTGTAGGCCCGCTCGTTGGCGAGTGCGGCGGTCTGGTCGAGGGTCAGCAGCACGTCGCCTTCCTTGACGTTGTCGCCTTCGCTGACCATCATTTCCTTGATGATGCCGCCTTCGAGATGCTGGACGATCTTGTTGTTGCCGGTGGCGACGAAGCTGCCCTGGGCGATGACCGCCGATGCAAGCGGCGCAGTCGCAGCCCAGAAACCGAACCCTCCGAACGAGGCGAACAGAACGCCAAGGCCGATCGTTGTATGAAGGCGGATCGAACGCGGCACCTCGGCATACCATTCGATTTGCTTCGGTCCGTCGGCCTTTTTCTTGTTTCTGTTGAAGACCATTTCAACCCCCTATGCGCGGTTCTGCGCCGCCTTGCTGACCACGATTGCCCGCCAGTACCTTGAGGACCTCGATGCGTTCGCCGAAGGTTGCAACGGTGCCGTCTTTCAGGACGAGGATCTTGTCGACACATTGCAGAAGCGCCGGCCGCTGGGTGATGGTGACGGTGGTGATGCCCTGCTTCTTCGCATGCATCAAGGCGCGGGCAAGCGCCGCCTCGCCTTGCGTGTCGAGATTGGAGTTCGGCTCGTCGAGCACCACGAATTTGGGATCGCCGAAGAAGGCGCGGGCAAGCGCGATGCGCTGCTTCTGGCCGCCTGACAATGGCGAACCATCGGCGGAGACGACGGTTTCGTATCCTTGCGGCAGTCCGGCGATCAATTCATGCACGTCGGCGAGAACCGCAGCCTCGAAAATCTGCCGATCCTCGATATCGTCGCGCATGCGCGAGATATTCGCTTTGATCGTGCCGGGAAAAAGCTGAACGTCCTGCGGCAGGTAACCGATGCTTTCACCAAACTGGCGTTGATCCCAGTTGCGCAGATCCATCAGGTCGAGGCGGACATTGCCCGATGTCGGCACGATGGAGCCGACCAGCATCTTGCCAAGCGTTGTCTTGCCTGAGCCGGAATTGCCGATGATCGCCAGCGACTCGCCCTTTTTCAGAGAAAAGGAAATGCCGTTGAGAATGACCTTCTTCTGCGGCGGCGGCACGAACAACACGCGCTCCACATCCAGCCGTCCTTCCGGGTTGGGCAGGCGCAGGCGAGCGAAATTCAAAGGCGACCCGAGCAGCAATTGCTTGATGCGCGAATAGGCCGCTGCCGAGCGGTTGAACTGATGCCAGCCTTCGATCGCGCCTTCGATCGGCGCAAGCGCACGGCCCGAAATGATCGACGCTGCGATGACCATGCCGCCCGTCAACTCGCCGGACAGCGAAAGATGGGCGCCCCAGCCGAGCAAGGCAATCTGCGCGATCATCCGGCAACCCTTGGAGATGCCGGAGAAGACGATGTTGCGATCCTGAGCCTGGACATGGGCTTTCAAGGAGCCTGCCGTCTCGTGGCCCCACATCTTCACCGCTTCCGGAATCATCGCCAGCGCATTGATGATCTGTGAGTTGCGCGTCATCGAGTCGAGATGAAAATTGGCGCGGCTGGCATAGCCGTTCGCTTCGGAGAATTGCCGCGCGGTGAACTTCTGGTTCAGCCAAGCGATGATGAACAAGGTCACGCAGCAGATCATGATGATGATGCCGAGATGCGGATGCACCAGATAAACGACGACGATGAACAGCGGCATCAGCGGTGCATCGAGAAACGCAATCAGCGTGCCGGATGTGATGAAAGCGCGCAACTGCTGCAGATCCTGAAGGATCTGGTAATCCTTGCCGCTGCCGTGCAACGAGGCACGCGCGGCTGCCGACAGGACCGGCGCACCGAGCTGTACTTCAAGCTCCACGGCCGTACGCATCAGGATGAACCGACGCACCGAATCCATGAAGGCCTGAAGGATGACGGCGCCCAGCACTGCAATCGTCAGCATGATCAGCGTGTCCATCGAGCGGCTGCTGAGAACACGGTCGGAAATCTGGAAAAGGTAGATCGGGATCGCCAGCAGCAAAACGTTGATGGCAATGGTGAACACCATCACCACCGCCATGTTGCGGCGGATCGCTGCCATGGCCTGCTGGAGGCTGCGGGCAAAATTGACGGGTTCGCTGCGCTTGTGGAATCCCTGGTTCGAACCGCCGCCACCGCCACCGCCGCCGCCATTTTCGGGAGTGCGATCGTTGCCACCGCCGTCCGTCGATGGGCGGCGTTCGTTGACGCGGATCGGGCTGTTGTCGCTGTCGATGGTTTTGACGAAAGGAACGTCCTGCCGGGGAAGAGGCTCGACACGGGCTGCGGGGTCGGCCGACGGCGTTTCGCGGGCAGTTGTCGGATCCGCAGGAGTGGGGGATGTTTCAGCAGTGGGGTCCGGAACCGATATCGGCGGGGCGACGGATGCGATGACTTGCGGTGCGGGTTCGGCCAATACCGGAGCGTTGTGCATCGCGGGGGCAGGCGAAACGATCTCTGACGGTTTGCTGTCTGACTCGGGTTGCGGTTCATCGGCTTGTTTCGGCTTTCCCAGCGAGGCCGCAAGAAAATCCTCTACGGCGTCATCGATTGCCTTGATGCAGGCATCCATAACGTCGTCTTCGGAACCGCCGCGGCGGACTGCGTCCTGCCGCATGGGCGGTTGCCAGGAAACCGTCCCTCTCAACATGTAGCTCATCCCACTCACTCCTACCCAAACTCATGTCACGCGACCGCCGTCTGCATGACGTCGGCAGGATGTGCCAACGTCCAGGACAAGTCGTGACCGCCATTGAAAACGCCATCTGTGCTGTGTCCGGCGGTCGCGTCATCGTGGAGGAATGCGATGATCTCGTTTGCGAGACCGCCATTCATCAGATGTGCGATCGACGTATCGTTTTCGACGATACCGCCCTGGATAAGGACGGCATCGGAATAGAGCTGGCCGCCAAGATAAGTCTTGGCGCCAAAGCTGTCATAATCGACGATATGGGCGCTGTTGCCGACAATATTGCTGCCGGTATCGATCGAGACCTTGGCGCCGACGCTGCTTTTGAGAACACTGGATGCAGCCTGTGTAACATGATCGGCATCGCCAAGCACGCTTGTCTGGCGGATGTAGTTAATATCGAAAAGGTTGCCGGTGATGTAGAGCACATTCAGCCCATGCTTGCCGGCAAACACAGGATCCGTCGTCAGACCGTCGGGCATGGTCGCGTTGCGATCGTTGATGTTCTGCACGGTCTTCGACACGTAGTCGGGCAAGGAATCGAAGCGGTTGTTCAGTCCGATATTGTGGATCGTGGCTTCGTTCCACAGGAGATTGTTTCCGGTTTGCACCGTTGCGCCGGCGCCGGTTCCAGCGCCTGTACCCGCCACAGCGCTGATGCCGCCAGCCGTCTTGACGGTGTCGTTGTCGTAAAGCACGGCCAACTGGCTGATCATGTTGATGTCGAGCACATTGCCGCCGACGATCACCAGGTCGTATTGCAGGCTCAGTCCCAGGAAGGAAGCGAGGTTGAGAGCGACATTGCCGCCGGTCAGCACGGTGGCCGAGGAACCGTTCGAGGTCACCGTCATGACGTCGTTGTCCGTCATGAAATGGTACTGTTCGACCCAGTTGACGAACGAGACATCGCCATTGATGACGCTGACGCGCCAGGCGCTCGGGAAGGCCGGCGTGCCGTCGTCGCTCGTGGCAGTGGCCTTCGGCATGTCATAGGCGGTGCGGGCAAAGGAAGCGATGTTGTTGGCGATGGTCGAATGCGTATCGGGTGACTTGACGACCACGTCGTCAATTGTGTCGCGATCGCTGTAGACCCAGGACTGGACGATGGAATCCACCTGCTGGTAATCGCCCATCACAGCCATGACCGGAGAAATCACGCCGGTATTGACCAGCGAATACTCGTTGGCGAGCACGTTTGCGCCCGCGGCAACGGTGAGGCTGTCTTCGGCGCCCTCGTGATGGAGCGGCCCGTCCGCCCCCTTGGGATCCTCTTCCGGCTTGGCAATTCCGCGATCCGGCATGGAGTCCTTCAGCTTGGGAAGATCGGTCGATTGCTCGCCGTTGACCCAGCTGCCGTTGAGTTCCTTGCCGGCGGCAAGGAAATCCAGATCGTTGCCCGTGCCGAGGCTCGTCGCTCCGGATTCGATATAGTGGGAAATCGTCTCATGTGCCTGATCGGCGATCGCCTTCACGCCCTCATAAGTATTGGTGGCGTGAAAACCGGCGAATGGATTGATTGCCTCGCCGCGCTGCCAGTATTCGACAAGACGCTCATGCACATAGGAAAGGTCGTAGTAAAGGCGCGGTCCGTTGGTCATGTCCAGGTAATCATCGTCCTGCAACAGATTGGCCTGGACGACGTAGGTGGTGGCGGACTCGGGGCCTGGATGAATAACCAGTTCGTGCCGCGGTGGGACGCTGCCGAAAGGCGCATCCTGCTCAGGCACGCGATGCCGGAAATACATGCCGTGTGGATTGGAAAATTCGACATGGCGAGGCAATGCGAGCCTGGCGAAATGAAACTCGGTTTCGAAACCGTAGTGCGGCGCTTTATAGCTTATCCCCGGCGTATAGTCGATCAGCTGAAGATTTTCGGGAGAATGATACTTCGGCAGGGGGCCATCCGGAGGCAGGTAGGCGTCTTCGCGGGTTGCTCGTCCCTCAAGATAGCGGATACGCATACGCGCCATCTCGACCTCGCTGTCGAAGAGGCCGATGAAATGCGCAATGATATCGTTCACTCGCTCCGTATACATAAGAGCCTCCGCTACGAACGCGCGAGGCCGGATACCGCGAAGGCCTGTTCGATCCCTCTCGAACAGAAATTGCGGCGCCGTCTTCCGGCATCACAAACCGCGATGACTGCACCGGACTCGCCGGTGCAGCCTTTTGTCGTCAGAGAGGTTTGGATCAGGCGCCGGACGTATCTTCGCCCACATGGCTGACGTCGTTGCCAGCGATGGTGGAGTCGACCGAGTTGCTGAGCATATTGGCGCCCTGGACCAGTTCCATGTGGAAGCCGGAGTTTGCAAGGATTGCCGATGCATCAGCCGTGCTTGTGCCGGTCAGGTCGTCGCCTGCGGTCGGCAGGTCCGAAGCGGACCAGCTATGGCCGCCAGAGACGCCTTCATCACCCCAAGCACTACCACCGTTGGCGCTCAACTGGTTGTTGGCGTAACCGTTGTCCATGGTGAGGTTGTAGGCAACGTCCTGATCCACCAGATGGTTCGCCTGGACGGCGCTGAAGCCTGCGCCACCGATGTCGCCACCGAGAAGGTTGTTGACATCGAGGTTGAACGAGAAGTCGTCGCCGAGGTTGAAGGTCAGATCGCCACCGGCAACACCGAGGTTGTCGACGCCCTTGATGTTGTCAAGATCGGCGAAGTCGTTGTCGGATTTGTCGAGATTGAAGCTGTGCGAGCTGCTGTCGGAGTTATAGCTATCTTCGACCTTGGTGCTGGTGTTGTTGCTGTCCTCGACCTTGGTGCTGGTGCTGGTGTTGTAGCTATCCTCGGTCTTGGCGTTGTAGCTATCCTCGATCTTCGAGTTATAGCTGTCTTCGGTCTTGTTGATGTTGTCCGTGTCGGTGTGCGTAATATTCTTGGTGTTATCGGTATAGTTCCAGTCATAGGAATTTTCGCGATTGTCACCATTGCCGGCTGCTACGTCGATGTCTGCATTGACATTGACATTGGTGCTGCTGTCCGACGTATTGCCGGAGTCGGATACGTTGCCGGAATCGATTACTTTCGAGTTGTCGTTGTTGGAGTCGTGCGTACCGCTGTCGTTGTAGTTATTGCGGTTATCGCCGTTTGCAGTGCCGATATAGCCATTCGAACCGTCATCGATTTCCGTCGAATTCGTCGCGGTATTGGCAAAGCCATCCGAAAGCGCGCCGATCTTGGTGATGTCGTCGCCGCCGGAATTGCTCGGGGGCATCTGGGGCTGTGGCATGGTCATTTCCTCCGGTCAAAGCCGAAGTCGCTAGCGTTATCCCTCTCATCTAAACGGGATTTTTAAACGCGTGACTTCGATGGTTACAAACAAACAGACGCACTCGATACTTGGCATCTGCGACGCTCAACTCTGATGCTACGTCCCGTCACCTGATCGTCGATACGCAAGCGGCCTGCGATACGGATTACAAAGTCGCAGTCAGCCATGCCGCGACAAGCACACATCGCGGTTTCGTCTTCAGAAATGTCGGGTCTTACTCTGCGGAGAGGCTGTTCACGGTACGCATCACGGGTTCCGTGAGTATACGAACTGTATGCGCCTTTTCCGATCAACCTTGCGGCGACGAACAGACATTGCGCTGGAACGAACGCCATTCCTAGACATCAATTAGGGTTAAGGAATATGACGCCTGCATTCGGTAAATCTGATTAGTTCTGGAAGAAATGCGTTTAATAGACTGTCATCAGAGTTTTGTTTTGACGCAAAGCTTGGTGTCTAGAGTCTCCGCACAATCAGGTGATGTATCCTAATGAAATCGCGGGTTGCGTTGTTTTGATGCGGTGGATTCAGTCGGTAATATCCATCTATTGCGAAGAGAACTAAACAATTTTTCACTCAACTAATCACTTTGGGCCATTTATTCCTACCCGCATTCATAATAAGATCGTTAACAACTAATAAACATTATGAGCGACTGACAGGGCATAGTTAAAGAGTGATAGCGCCGTTCCAAAGTTGGAAGGTTCTATGGAGAGGGTATTTTTCGGCTGAGATTGCCGGGCGTAGGGAGGCATTAATGTTCATGGTAGCATCCAGAGTCGTCAATCCAAACAAAGGCGGCAGTTTCGCCGCAACATCCGATACAATGCTTGTCCTGGCCAGGACCGATCTTTTCTCCGAATGCCTGGTCGAGACCCTGGGGAAGAAGTTCCCCCTTTGCGACATCGTCAGCCTGGACGATTCAAACGCACTCGTCGAACACGACGACAGCAAGGTCAGGCTGGTTCTCTTCTATAAAATACCTGCATCTGAACTTTACGCTTCGGTCCAGAGCGTTCGCAGTCTTCATCCGACGGCGTCGATCGGCCTTGTGATCGATGCAATCGACATGATGGACACCAATCTCGACATGCTGGTCGAGACCCGCACGATCGACGGCGTCCTGCCGCTCAATCTGCGCATGGATGTCTTCATGGCCGCCGTCGATTTACTGATGAAAGGCGGCGAGCACTTTCCCTCCGCATTGATGAGCCGGCTGCGCTCCAGCAAGACTCCGCTGGAAAAGGCGCAGGCCTTGTCGAAGCCGACAGCGCTGACGGCGCCGTCGCGGCTGGGAGAAGCCTATGTTCTGACGACACGCGAAGTCCAGATCCTCGATCTGCTTTGCAAGGGAACACAGAACAAGATCATCGCCGACAAGCTCAACCTGTCGGAAAATACCGTAAAGGTGCATGTCCGCAACATCTATAAGAAGATGAATGTGCGCAATCGCACTGAAGCGGCCTCGCGTTTCTTCCTTGTCGAGGGCGGCGGAGAACTGCCCCCCGGTCTGCGCAACTGACGCTTCTTGCGCGCAATGTCTCCGGAGCTCTTTCCGGCAGAACAATCCTGAAATGAAAGACTGCCGGTCATCCCGGTATTACTGAAAGCGTATTTCCAAGAACGTCGCCTTTAAAAGCGGCGAACGGCGAAGCGCAGTTCAATATTCAAGAAGCAATGATTGAATAGTCTTCGGGTCCGATATCCGGCCTGGTTTTCAGATCACCTGTCCATAAGCAGTCAGCAAATCTACCGCTCGATGCCGTCATCGCGCGCAGGTTTTTCCTGTGCCTGCTGGGGGGCGGTCTTTTGGGTCCTTGTAACGCGTATGGAGATTAAGACAATGAAGGGGAACACCACTTCTCTATTGCCCGCCGCCGACAACATCATCGCATTCCCGCCTGGACGAGGGCGTCGTGTACAGCGCATTCTCGTCGCAGGCGGAGCGGGTTTTCTGGGTTCGCATTTGTGCGAAACGCTTCTCAAAGCCCACTATCACGTGACCTGCATCGATAGTCTGTCGACGGGACGCCTGGAAAACATCAAGCCGTTTCTCGACCATCCGCAATTCACCTTCCGTCATCACGATATCCGGACCAGCCTGTCGTTGAAGGTGGACGCCATTTTCAATTTTGCCTGCCCGGCATCGCCGCCGGCCTATCAGGCCGATCCGGTGGGCACCATGATGACCAACGTGATCGGCACGCGCAACCTTCTCGAGCTTGCCCGGCGTCGTAAGGCGGTTCTGGTTCAGGCCTCGACCTCGGAGGTTTACGGCGATCCGCTCGTCTCTCCGCAGAAAGAAGACTATCTCGGCAATGTCAGCACGACCGGTCCACGCGCCTGCTATGACGAAGGCAAGCGTTCCGCTGAAACGCTGATCTTCGATTATGCGCGCCAGTATGGTGTGCGCATCAAGGTCGGGCGTATCTTCAACACCTACGGGCCGCGCATGCGCCCCGACGACGGGCGTGTCGTATCGAACTTCATCGTGCAGGCGCTGCGCAATGCCCCGATCACCATCTACGGGTCGGGCAGCCAGACGCGCTCCTTCTGCTATGTCGATGATCTCATTGGCGGGTTCATGCGTCTGTTCGGCACGGACGACGCTGTGACCGGGCCGATCAATCTGGGCAATCCCTCTGAGTTCACGGTGCTGGAACTCGCCCGCATGATCGTGGCGATGACCGGGTCGAAATCGCGGATCGTGCACCTGCCGGCTGCGGTCGACGATCCGCAGCAGCGTCGGCCGGATATCACCCGCGCCGGCGAGCAACTCGGCTGGCGCCCGGAAATCGATGTTCGCGACGGGCTTCTCGCGACGATCGCCTATTTCGATGCCGCCCTGCGGCATCAGGCGGTGGGCGTTTGAGGAGCGGCGATCATGGACACGGTCTTGGTGACAGGGGGGGCCGGCTATATCGGCAGCCACACCTGTAAGATGCTCAGCCAGGCCGGCCTGACGCCGGTCGTTTACGACAATCTGTCGACGGGCCACGCCGACAGTGTAAAATGGGGACCGCTGATCAAGGGTGACGTGCGCGACCGTGACCGGTTGCGCTCCGCCATCCGCCAATGGCAGCCAACCTGCGTCATCCATTTCGCGGCATCGGCCTATGTCGGCGAGTCCGTCGCCGAACCGGCCAAGTATTACAACAACAATGTGGCCGGCATGATCGCGCTGATGGATTGCTGCATCGATACGCGGCTGCGGCGCGTGGTGTTTTCCAGCAGTTGCGCCACCTATGGCTCGCCGCGCGCGCTTCCGATCGGCGAGAGCGAAACCCAATGCCCGATCAATCCTTACGGCCGCACCAAGCTGATCGGTGAAATGCTTCTCAAGGATTACGCGGCGGCCCATCCGATCCGGTATGTGGCGTTGCGTTACTTCAACGCCGCCGGCGCCGATCCCGATGGCGAGCTGCGCGAGCGCCATGAACCGGAAACGCATCTGATCCCTCGCGCCCTGATGGCGGCGGCCGGGCGGATCGATCGCCTCACCGTGTTCGGCGATGATTACGATACGCCCGATGGAACCTGCGTGCGTGACTATATTCATGTGACGGATCTGGCGCGGGCCCATATGCTGGCCGTCTTGTATCTCCTCGACGGCGGTCAGAGCCTGGCGGCCAATCTCGGAACCGGACAGGGTACATCCGTACGACAGATCGTCGAAACCATCGAGCGGCTGACCCATATCCGCGTCCCCGTCTCCATCGAGGCGCGGCGACCAGGAGACCCGGCGGTGCTCGTGGCGGACAACCGGTTCGCCGAGGTGCGACTGCATTTCACGCCACAGCATTCCGATATTCGCACCATCATTCGAACGGCCGCCCCGACCTTTGGTCTGGAGGTTCATCATGACGCTGTTTCATGATCGCCCCTCCCCCGCCCGCCATCCGGCGCGTCTGAACGAGCGTCAACGCCGCCTGATGCCCCGGCTGTTTCGTGGCCGTCGCCGTGTCGTCTACTTCGCCTTGGTGATCTGCTGGCTTGCGGCCCTTGTCTGGTTCTGGACGTGGTGGCTGCAGCGCGACCATATCATTTCGCTGTTTCCCTTCGTCGCCCTGACCGTAATTTTTGCCTGGACGACCTTGTTGCCCAGCTATCCCATGTATCTTTTCGCCCAGGCGCGCCTCACCCGGCCGCTGCATCGGCAAAGGGTTGCCGGCCGTATCGCCATGGTGGTTACCAAGGCGCCGTCCGAGCCGTTCGAGGTCGTACGCAAGACCTTGTGCGCGATGCTGGATCAGGTCGATTATGATTACGATGTCTGGCTGGCGGATGAAGTGCCGACCACGGAGGTGAAATCGTGGTGCGCGGCCCATGGCGTGCGTATTTCCACCCGGCAGGGTGTCGAGGCCTATCATCGCAAGACATGGCCGCGCCGCACACGCTGCAAGGAAGGCAATCTCGCCTATTTCTACGACCATTACGGCTATGAACGGTATGATTTCGTCGCGCAGTTCGACGCCGATCATATTCCCGACAAGACCTATCTTCGCGAGATCATGCGTCCTTTCGCCGATCCCTCTGTGGGTTATGTCTCGGCGCCCAGCATCTGCGATACCAATGCAGCGGAAAGCTGGGCTGCGCGCAGCCGCCTTCAGGCTGAGGCGACGCTGCATGGTTGCCTGCAGATTGGCTACAATGACGGCTGGGCGCCGCTCTGCTTCGGCTCGCATTATGCGGTGCGCACCAAGGCTCTGAAGGCCATCGGCGGCCTGGGGCCGGAGCTGGCCGAAGATCATTCGACGACGCTGATGATGAATGCCGGCGGCTGGCGCGGTGTCCACGCCGTCAACGCCATCGCGCATGGCGATGGACCGAGCAGCTTTGCCGATCTGGCCGTCCAGGAATTCCAATGGTCGCGCAGCCTTGTGACTGTCCTGTTGCGCTACACGCCGGGCCATTTGGCGAACCTGCCGCCGCGTCTGAAATTCCAGTTCGTGTTTTCCGAGCTGTGGTATCCGCTGTTTTCGATGTTCATGGCGGTCATGTATCTCATGCCGATCATCGCGCTGACGAGCGGAGACAATCTCGTCGATGTCGGCTATCCGGATTTCGTCATCCATTTCGTGCCGGTTCCGACGGTTCTGATCGCAATTGCCTTCTATCTGCGGTCGCTGGGGCTGTTTCGGCCGAGCGACGCCAAGATCTTCGGCTGGGAAAATGCGGTCTTCCTGCTCGCCCGCTGGCCCTGGTCGCTGGCCGGATCGATCTACGCGGTGCGCGACCGGATCACCAATTCCTTCGTGGATTTTCGCATCACCCCGAAGGGCGTGCAGGCATCCGCCTTGCCGCCGATGATGGTCCTGCTTCCTTACCTAATCCTGTCGCTCTCATCCGCCGCCGTGGTGCTATGGGTGGCGCAGCCGGGAACGGCGACCGGCTACTACTTCTTCGCCATGATGAATGCGATCGTTTATGCGCTGGTTCTAGCCGTGATCATCATCGGCCATGCCATCGAGAACGGGCGCCGCCTGTTTGCATTCTCGCGACCGGCCATGGCGACCGTCGCGACGTTGATGCTGTCGTTCGGCGCGGCCACCAACGCCGTCTACCAGCGCGGCATGCCGGCGCTGGAGGCAATTTCATACAGCCAGGGCGTCGTTTCCTTCACTGAAACGCGATTTGCCGTCGCCGGGGCCGGCCGTGGCGGCGCGCATCTCAAACTCACCCATTTCAAGCTGACCTGGCGTGGCTTCAACGCCACCAACCGCGAAGGAATTTCCCGATGAAAATTGCTGTATTGGGTACGGGTTATGTCGGACTTGTCAGCGGCGCCTGCTTTTCCGCCTGGGGCCATGAGGTGACGGGTGTCGATATCGATCGCGCCCGCGTCGACAGGCTCAACGCCGGCGACATTCCGATCTTCGAACCGGGGCTTGCCGAATGCGTTCTGGCTTGCAGAGAAGCCGGAAGGCTTGCCTTCACAACGGATCTGGCCTTGGCGCTGAAGGATGTCGATATCGTCTTCATCGCGGTCGGCACGCCCGCTGGCCAGCATGACGGCGAAGCCGATCTCTCCTATGTCTTCGAGGCCGGGCGGCAGATCGCCCGCACCCTGCGCGGGCCAGCCGTGGTTGTCACCAAATCGACCGTCCCGGTCGGGACCGCCGAGCGGCTGGAAGCCGTCATGCGCGATGCGGCTCCCAGCGGCGAGTTCGTCGTCGCCTCCAATCCGGAATTCCTGCGCGAAGGATCGGCCCTTGAGGATTTCAACCGGCCCGACCGGGTGGTCATCGGCTGTGAAGACAGATGGGCCGGCGGGCTTCTGGAAGCTTTATACGCCCCGCTTGCAGCCGAAGGCATCCGGATTGTGACGACAGGCCGGCGCAGCGCCGAACTGATCAAATATGCCGCGAACGCCTTTCTGGCGACGAAGATCGCCTTCATCAACGAGATGGCCGACCTTTGCGAAAGAGTAAATGCCAATGTCGAGGATATCGCGCTCGGCATGGGTCTCGATCGGCGGATCGGCGCCGATTTCCTCAAAGCCGGCCCCGGCTATGGCGGGTCCTGCTTCCCGAAGGATACGGTTGCGCTGCTGCGCACGGCGCAGGACAGCGGCGTCACGCTACGGCTGGTCGAGCAGACGATTGCCGCCAATACCGCGCGCAAGCATACGCTCGCGCGGCGTCTGGCCTCCTTGCTGGGCGGCACGCTGCGCGGCAAACACATCGCCGTGCTCGGCCTCACCTTCAAGGCGGAGACGGACGATATGCGCGATGCGCCGGCGCAAACCCTGATCCGTTGCGCGCTGGAGGCTGGCGCAACCGTCAGCGCCTACGATCCCGCCGGCATGGACAATGCCCGGCAGGTCCTGCCCGAGGCCCATTTTGCCGCAGACCCGATCGAATGCGCCACCGGCGCCGATGCGCTGGTGATAATGACGGATTGGGCCTCATTCCGAACGCTCGATCTCGCCCGCGTGGGCGAAGTCATGCGCCGCCGCGCCATCATGGATCTGCGTGGCCTCTACGATGTCGACCTTCTGGTCAAACAGTATCGCTTCACTGTCGATCGCGTCGGTGCGCCGCTTCGTTCTCCGGAGCGGGCAAGCCGGATCACCCTCAATGCCCATGCCCGCCGACAGTCTGGCGCTCTTCCTGTTCACAATGGTTTCCGTAACCTCGAAACATCCGACACGGCGCCCGCCCTGCCCGGTGGTTCGATTCCAAGAGAGGAGTTCGTCAATGATCAAAGTCAGATTATTTAAGGCGGGCTTCGTCGCGATCGCAGGATGCCTGATGATCCTGGGATTGTCCGCGAAGGCCGAGGCGGTGGAGCGATTGCCGAAGAAAACGGTGCCGCTTTCCGCAGAGGAGGTGCGCCGGATCTACACCGACAAGACGTGGCAATGGTCTGCCGGCGCCGGCCGCTTCATCGCCAAGGATCGCCGTTTCATCGCCTATTCGGAAGAAGGCGGAAAACCGACGATTGCCGAAGGCCGGTGGTTGGTGACCGATCGCGGCCAGTTGTGCATGGATGCGGTCTGGTCGACGCAACAGGACAAGGCCAAGGCCCGCACCTGTTTTCGCCTCGTCCGCGACCGCGGCACCATCTACCAGCGCCGCGAACCGACCGGCGACTGGTTCGTTTTGCACAGCTTCAAGCCCAAGCCTGACGATGAAGGTCGCAAGCTGGTCGCGGAGGATACCGTTTCACCCAACATAGCAAGACTCAAACCCGGCATGAAATAGCCGTCGAGCCGAAGGAGGCAGTCATGAAACGCAAATTGGCAAGAGTCCTATTGGCAGGCAGCGCCCTGCTCCTGGTTCCCCTGGGCATGGCGATGACCGGCATGGCCGTTCTGCCGGCGCTCGCGCAGGATTCGACCAAGCCGATGATGGTGGTGGACAAGAAACCCGTCATCCATCCCGGCGAAGTGAAGTTCGGCGCCTACGACCCCCATGGGGATTTCAGCACCCAGACCAATCTCGACACCGAAGGCCTGTTCCTTCCCTGGGAAGACGTGGATCTGGATACGCTGCATGTCGCCGACGATTACGCCGTCAAGCGCGGCCGCAAACTGTTGATTACCATCGAACCCTGGTCGTGGAACGAGGACTGGCGGCTGACATCCGAACAGCTTCGGGCCAAGATGATGGCCGGCGAATATGACGGCAACATCAAGGCGATCTCGAAGATCGTCGCAACGCTGAAAAGCCCCGTCATCATCCGCTGGGGCCAGGAAATGGAAGACAAGTCGGGCCGCTTCTCCTGGTCCAACTGGCCGGCCAAGGATTACATTTCCGCCTACAAGCACGTCGCCGACCAGTTCCGCAAGGACCGGCCGGATGTGCAGATCATGTGGTCGCCGAAAGGCGAGGAAGGCTTGGACAAATACTATCCCGGCGACAATTACGTCGATCTTGTCGGGCTCTCGGTCTTCGGCTACCAGCCCTTCGACCAGCGCGTCTTCGGTGGCCCGCGCAGTTTCGCCCAGGCGTTGCAGCCCGGATACGATCGGGTCAAGCAGTTCCAGAAGCCGATCTGGGTGGCCGAACTCGGCTATGAGGGTGACGCGCAATACATGCAGCCGTGGATCAATACGGTGACCGCCAAGAATTCGAGCTTCCCGGCTCTGCAGGAGGTGGTCTATTTCAATGACCGTGAAATTCAGGCATGGCCGTACGGCCTCGGCCATCCGAACTGGCGCGTCCATAAGGAAATTACCGAGAACTGATGCCGTCAGGCATCCAGCATTTACTGCCCGATTCGATGGCGACCGGGCAGCCGGGACGAAGCAGCCAGGCAACGACCGGTTTCACGACGGAGGAAACCTTCATTGCCGGCTGCGTCGGTCTTGGTTTGCGTTATCGCCGCTTGACGCCCGGAAGCACGCACAGCATTTCGAACAGCAGGTTTGCGGCGGTGATTGCCGTATTGCCTGCGGGATCGTAGGGCGGCGAGACTTCGACGAGGTCGCAACCGACAAGGTTCAGACCCCAGCAGCCACGGATGATTTCCAGTGCCTGGATCGTGTTCAGGCCGCCGATTTCCGGTGTGCCGGTCCCTGGCGCGATGGAAGGATCGAGGCTGTCGATGTCATAGGTCAGATAGACCGGGCCATCGCCCATCTGGGCGCGGACTTCTTCCATCAGCGGCGTCAGCGACTTGTGCCAGCACTCTTCGGCCTGGACGACGCGGAAACCCTGCTCGCGCGACCAGTCGAAGTCGTCGGCGGCATAACCCGTGCCACGCAGGCCGATCTGGATGCAGCGCTTCGTATCGAGCACGCCGGCCTCGACGGCGCGGCGGAAGGGCGTGCCATGGGCGATCGGCTCACCGAACATATGCTCGTTGATATCGGCATGGGCATCGACATGGATCAGGCCGACGGGGCCGTATTTCTCGGCCATTGCGCGCAGGATCGGATAGGACAGCGTGTGATCGCCGCCGAGCGTCAGGGGACGGCAGCCATCCTTGATGATGTCGCGATAGGCGTTGGTGATGATGTCGATGCACTTCGGCAGGTTGAAGGTATCGATGGCGACGTCGCCGATATCGGCGACCTGAAGGCTTTCGAAGGGTGCCGCGCGCGTCGCCATGTTATAGGGGCGGATCATGCAGCTTTCGGTGCGGATCTGGCGCGGCCCGAACCGCGTGCCCGGCCGGTTGGAGGTGCCGATATCCATGGGGATGCCGACGAAGCAGGCATCGAGCCCTTCGGTGTTGGCCTGGGTCGGCAGGCGCATCATCGTTGCCGGGCCGCCAAAACGGGGCATATCATTGCCGCCGAGCGGCTGGTTGAAGGATTTTTCAGTCATTTTTACCTCCGGATAGGCAGGAACCGCGCAAAACAGGCCGATTTTTCCCGAATGTGAGTCGTAAGACGAAACAGAAGCGTTATCGTCGTGCCGACCTTCACTCGTCAAGGCAAACCACGCTGCTTCGCGCGGACGTCTGCGGCCATCCGGCGATCGATCTTGAAACGACGCGTCTCTCCTCGGGGAAAGGACGCGCCGTAGAGCCAGAAAATCAGGCGACGGACTTCATCGGCGATGCGTCTTCGGCCTCCTGGCGCCGGCGATAGGCGATCAGGTCTTCGATGGTGACGATCAGCAGGCCATGCTTCTGCGCATAGATCTCGAGCTGCGGCAGGCGGGCCATTGTGCCGTCGTCATTGGCGATTTCGCAGATGACGCCGGCCGGCGCGAAGCCTGCAAGACGGGAGAATTCCACGGCCGCTTCGGTGTGACCCGGACGGGCGAGCACGCCGCCCGGATTGGAGCGCAGCGGGAAGATGTGGCCGGGGCGAGCGAAATCGGCGGGCTTTGCCTTGTCGTCCACCAGCGCGCGAACCGTGATCGCCCGGTCGGAGGCGGAAATGCCGGTGGTCGTACCGTGCAGATAATCGACGGAGACCGTGAAGGCGGTCTTCAGGGATTCGGTGTTGTTGACGACCATCAGGGGGATGTCGAGTTCGTCGAGCCGTTCGCCGGTCATCGGCATGCAGATCAGGCCGCGGGCATGGTTCATCATGAAGGCGATGTGTTCCGGCGTCACGGCATCCGCCGCCACCACGATATCGCCTTCGTTTTCGCGGCTTTCGTCGTCGACGACGATAATCATCTCGCCGCGCTTGATGGCGGCAATCGCGTCTTCGATCTTGGAAATGGTCATGTCTTTCATAGCCTTTCAAGGGTTGAGCCGGAAACCAGGCCTGTTCGTCATCCGGTTTCCCGGAAACGTCCCTTGGGCGAACAAGCATCGACGCCATCCGACAGGAAGGCGGTCGCCGCGTTGCTCTCTTCCATCCGGACTATACCGTCGGCTCCGGCATCGCACCGGATCTGCTGACCTTCTGACCGGCAGTACCGGACAAAAGCGCTCGCGGGCTCCGGGATGTCTCCCGATACCGCCGGTGGGGAATTGCACCCCGCCCTGAGAACATTGAAAAGATAAGGTATGGAGGGGGCGAAACGCAAGACCCCGCACAAGGAAACAGCCGTGAACGCTGCGTTGCGGTTTGCACGACGAACAAAAAAGCCCTCCCCGGCGCTGGCCAGGGAGGGCGATTGACGAGATCGGCCGATCAGAAGTCGAACTGGCCGATATTCTCCTTGTTGAAGACGAAGGGCGAGCCGAGCAGCACTTCGGAACCGTTGATGATCTTCAACTCGCCGAGCTTGCCGGCCTTGACCGAGGTGGCGCCGGACTTCAGGTCGCCATCCGCAACGGCGCGCAGCACGTAAGCCGCGGCATAGCCGAGATCGACGGGATTCCAGAGAACGACAGACTTGACGCAGCCCGATTCGACATAGGGCTTCATCGCGTTCGGCGTTGCGAGACCGACGACGGCAACCTTGCCGCACTTGCCGGCCTGGGTGACGGCATCGGCGGAAGCCGGGGTCGCGACGCTGGTCATGCCGACGATGCCCTTGAGCTCGTCGCCATACTTGTTGATCAGCGTATTGGCCTGGTTGAAGGACAGGATGTTGTCTTCCTGCGCTTCGACGGTTTCCAGCCACTTCATCTTCGGATGGCACTTGGCCTGGTAGGCGCCCATTTCGGCGATCCAGCGGGCCTGGTTCGGCGTGGTGAAGGTCGAGGTCACGATGGCGAAGCCGCCGTCTTCACCGACTTCGGCGGCGAGATTGTCGATGACCGACTTGGCGATGCCGTTGAACTCGGCCTGGTTGACGAACCACTGGCGGGCATCCGGCGTCGAGTTGGCGTCGTAGCCGACGACGTCGATCCCGGCGGCAAGCGCCTTCTTCAGCACGGGCGCGATGGCGACCGGGTCGTTGGCGGCAAACAGAATGCCATCGACGCCGCTGGTGATGTAGTTGTCGATCAGGGTGATCTGGTCGTCGATGTTGGCCTTGGTCGGACCGTCGGTCTTGGCTTCCATCGTCTTCATTTCAGCGGCGGCGTCGGCAATGCCCTTGGACGTCGCGTTGAAATAGCCGATGCCGACCAGCTTCGGCACGTCGACGACCTTGATCGTCTTGCCCTTGCGATCCGGTGCATTCGTGGTCTGGCCACCGTCATAGGGCTTGGCCGCGACTTCGCCGGCCGTGCCGTCGCAGGCGAGCGGATTGGTCGGCAGGTCGTCGCCGCCGGTCCAGGGCGACTGGGCATGGGCGAAGCTTGCCGAAAGCGACAGGCTCACGAAGCTGGCGAGAATGATCTTCTTCATGCTGTTCTTCCTCCACGTTTTATAAAGCGCATCCGCCGGTCTCCTTCGGCAAGGCGGGCGCCGTCTTCCTCTACCGGTTGCCATTCCGGTGAACGATGTTGCTGATCAGGATCGTGACGATGAGCACGACGCCGATCAGAACGATGGTGCCGTCGCCCTTGACGCCGGCAAGCGACAGGCCGTTCTTCAGGGCCTGGATCAGGATGAGGCCAAGCACGGTGCCTGCAATCGTGCCCCGTCCGCCAAAGATCGACGTTCCTCCCAGAACGACGGCGGTAATGGCATCCAGCTCCAGACCCGTTCCCATGTCCGAGCGCGTGGTCGAGACGCGCGACACCAGAATGACACCGGCAACCGCTGCGGCAAAGCCCGAAGCCGTGTAGATGGCGAGCTTGGCGCGATCGACCGGCAGACCTGAAAAGCGGGCGGCGATCTCGTTATTGCCGATGGCATAGACCGTGCGCCCCCAGCGCGTCAGGCCGAGCACGATGGCCGCGACGATGGCCGTCGCCACAAGCAGCCAGAGCTGTGTCGGCACGCCGAGCACATTGCCTTGTCCGAGAATATAGAACCACTCCGGATAACCGCGCACCGAGCGCGCCTGGCTGATGCCTTCCGCAAGGCCGCGATAGAGCGCCAGCGTCGCCAGCGTCGCGATCAGCGGCGGCACGTTGAAGCGGGTGATGATCAAACCGTTGGCGAAACCGCCGAATGTGCCGCAGGCGATGGCTGCAAGCGCAGCGAGCGGCAGCGGCAGGCCGACCGATTGCCAGAAGACACCGGTCAGGATCGCCGTCAGGCCAATGATCGAACCGACCGAGAGATCGATGCCGCCGGTGGCGATGACGAAAGTCATCAGGATCGCCACCAACCCGACCTCGGTCATCAACCGGCCCTGGTTCAGGAGGTTGTCGACGGTGAAGAAGCGATCGGACTGATAGGCGAGGATGCCGAGAACGATGACGACAAGCACCGCCAGGATGGTTTCGTGACGCAGGAAACGTTTCATCATCCGGCTCCTTACGCCCTGCCCTGCCGACGCCGGCGGATCATGTCTGCCAGAACGGTGACAAGGATCAGCACGCCGATCACGGCCCTCAGCCAATAGGCCGAGACATTGGTGAAGATCAGCGCCGAGCCGATGGCGGCGAACAGGATGGCGGCAAGCGTCGAGCCGATGACCGTACCGGTTCCGCCAAGGATCGAGACGCCGCCGATCACGGCCGCGGTAATGACGGTCAGCTCGAGGTTCGGCGGCACCGTCGACTGGATAATCTGCAATTGCGTGGCAAAGAGCAGCGTGGCGAGGCCGGCAAAGGCGCCATGGATGACGAAGACCATGACGGTGCGGCGTTCGATGGGAATGCCAGATGCACGCGCCGCTTCCGGATTGCCGCCGATAGCATAAAGCGAGCGGCCGAAGGCGGAGTAGCGCATCCAGAAGGCGGCGGCGAGCGTGAGGATCACCATGAAATAGATTGGCGCCGGCACGCCCAGCGGCTTGGCCTGCGCAATTAGAAACTCAGGCGGCAGGCCGGATATCCAGGCGCCGCCGGTCACGCTGATCAGCCCGCCGCGCAGGATCGACAGCATGCCGAGCGTCACCACGATCGATGGTATGCGCGCATAGGCGACCATGGCCCCGACGATGGCGTTGACGGCCATGCCGACAAGGATCGGCACCACCCACGCCACCCAGACAGGGTAGCCTGAGACGGCAAGCGTGCCGGAAATCGTCGCCAGAACCCCGATCAGCGCGCCGACGGAAACATCGATATGACCGGTAATGATGATCATCGCCATGCCGATGGCGGCGACGGCGATATAGGCATTGCCGGAAAAGATGGTGTTGAGGTTCGAGGCGCTGAGAAAGCGCGGATTGATCAGACCGACGATGACGAACAGGGCGATCATCGCGAGAAGGATGACGGCTTCCTGGCCATAGGCGGAATAAAGGCGATGAAACAGGCTGCGCTCGGAGCGGCGGGCGGTCGGATGATCGGCAAAAGCCATCAGGCGGCGTCCTTCTTGTTCTTGGCAACGGTCATGGCGGCGCCGACGCTTTCGGCGGTGGCGTCGGCACGATCGAGAATGGTCACGAGATGACCGTTGTTCATCACCAGAACGCGGTCGCTCATGCCGAGCACTTCCGGCAGTTCGCTCGAGATCATGATGATTGCGACGCCGGTGCGGGCAAGCTCGCCCATGATCGCATGGATTTCCGACTTGGCCCCGACATCGACGCCGCGGGTCGGCTCGTCGAGAATGAGAATGCGCGGCGCAGTCTCCAGCCATTTGGCGATGACAACTTTTTGCTGATTGCCGCCCGAGAGCTGTCCCACCGGCTGCTCGATGCCGCCGCGCGCGCGGATGCCGAAGCGCTTGACGGCTTCGACGGCGCGCGCCGCTTCATCGGCAAAACGGATAAACAGCCCGCGCGACAGGCGGTCGATGGTTGCCATCGACACGTTCTGGCGAATGGTCATCGCCTTGACGAGCCCCTGATGGCCGCGATCTTCCGGCACATAGGCGATGCCGAGGTCGCGGGCTTCCTTCGGCGAGCGGATGGTGACGGTCTTGCCGTCGATGCGGATCGTGCCGGCTTCCGCCGGCGTAATACCGAACAGCGTCAGCGCCGTCTCCGTGCGTCCGGAGCCGACAAGGCCGGCAATGCCGAGGATCTCGCCGCGGCGGACGGAGAAGGTCATGTCGCGCACAAGCCGGCCGCGCTGCAGACCGTTCACTTCCAGCAGCACGTCGCCGATGATCGGCTCGGGCTTGGGGAAAAGCTGGTCGATGGAGCGGCCGACCATCATGGCGACAAGGCTTGCCTCGGTCACCTCGCCGATCTCGCGCGTTCCGATCAGCGCGCCGTCGCGCAGCACGGTGACACGGTCGGCAAGCGCGAAGATTTCCGGCATGCGATGGCTGACATAGATGATCGCGACGCCTCGGGCGCGCAGCGCGCGCACCACATCCATCAGCCGCTGCACATCGGCTTCGGCAAGCGAAGCGGTCGGCTCGTCCATGATAAGAACACGCGCATCGCGGCTCAGCGCCTTGGCGATTTCGACACGCTGGCGCTGGGCGACCGAAAGGCGCGCCACCTTGGTATCGACGTCGAGTTCGGCGCTGTCGAGGCTGTCGAGCAGGTCGCGCGAGCGTTCACGCACCGTGTCCCAGTCGATGCCGCCCCAGCTGCTCTTCGGATAGGCGCCGAGAAAGATGTTTTCGGCAATCGTCAATTCCGGAAACAGCAACAATTCCTGATAGACCGTGGCGATGCCGCGCTTGGAGGCGTCGCGGGTGGAGGAAAAGCTGACGGTCTCGCCCTCAATGCGGATCGTGCCGCCATCGGGCGTATAGAGGCCGGATATGATCTTGATGAGTGTGGATTTACCGGCGCCGTTTTCGCCAAGCAGCGCGTGGACCTCGCCGGGACGCACGTCGAAATCGACATCCTTCAGCACGGTAATGCCGTTGAATGACTTGGTTGCGCCTGTCAGGCTGATGAACGCATCTGTCGTTCCAGGCACCGGCTCTCCTCCCCAGCGCATTTCCTCTGTTGACGCAACGCCTTGCATGTCTTGCCAAGCATCGCGCCGTCACGAAGAATCCGGCTCCTCATCCGACCCTTCGTGATTAAATAGAAGCATGAACGATCATCCATCGTCAATATGGGCGTCAAAATAATCCCGCTTGCCAATTTCTTGCGAATGGATCATCAAATTACGCTAGGGAGCGAGGAAATTTAATCATGCGTGCAGACGGCGCGGAATCCGAACGCCATCGCCTCATTCAGGAGGCACTCAAGGAACGGCCCTTCGCCACGGTGAAAGACCTTCTGGACATTCTGGGGGTCTCGCCGGCAACCATCCGGCGTGATATCGCCAAGTTGCATCAGGCCGGCGTCATTCGCAAGGTGTTTGGCGGCATTGCACTACCGGAAAATGCGCATGTGCAGCGGATGCACGCACGGCCCTTCTCTGAAAACCGGGTCGTCAACGTCGAGGCGAAGAAGGCGATCGCGCTCGAGGCGGCGCAATTATGCCGCGACGGCGACTCGTTGATCGTCAATGGCGGCACGAGCTGCTTCATCTTCGCCCAGCTTCTGGCGCGCCGCAGCTTGAAGATCTTCACCAATTCCATGCCCCTGGCGGCATGGCTCTGGGAAAACGGCGTTTGCCATGTAACGATCGCCGGCGGCGAACTGCACCGCGAACCCGGCGTCGTCTATTCGCCCAGCGTGCCGGAGCCGGAAGTCTATGCCTCGAAATTCTTCCTCGGCGCGCAGAGCATCGGTGAAGGCGGTATCATGGAATCGCATCCGCTCATGGTGCATATCATCACCGGGCTGGCGAAACGCGCCGACGAAATCATCGTGCTTGCCGACAGCTCGAAATTCGACATACGGGCGCGTTATCCGGTGCTTCCGCTCGCGCGCATCGGCACGTTGATCACCGATGATCGCATTTCCGAAAGCAATCACGACCGGCTGACCAGTGAAGGCATCAACGTCATCGTCGCCTCGGTGCGCCCGCAGGATGGCGAGCGTCGGGAGGGGCACGAACGCCCCCTCCCCTGAGCGGACCGTTCGGATGGGTGGCGGGGTCAAGAATGCGTGGGCACACGCTTTAGGGGTTCTTGTCTCCGGGCCTAAGGACTATAATGCTCCGAAGCAGTTTCTCCCGTCCGTCGAAGGATAAATCCATGGCAATCCCCCATTTTTCCCTGCTGACCATCTGCGGTATCGACGAGTTGCCGGAACACCGTCCGCGCAAGGTCACGCATGTTCTTTCCATCGTCGATCCCGGTCTGCCCGATCTCGAAGCCTTCAGCTCCTACGATCCGCATCACCGCACGATCATGCATTTCCATGACATCATCGATCCATTGCCGGGTCAGATCATGCCGCAGCAGAAGGATGTCGAAAAAATCCTCGCTCTCGGCAGCGATTATGCTGGCAGCGAGCTGGCGATCGCCGAGGCGCATCTGCTGGTGCATTGCCATATGGGCATCTCGCGCTCGACGGCGGCGATGCTGTCCCTGATGGCGCAGGCCGATCCGGACGCACCGGAAGATCTGCTGTTCGAGCGGCTGCGCGCCATCCGCCCGCGCGCCTGGCCGAATTCCGTGATGATCGGTTATGCCGACCATCTGCTCGGTCGCAACGGCCGCCTGACCGCAGCGCTCAGCCGCCATTATGGCTTCCAGAAGCGCCACCAGGAATATATCTCGACATGGATGGTCGAGCTTGGCCGCATCCGCGAAGTCGCGATGGCCGCCTGAAATCTCGAAAAACGCGCGAAAGGAGTCCTGTCGGCTCCTTTCGCGGGAAAATTCAAAAATTCAAGCCGCATTTTCGTCAAATCCGTACAGAATTCGCGAGAATCGACGCGGTGGCTCTGGACAAGTCGAGAGGCTGTCTTATCTCGGGCGAGGAGTTCTCCTTTCGCGTCCGGTTTGAGGCATGTTCCCCGACATGAAGACAAGTTTTGACGAGCGGGTCGCACCCTGGCTTTACAGCCTGCTTGCCATCCTGATTGTCGGTCCGTTTCTGGCCGATTTGATGCTTCCGTTGGGTACGGCGGTCTGGCTCGTCTATATTCTGGCGGTCGCGGTATCCTTCTTCTCCCGCCGGGCATTCGTGCCATTTGCGTTGGCGGCGCTGATCACCGTCCTGTTGACGATCGGCTATTTTTTCGCGCCGGAGGGCGTTGCGCGCGAACTGGCGCAGGTCAACCGCAGTCTTTGCTCCATCACGGCCTGGATCATGGCTGCAAGCGGCTATCTGTTTATCCGCAATCGCAGTGAAATACGCCGGCAGGAATGGTTGCAGTCGGTGCAGCTGGGTCTTGCCGAGCGCATTTCCGGCGAGCAGACGCTACCGGATCTGTCTGCCAACATCCTCGATCACCTGCGCCAGCATCTCGGCGCGGAAAGCGCTGCGCTGTTTGCGCGCAACGAAGGCGCATTCGAGCGCACCGCGAGTTATGGCATTCCCGCCGATGCGCCCGTTCCCCAGCGCATCCAGATCGGCGATGGCCTGCTTGGTCAGGTTGCCAAGGACGGTCGCATGATAGCGCTGTCCGATGTGCCGGAAAACTATATCTATGTTGGTTCGTCGCTTGGCCGCAGCGTGCCGCGCCATGTGGCGATCGCAGCGGCTGAAACGGATGGTGAAATCCATGCCGTTTTCGAACTCGGCTTCCTGAAGCTGCCCAGGCGGTCCTATGCTGAAGTGCTGGAGCGGCTTGGCCCTATGATCGGCACGGCCGTTCGTTCCGCCGAATATCGGTCGACGCTGCGCCGTCTGTTGGAGGAAACGCAGCAACAGGCCGCAGAGCTCAGCGCCCAGAGCGACGAATTGCGCGCCGCCAACGACGAACTGGAAGCGCAAACGCATGCCTTGCAGGAATCGCAGGCGCGGCTTGAGCTGCAACAGACCGAGCTTGAGCAGACCAACACCCAGCTCGAGGCCCAGACGCAGGAGCTGGAAGCGCAGCGCGACGATCTCTCCCGCGCCCAGGCATCGCTGCAGAAACAGGCGCGCGATCTGGAACAAAGCAGCCGCTACAAGTCCGAATTCCTGTCCAACATGTCGCATGAATTGCGCACGCCCCTCAATTCGCTGCTCATCCTCGCGCAGCTTCTGGCCGAAAACCGCAGCGGCAATCTGACCGAAGAACAGGTGAAGTTTGCCCGCACCATCGGCTCCTCGGGCAACGACCTTCTGACGCTGATCAACGATATTCTCGATATCTCCAAGATCGAGGCCGGTCAGGTGGAGCTGCAATTGCAGCCCGTCTCGATTGCCGATCTCGTCGCCAAGCTGAAATCCACCTTCGAGCCGGCGGCGACGCAGAAAGCGCTGACGCTGCGGACGGAAATTGCAGCCGACCTGCCGGGGCTTCTGACAACGGATCCGCTGCGGCTGGAGCAGGTTCTCAAGAACTTCCTCTCCAACGCCTTGAAATTCACCCATCAGGGCGAAGTGGCGCTGACCGTCGAGCGCACCGACAAGAACGAGGTCGCCTTTGCCGTGCGGGATACCGGCATCGGCGTTTCCGCCGAGCAGCAGCAGGCGATCTTCGAGCCGTTCCGTCAGGCCGACGGTACGATCAGCCGCAAATATGGCGGCACAGGCCTTGGCCTGTCGATCTCGCGCGAGCTCGGCGCTCTGCTTGGCGGGCGCATCGTCGTTTCCAGCAAGGAAGGCCAGGGCAGCACCTTCACCATCATCCTGCCGGTCGAATACGATGAGAAGCTCGCGCAGCGGCGCAGCGAGACGGTTGCCGCCGGCAAGACGGTCAAGCTTGCGGCGCCCTCCCCTGCTCCGATTGCCGTGCTGCCCATCACCCCCCCGCAAACGGTTGCGGCTCCCCTCGTGACCGAGCCGCGACCGGGTCCCGTCCCGGATGACCGCGCCAAACTGTCGCCGGGCGATCGCGTCATGCTTGCCGTCGAAGACGATGCCACCTTCGCCGCCATTCTCTACGATCTGGCCCATGAGCTCGGTTTCCGCTGCATCGTCGCCGGCACGGCCGATGACGGCGTGACCCTGGCGCGCCAATATCTGCCGCATGCGATCATTCTCGACATCGGCCTGCCCGACCATACCGGTCTCTTCGTGCTCGACCGCTTGAAGCATGACATGCGCACCCGCCACATTCCGGTCCATGTCGTCTCGGCGGCGGATTACATCCTGAAGGCCCGTGCGCTCGGCGCGGTGGGCTATACTTTGAAGCCGGTGAAACACGAGGAACTCGCACACGCTCTTCAGGGCATGGAAGGCAGCCTGGTGCAGCCATTGCGCCGTGTTCTCGTGGTCGAGGACGACGCAACGCAGCTGGAAAGCGTGCAACTGCTACTTGGCTCGCACAATGTCGATACGGTCGGCGCCAAATCGGGATCGGAATGCCTGGAGCGACTGCGCGGCGAGGCATTCGACTGCATCGTTCTGGATCTGACCTTGCCGGATGCCTCGGGCCTCGACGTTCTCGATCGCGTCCGTCAGGATCCGTCGATCACCGTCCCGCCTGTCATCGTTTATACCGGTCGCGATTTGTCCGCCGACGATGAGCTTAGGCTGCGCAAATATGCGCAATCGATCATCATCAAGGGCGCAAAGTCGCCGGAACGCCTGCTCGATGAGGTCACGCTGTTTTTGCATCAGGTGGTCTCGGCGCTGCCGAACCGCCAGCAGGAAATGCTGGCGAAGTCGCTCAATCGTGACGAGGCGGTCGAAGGACGTCGCATCCTTGTGGTCGAGGACGACGTGCGCAACGTCTACGCGCTCACCAGCATTTTCGAAGCGCATGGCGCCGTCGTCACCATTGCCCGTAACGGCCTGGAGGCGCTCGATATCGTCGACAAGCGCATGATTGCCGGCGGCCCCATGCCCTTCGATCTCGTGCTGATGGATGTCATGATGCCGGAAATGGACGGGCTGACGGCAACGCGCGAATTGCGCAGCCGCCCGCGTCTCAATGCCTTGCCGATCATCATGCTGACGGCAAAGGCGATGCCACAGGATCAGGAACTGTGCATGGCGGCCGGCGCCAACGATTACCTCGCCAAACCGCTCGACGTCGATAAGCTGCTGTCGCTGGTCCGGGTCTGGATGTCGCGATGACTGACCCTGCCGTGAGCGCGCGCACCGTCGAAGACATCGAACTCGATCTTCTGCTCGAGGCGATCTATCAGCGCAGCCACTACGATTTCCGCGGTTATTCGCGTGCCTCGCTGGCGCGACGCATGGAACAGGCCAGGCAGCATTTCGGCTGCGCAAGCCTTTCCATGCTGCAGCATCGCTTGCTGCATGATCCCACGGTATTTCATAACCTATTGAATTTCCTAACGGTTCAGGTTAGCGAACTCTTCCGTGATCCCGCTTATTACCGGGCTTTACGCGAACAGGTCGTGCCGCATTTGCGCACCTATCCCTCGCTGAAAGTCTGGGTTGCCGGATGCAGCGATGGCGAGGAACTGTATTCGCTCGCCATTCTTTTCCGGGAGGAAGGTCTCGACTCGCGCACGATCTTTTATGCGACGGATATCAATCCCGAAGCCTTGCGCAAGGCCGAGGCAGGCATCTACGCCATCGACCGCCTGCCGCAATTTACCGAAAATCACCGGGCATCCGGTGCAAAGACTTCTTTGTCGGACTATTATACCGCGGCTTATGGAGCGGCGGTGTTCGACAAGAGCCTGAAAGCACAGACCGTCTTCTCGGAGCACAGCCTTGTGTCGGATCAGGTCTTTGCCGAGGTGCATCTGGTCTCTTGCCGCAACGTGCTCATATATTTCGACAGGCAGTTGCAGGATCGCGCGTTCGGCCTATTTGAACAGTCGCTTGTGCGTGGCGGTTTTTTGGGATTAGGCATGCAGGAGACAATGAGTTTTTCCGGCTATACCGCGCATTTCGACGTCTTCGCGTCGAAGGAAAAAATTTATCGCAGGCATGCGCGTGGCCCGGCGGACAAAGGATTGCTGAATGGCGTTTCGTGAGCCCGTCAAATTCTTGCTGGTCGATGATCTCGAGGAAAACCTCATCGCTCTGGAAGCACTGCTGCGCCGTGACGATCTCGAACTGATCAAGGCTCGCTCCGCCGCCGAGGCGTTGGAGATGTTGCTGGTCCACGATATCGCGCTTGCATTGCTCGATGTGCAGATGCCCGAGATGAACGGCTTTGAACTGGCCGAACTGATGCGCGGCCCGGAGCGCACCCGCACGATCCCGATCATTTTCGTCACGGCCCTGCCGACGGATGAGAAGCGCCGCTTCCGCGGCTACGAAATGGGCGCCGTCGATTATTTGCAGAAGCCGATCGACCCGCAGGTTCTGGCCAGCAAGGCCGGCGTATTTTTCGAGCTGGCGCGCCAGCGGCAGGAATTGCGGGCCAAGGCTGCGCAATTGTCGAATGCCTTGCAGGCGCTCGAAGCCCATACCGACAATTCTCCCCTCGCCTGCGTGCGCTTCGATGCCGATCTACGCATCGCTTCCTGGTCGAAGGGCGCTGCCCGCCTTTTTGGATGGGAGCCGCGCGAGGCTGTCGGCCGTTCCATTGCCGAATTGAACTGGTTGCGGCCGGACGAGATCGCGACATTGCGCGAGACCGCGACCGCGATCGCCCGTGGCGATGGCGAAGGTCGCGCCGTCCGTGCGCTGACCGCGCGCGGCAAGTCGGGCCAGGAGATTGCCGCGGAATGGTATCTCTCCGCGCTGACCAGCCGGGAGGGCGTCTCGCTTTCGGCGCAGATCCTCGATGTCACGGAGCGCCGCAAGGCTGAAAAGACGCAGCGTCTCCTGATCGGCGAACTCAATCATCGGGTCAAGAACACGCTCGCGACGGTGCAGGCCATGGCCTCTCAGACGCTGAAGCACACAGCCTCACCCAAGGATTTCGCCCGCACCTTTACAGGCCGCATCCATGCGCTTTCCAAGGCCCATTCGATGCTCAGCGATACCACCTGGGAAGGCGCCTGCCTCAGCGAGTTGGTCCGCGATCAGCTCAGTCTCGGTTCACTGGATGCCGCGCGCTTTGCCGTCGAAGGCCCGGAACTGCAGCTGAAGCCGCAGCAGGCATTGCATTTTGCCCTGATCATTCACGAGCTTGCGACCAACGCAACGAAGTATGGCGCGCATTCGACGGCGCAGGGGCGTGTCCTGGTCAACTGGCGCATCGACGCCGGCACGCTGATGTTCAACTGGACCGAGACCGGCGGTCCGCCCGTTGGCGTCAGCGGGAGGCGCGGTTTCGGCTCGACACTGATCGAGCACAGCGCCCGGGCCGAGGACGGCATGGCGCGCATGGAGGCGGGACCGGACGGCGTGCGCTGGATCATCACCATGAAGCTTCCGGATGCCGATGGAAGCGGCAGCGGCAATGAGAACGCACTGCAACGCAATTCGGCTCAGGACGGCGGTGCTGCCGCCCCTTCCAACAAGCGCATTCTCATCATTGAGGACGAACCGCTGGTGGCGCTCGATATAGAGACCGCGCTGCAGGGGCGTGGGTATGAAATCGCCGCCGTCGCGACCAGCGTCAAGGAAGCCTTCGACGCGCTGACCAATTCCACCATCGACCTGGTTCTGCTCGACGGAAATCTGCGCGGCCATCCGGTCGACGATGTCGCGGATGCCTTGCGCTTTCGCGATATCCCCTTCCTGTTCGTCAGCGGTTACGGACGCGAAAGCCTGCCCGTCGATTTCGTCGATATCCCGATCTTGCAAAAACCCTTCGATCACGAACAACTCGTGCGCAGCGTCCATAGCCTGATGCAGGGCCGGACGATGGCTGCCCTGCCCCGGCAATAAAAGCCGGGACAGGGCACGCGTCATGGATCAGGCGGCGCGGAAACCGCCATCGACCATCACGGACTGGCCCGTGACCATCGCGGCGGCATCCGAGAGCAGTAACAGGATCACTTCCGAAATATCGTCCGGCATCGCGAAGCGGCCCAGCGGAATCCGCGACAGCATGAAATTCGCCTTCGCCGGATCGCTCCATGCCTTCTCGGCCATCGGAGTCAGCGTCACGATGGGATTGACGCTGTTGACGCGGATGCCGTGCGGCCCGAGTTCGTTGGCCATGACGCGCGTCATGGCGTCGAGCGCGCCCTTCGAGGCGCAATAGGCGGTATGGTCGATCACGCCCTGAAACGCGGCCATGCTGGACACGTTGACGATCGAGCCCTTGCTGCCGGACTTCACCATGTCGCGGGCATATTCCTGCGCCATGATCATCGGCGCGCGGGCGTTGACCGCCATCAGGCGATCGAAATTCTCGACGGTGACATCGAAGATGGATTCAAGTTCGGTGGTGCCGGCGCAATTGACGAGCAGGTCGGCAGGCAGCGCCTTGAGCGCTGCGGCGCGCGTGGCTTCGGCGTCGGCAAGATCGACGGCGATGATTTCGCAGCCGGTTTCGGCCTTCAGGGCGTCGAGATCTGCCTGTGAGCGCGACAGGGCCACGACCTCCGCTCCGCGCTTGGTCAGCATATGCACCGTCGAATGGCCGATGCCCTTGCCGGCACCGGTGACAATGATGCGTTTTCCTGTAAAGTCCATTTCAGTCCTCCCCGTGTGTCGCCGAGACGGCGGGCGATTGGCGCCGTTTGAGATCGGTCGCCTGGAGGTTAGGATGGCGTTGTAAAGCAAGTCAATCGCCGCCATCAACGCAGCCGAAGCAGGCGGCTGCGCTTTTGTTGTACATGTACAACTCATGGCGGGCGGCAAGCCGGGCAAAGGGCAAAACCCCGTTAACCAAAAACAATTTGCCGCTTCCGCCAGAATCGGCCTATTCCCTATCAGCGCGTATTTGACGATTTCGACGAAAAAAGCGCAGATTTGAATATGTACGAGGCGCTTGACTATCGATTTGCGCTTCAGGGATGTTCCGGGCAAAACGAAAGACAAGGACAAGGATGTCGGCTGATCTCGCGGCAAAAAGCCAAGGCAACCTGCGTTCGTTGATCACGTCGGACGCAGAGGAACTATCGCGGCAGCTCCAGGCCCATCAGCAGCGGACGTTTCCGCCGACGGCGCGCAAGAGCCTGCGCCAGTTTTCCTCCGCCGAGGCAGCAGAGTTCATCGGCATTCATCAGGGTTATCTTCGCCAGATCGTCGCCGAGGGCAACGGACCGGAGCCGTCGGCCAATGGCCGTCGCACCTATTCGGTACAGGATATCGAAGCGCTGCGCCGTATCCTCGACGAGGGTGGCAAGGGACCGCGCAAATACATCCGCCACCGTCGCGAAGGCGACAAGCTGCAGGTCGTCTCGGTGATGAACTTCAAGGGCGGCTCCGGCAAGACGACGACAGCGGCGCATCTGGCGCAATATCTGGCGCTGCGCGGCTATCGCACGCTCGCCATCGACCTCGATCCGCAAGCATCGCTTTCGGCGCTGTTCGGCCATCAGCCGGAACTCGATGTCGGCGAGAACGAGACGCTTTACGGCGCCATTCGCTACGACGATGCGCGTCGCGACGTCACCGAGATCGTGCGCGCCACCTATACGCCAAACCTGCATATCATTCCCGGCAATCTCGAACTGATGGAATTCGAGCACGAAACGCCGAAGGCGTTGATGGCGCGAACCGATACCAATTCGATGTTTTTCGCCCGCATCGGGGAATGCCTGGCGGAAATCGAAAGCGCCTATGACGTGGTGGTCATCGATTGCCCGCCACAGCTCGGCTTCCTGACGCTGTCGGCTCTGTGCGCAGCAACCGCTGTCTTGATCACCGTGCATCCACAGATGCTCGATGTCATGTCGATGAGCCAGTTCCTGCATATGACCGGCGACCTGCTGCAGGTCGTTGAGGAGGCGGGCGGCACGATGGATTACGACTGGATGCGATACCTGGTCACCCGCTTCGAGCCGAATGACGGGCCGCAGGCGCAGATGTCCGGCTTCATGCGCTCGATCTTCGGTAACCGCGTGCTGACCAATGCCATGCTGAAATCCACCGCGATATCCGATGCCGGCCTGACGAAGCAGACCTTGTACGAAATCGACCGCAACCAGTTCACCCGCGGCACTTATGACCGGGCGCTGGAATCGCTGACGGCGGTCAATGTCGAGATCGAAGACCTTGTGAAACAGACATGGGGGAGAAAATAACCCATGGCACGAAAGAATATATTCGGCTTGCAGGATACTGGCGCATCTTCGAAGCCTGCCACGGAGGAGACCGAAGGCGATATCCGCCCGCTGGCGAATTTCGAGAAGCGGCCAAAGCGGGCAAGCCCGGTCGGCGCTCTCTCGCAATCGCTTGGCGGCATCAATGAAAAAGCGCAGCGCGCCGCCGATCTCGAACGACAGCTGGCGCAGGGGCAGGCGATCGTTGATCTCGACCCAGCGCTGGTCGACAGTTCGTTCGTGCCGGATCGATTGGGCGTGGCCGAGGAGGAGCAGCAGCGCCTCGTCACGCAAATTCGCGAGCACGGCCAGCAGGTGCCGATCCTGGTGCGCCCGCACCCAGAAGCCGACGGGCGTTATCAGGTTGCCTATGGACACCGTCGCCTCGCAGCCGTGCGTCAACTCGGCTTGCACGCCCGCGCCGTGGTGCGCGATCTGACCGACGAACAACTCGTCGTCAGCCAGGGGCAGGAAAACAATGCCCGCACCGATCTCTCCTTCGTCGAACGCTCCTTCTTTGCGCATCGGCTGGAAGAGCGCGGTTTCAGCCGCGATGTCATCATGGCCTCGCTCGGCGTCGACAAGGCGGCGCTGTCGCGGATGATCGCGCTGGTCGAACGGTTGCCTGTCGCGGTGATCGAGGCCATTGGCCCGGCGCCGGGCTTCGGCCGCACCCGCTGGGCCGACATGGCCGATCTCCTGGACGAGCCATCGAAAAAGGCGAAGGCAATAAAGCTGGTGGCTTCGCCGGCCTTCCTCGAGAAAAATTCCGACGACCGTTTCGACTATCTTCTCGACCAGTTGCGCAAGGCAAAGGACAAGCCGCGCACCGCCATCTGGCGCAAGCAGGACGGCGCAAAAGCCGTGCGGATCAGCGAAACGGATGAAAGGTTGAGCCTGGTTTTCGACAAAGCGACGGCTGCCGATTTCGGCGCCTATGTCGAGGGCAGGCTGGATGCGTTGTACGCGGCGTTCGAACGCGAAAAACAGACAGGAGATTGATCAGCAAAAGAAAAAGGCCCCCAAAACGTTGCCGTCGTGGAAGCCTCTCTCAGATTGGACACCTGCAGACTCGCATTTCCATGAATCACAGTCAAGCGTCTTGAGCGTCATTTTGGCGAGCGGATTTCTTTTGCCTGTTGAAAGGTGAAAGACACATGCAACATGGATATGCGACGACGCCTTTCGGGCGGCGACCGATGACGCTTGCCCTTGTGAAAGGTGAGGCGGCAGCGGCGCGGCCGAACCCGGAGAAGGCCGTCAACAAATGGAAGATTTTTCGCGATCTCTGCGCCGCGCGCAACCGACTCGGCCTGCAGGACCGGGCGCTGGCTGTGCTGAACGCGCTGTTGAGCTTCTATCCGCAGGACGAATTGTCCGCGGCGAGGGGACTTGTCGTCTTCCCGTCGAATGCGCAACTGAGCCTGCGCGCCCACGGCATTTCGGAAACGACCTTGCGCCGGCATCTGGCCGTGCTTGTCGAGGCCGGTCTGCTCTTGCGTCGCGACAGTCCGAACGGCAAGCGTTATGCCCATCGCAATTCAGGGGGCGTTGTCGAAACGGCCTTCGGTTTCAGCCTCGCGCCGTTGCTGGCGCGCGCTGAGGAAATCGCAGCGCTTGCCCGCGCCGTTGTCGAGGAAACGCAACATCTGCGGCGACTGAGAGAAAGCCTGACGCTCTGCAGGCGCGATCTGCGCAAATTGATAGCGCTTGCTCGGGAGGAAGGGCCTGATGACGAATGGTTGACGGTGGAGGCGGAGTGTAACGCCATCCTCGCCGGATTGCCGCGTAAACCGGCTGCCAGCGATCTGGAACATGCGCTGGCAAAGCTTGGCTCATTGCGTTCGCTGATCTTCAACTATCTGAACAAAAAAGAAAATATCGAAAATATGACCGACAATGACGGTCAGAATGACCGGCACATACAGAATTCTGAATCCGAATCCGGTTTTGAATCTGAAGCTATGGCCAAACCAAAAAGAGCAAGCGGATTTGTAGCATCTCCGCCAACGACCCAAGGGGCAGGGGCCTCGCTATCGGATGTGCTGAAGGCTTGCCCACAGATCGGTGATTACGGGCCACATGGCAGGATCAACACTTGGCACGATTTGCAGGCGGCGACACTTGTCGTTCGATCGATGTTGCGAATTGACGCCAACATCCATGCGGAGGCGGCGGTGGCGATGGGACGCGACAACGCCGCCATCGCCATCGCCTGCATACTCGAACGTGCCTTGCATATCCGCTCGCCCGGAGGTTATCTGCGAAACTTGGCCGGGCGGGCGCGTCGTGGCCTGTTTTCACCGGGCCCGATGCTGAAGGCGTTGCTGCGTGAACGGAAAGGGGAGGCCGGCTATGCCGCCAACACGCCGCCGACCACCATGCGCGCGACGAATTGCTGGAGCAATTCGGGGTCGAAATGGCCCGGAGAATCGAGCATGAAGCCGATTGCCTCCGATTGTGTCCAGGCGCGCTTGTAGGGACGAATGGTGGTCATGGCTTCGTAAACGTCACAGACGGCGGCGATGCGCGCCGGACGGGGAATATCCGTTCCCTGCAGGCCACGTGGATAGCCCGTGCCATCAAACTGCTCATGGTGATAAAGACAGATATCGAGCACCGTTTGTGGCATGTCTTCGGCGCGTTTCAGGAGTTCGTAGCCGCGCAAGGGGTGGGTGCGCACCATTTGGCGCTCCGCTTCGCTCAGCGTGTCCCTCTTGGTCAGCAGGGCTTTCGGCAACAGCATCTTGCCGAAATCATGCAACAAGCCGCCGACGCCGAGCAGATGGATGGTCTCCTCATCCAGCTTCAATGCCCGGCCGAAATCGATCATCAAGGCGCTGACGGCAAGCGAATGAAGGAAAGTGACCTGATCTTTCTCCTTGAGGCGCGACAGGCCGATCAGCGCCGCCGAATGTCGCCCGGCCGCCGCCATCAGGCTGTCCACGGTCTTGGACGCGCCCTCGAGCTTGACGGTTTCGCCCATTCGGACGTCCGAGAGAAGGCTGCGCACATGCGGTGCGGTCTCCTCGATCGTCTGCCGGGCGCTCTCGATGTCCTTTGCGGAGAATTTCGACAGCAGGTCCGTTTCGAACTGCGCGTGGCTGAGACCGCCGGCATGTCCGCCACCACCGACATCGGCGCCCCTGCTTGGATCGATGACGACGCTGATCACTTCAGCCCGCATCAGCCGATCGACATCTTTTCGCGAGGAAATCAAAAATGGCAGCTCAGGCGCAGCACCGGCCGAACCGTCCCACTCCATTTCCGTGACGAGCATGCCCGTCCGCAATTGGTGGAGACGAATCCGTTTTTTCATGGTCGACCTGTTGCCTTCAATGGCTGAGCTGACTGAAATTCGAACCTATCACGGGAGCGTAAAGAGAAGCTGATCAGCCGTCCGATGTTGCTCCTTCAAAATCGAATTGCGGAAATTTATGACCCTGCCCCCGGACACTATAGACCTTTACTGGCAGACTGGCGAACATGCCTTGATCACGATCAAATTCGATTTGTATTTTTGTCAGCTGGCGGCTCGGCAAATGGATGCCGCCGTCGACAATTCGGTTACCCTCTTCAAAGGAAATCCAGCTTTCGTGTCAAAAGCGGCGACGTCGCGCCGATAGATTTACTCTTGCGTAGCGGCTTGCGGGCAAAGTGGCTGCGCGCTGGATGCCATCGGTTGCGTTGGCGAACGGCTATGGAAACACATCATCGATTGGATGCCCGCATGACACAGGAACCGATGGGAATTGCGATCGTCGGCTGCGGCTACGTCGCCGATTCCTATCGCTACTGCCTGAAGCTGCATGGCGACACGTTGCGCCTGACCGGCGTCTACGACCGCGATGCCGAGCGGTTGAAAGCGTTTGCCGGTTACTGGAAAGACCAGCCCTATGCCTCGCTCGATGCGCTTCTCGCCGATCCGGCGTGCCAAATCGTCCTGAACCTCACCGATCCGCACAATCACGCGGCGGTAACGCGCGCCGCACTTGCCGGCGGAAAACATGTCTACAGCGAGAAACCGCTTGGCCTTTCAGCGCAAGAAGCGCAGGAACTGGCGGGTCTGGCTGACAAAGCCGGCTTGCGTCTCGCCGGGGCGCCCTGCAATTTTCTTGGCGAATCCGTGCAGACCGCCTGGGCGGCCGTGCGCGCCGGCGTCATCGGCCGTGTGCGGCTGGTTTATGCCGAACTCGATGACGGAATGGTTCATCGTGCCAATTATGCAAGCTGGATCAGCCGCAGCGGCCGCGCATGGCCTGCGCGTGGCGAATTCGAAACCGGCTGCACCTATGAACATGCTGGTTACGCGTTGGGCGCGCTTGTCGCCATGTTCGGTCCGGTGCGCCGCGTTTCGGCCTATTCGTCGCTTCTGATCGCCGACAAGAAAACCAATCCGCCGCTTAGCAACCCGGCGCCCGATTTTTCCTCCGGCTGCCTCGAATTCGATGGCGGCATCGTCGCACGCGTGACGAATTCCATTGTTGCACCCTACGACCATCGCTTCCGTATCGTCGGCGAGGATGGCGTTATCGAAATTTCCGAGATCTGGGATTACGGCTCGTCCGTCGTGCTGCGCCGCGCATCGACCGGCCGGCTTGGCCGCCTGATCGAACGACGCTGGCCGCAATTTTCCGGGCGGCGATTGAAGCCGGTGCGCCCGCCCTTGCTCAAGCGCGGACCGGGTCTTCCGACGATGGATTTCATGCGCGGCGTCGCAGAATTAGCAGCTGCTATTTCGCAGCGACGTGCCTGCAAGCTGGATGCGGAACTGGCCATGCACATCACCGAAGTCACGGAAATGCTGCAGCATCCGGATCGGTTCGCGCATCCTGCGGTCGTCGCGTCGACCTGCAAGCCGATTGAGCCGGAAATTTGGGCAACAGGGCAGTGAGGGTTTGAAATGATCTCCGCCGAGCTTCTCACACTTTCCTATGCACCGGACTTCGAGGTCTGCCGCCTTCTCTGTGAAAGCGTCGACCGGTTTCTGCCACATGAGGTCGTGCACAAGTTGATCGTGCCGCGCAGTGATCTCGCTCTGTTTTCCATCCTTGCGTCCGATCGCCGAAGTATCCTGGTTCAGGAAGATCTCTTGCCTGTCTGGTTTTTCAGACTTCCCATGCCGTCACCCAGTTGGCGACGAAAGCTATTTCTACCGCGCCGCGATGTCTTTGTAATACCGTTTGGAAAGCCGGTACGCGGATGGATCGCGCAGCAGATCATGAAAATTGCAGCTGCCTATCAGAGCAAAGCGGATGTCGTTGTTCATGTCGACAGTGACACTGTTTTCATTCGTTCACTGAAAAAGGAACATTTGTATAAGGACGGTTGCGTACGGCTTTATCGCGACCCGAAACCTGCTGGTCTCGAGACCCATGCCCGTTGGCAGAAAGCAGCCGGACAATTGCTTGGCCTGCCGGATAAGCCGTTTTATGGAGGGGAGTATATCGACTCCTGTGTCGTCTGGAAGACAACAGTTCTACGAGAAATGACAGAGCGCATTGCCAGCATTTCCGGTTCCAGTTGGCTGAAGACCCTTAGCCGGACGCCCCATTTTGCCGAGTATGTTCTTTATGGAGTTTATGCGGATCAAGTTCTGGGCTGCGATGCAGCGCAATTGGTACCGGAAAGCTTTTCTTTGTGTCATGCACGTTGGGCAGGCGATTTCGATAGTCCGAAGTCGATAGATGATTTTATTGAGGCTTTAGAACCGCATCATCTCACATGCCTCATACAATCGACGAACACTCTCAGTTTGGATTTACGTCGCGAGATTTTCACCAAAGTGACGGAATTCGCTGCCCGGCAGGATTCTGCCGTAGAATGAACCCCACGACTGCTATCGTGTGGGGAATTGGTATATCGGCTCCAACTCGGCAAAGGACATTTTTCCAAACGTGCCGGCGAGCCTGTAACGCAATTGCCTGCGGGCACTAGGACCCTTAAACCATAGCAACGGTATGGCTGCGCCGAGAATGACAAGCTGTGCAACCGCCTTAAAACGGTTACGCCACCGCGTCAGCGCAGGCCTTGGGCTGTTTTTCGAAACGGCCATGGCGAATGCCTGTCCGCCGGCATAGAATCGCCGCTCCAGATAGGCCGGATCGCAACGCTTGGCCGGCACGAATTCGAGTGCCTTGGCCGAGGGAAGCCAGCCGAAACGCCGACCGCGCCGCTGCAAGCGGCAAAACAGGTCGAAATCTTCGCCGCCGCCATTGCCGAATGCCGGATCGAAGGGTTCGGCGTCGGTCAATGTCGTCGATTTGCGAAAAACGCAATTGTTGGTCGCCAGAGCGATCCCGGATGTTTTTTTCGCACCCATGGCGAAGAGATCGGTGCCCGCTGCGGCCGCAAGGCGGCGGGAAAAGAGGCTGAGCACCGTGGCGTCGGCTTTATCCGGTGTCTCCAGTATCGGTTCGACAGATCCGAAAAGGACGTCGTGCGGGAAACGTGTAAGACCGTCGGCGACGGCGGCCAGCCAATCCGGATCCAGTTGCTGGTCGTCATCCATGAAGGCGACGATGTCGTCCGGCGCAGCCGTCACCCCCGCATTTCGCGCGACAGAAATATTGGCGGGATGCGCCGCAATGCCCAGAACCGGATAGGGGAGGCGTTCGCGCATCGCGTCGATCACCGGCAACGCGTTGGAATCGTCGCTATTGTCGACCACGACCAAAGTCAGCGGGATGCCCTTCGGGTTGCGCAAGGCGGCTACGCTTTCCAGCGCTTTTTGCAACAGGTCGTGCCGGTTGAAGGTGCAGATGACGATGCTGATGCCGGCGGGTTCGGTCACGGTCATCTCCCGCGGTTGAGCCGATTGCGGATCATCAGCCGGACGATCTGCGGGCTATCCACCAGATAACGGCGCCAGAGCCGGCGCGGCTCTCGCACCAGCCGGAAAAGCCATTCCATGCCGATCCTTGAAATCCAGTCTGGAGCGCGTCGTTGCGGATAGGCGAGAAACTCCATGGCCGCGCCGATGCACAAGCCGATACCACGCGCCTTGCCGCGCGATTTCAGTTCCCGCGCTAGCAATTCCTGCTGTGGCGAACCGACGGCGAGCAAGGTGAAGCGGGCCGGATGCGCCTCGATGAAAGCGACGGTTTCGTCGAATTTTCGCCGGTCGCGCAGCAATCCCATCGGGGCGTCGTAATGGGTGGCGTTTTTCAGGCCATAGTCGCGCACGATGGTTGCAAAGACATCGGGCGTGCTGCCGACGAAGAGGACCGGCCAATGCGGATCGAAGCCGGGCGCGCAAAACAGGTCGCGAACGAGGTTCGCGCCCGGCACGGTCGGCAGGTCGATATCGACGAGCTTTCCGAGAAACCGGACGATGCGGCTGTCGTTCAGGCAAAGCCAGGCAATATCGTAGGCATGCGCCACGTCGCCGCCCAGCCGGTCGATTCGAACGAGGTGATCCGAATTCGGCGTGACCACCGCCGCGAAATCTTGAGCGGGGTCGCGCGCCAACAATTCCTGCAACGCTTCGGTTTCATCGATCGGATCGAAGCGAACGCCGAGAAACGGGATGCGCGTGCGGGGGGGCGTGTAGTCTTCGATTGGCAACAAAAGCGTCATGGCAATCTACCCATGCGGTGAAAAGAGCGTTCGGCGGGCGAGGGCAGGAGATCGCGTCCGCGCGCCAGGAGGAACATCATCGGAAGGACGATGTTGCACAGCACGATGCCGCGCATGAACAGCGAGGCCTCGGTGAAATTGTGCAACAGGTAAAGGACAAGCATGGCCGTCATGTAGGCAAAGCCTGCCGCAGTGCCGCGCGGCATGCGGGCCAGAAGGCAAAGCAACGTGCCGCGCACGATCAGGCAGACCGTGGTGAAGACCGCGAGCAGCGTCACTGGAATGCCAAGCTCGATTCCGAGCTGGAGATAACCGTTATGCGCCTGGTTGATCAGCCCAAGTTCGACATCGCCGAGCCAGCTTCCCGGCTCGAAGCGCAGCAAGGGATCGGCCCCGGGGCCGACGTCCCAGAAGGCGCCATAACCGTGCCCGAGCCATGGGCGTTCGAACACGGCTTTCTGGGCGAAGGCCCATAATTCGTCGCGCCCGGTAAAGGAGGCGTCCCCGAAGAGAAGGACCGTGATCGCGGTCATGTCGAAATCGTAAGCGATCAGGAAAACCAGGCCGGCGAAGACGCCTGCAAATCCGATCATCAACACGGAAAGGGCCACGATCGGTCCACTGCGCGCCGCGAAGGCGAGCACACCGAGAATTGCCATCGCGCCAAACGTCAGGCCAATGGAGGTCTTGCTGCGGGTGAGGAGCAGGAAAGCGATGCCGATGGCGGTCATCGCAAGGCCGAACAGAATGTCGATGCCATCGCGGTGGCCGCGCGCCGTCCAGGTGGCGGTCGCCAGAACGGCGGCCATCGCCACCATGCCGGCGACGTTCTTCTGGCTGTAGAGGCCCTTGGCGCCGAGTTCGTCGACGCCGAGCGAGGGCATGGCGAAGACGACGATGAGATTGAGGATGATGATGGCCGTTATGCCCCAGCAGAAGGCCGTATGAGCGCTGCGCAGGTCTCGCACGCCAGCCGCCAGCGCCGCCGTGATCAGCGTGTAGCAGCCCATAAGAATGGCGCGACGCAGGGTGAGGCCGGGAAAATCCGACCAGAGCATGCTGACAAGCGCAATACCGGCAATCGCGAACACGCCGAGGCTGCGCAACATCATACCCGGCACCGCCTGTCGGTGCAGCGCCAAAACAAGGATCGCCAGCATCGCCATGCCGAGGACGACGACACGGTCGAGCGGATTGCCTTCGAGCCTCTGGCTGAGCGAAGATGTGGAAAAGGCATTGGTGCCGATGAAGCAATAGAGCAGGAACAGCAGTGCCAGCAGCGAATGCAGCATCGCCGGCACATGTGCCAATCCGGGAATATCCCGGAAAGTCAGGCTTGCTCCTCTCGCTTCGATCATCACCCTGTCCGTTTTCGATCCAATTTCCGGAGCCGTGGCCTGTAAAAGGGCGCACGGACCGGCCTTCTTTCCGCTTATGCCCCAGATATTCCCGCAACAGGTTTAACATCCGGGTTACCGGCCTGACGTATTGTGAACGTGCTTACGAAATCCTGCGGCAGATCGTTAAAATGACGGATAACCCCCCTGTACTGATCTCGGTCGTCGTTCCGACCCTCCATCGCCCGGAACCCTTGGCGCGGGCGCTGGCAAGCTTGTCGGCGCAGATCCTGCCGGAGGGACTCGGGATGGAGGTGCTCGTCATCGACAATTCCAAGGATGGTTCGGCGCGCGTCACCGTGGACGCCTGCATTGCCCGGACGGGTTTGCCGGTCGTGTATGTGCTGGCGCCTGTGCCGGGCGTTGCCAATGCCCGCAATGCCGGTGTGCGCGCCGCGAAAGGCCGCTGGGTGGCATTTCTTGACGATGACGAGGAAGCGTCGCCGGCATGGCTTGCCGCGCATGCCGCGACGCTAGCGGCAACCGGCGCCGATGCGAGTTTTGGACCGGTCGTCGCCAAGGCCGAGGTGGGTCAATTGACGCCTGCCTTTTCCGATTATTTCTCGCGACAATTGCGGCGGCCCGATCGCGCAGACATCACGGATCTGTCCGCCTTGCTCGGCACCAACAATTCGGTGTTCGACCGGGAACGGTGTCTTCGCAGTACCGACGTATTCGATACGTCGCTGAACGAGGTTGGTGGCGAAGACAGCCTGCTTTTGCGCCAGCTTACGGATGCCGGGCGGCGTTTCGCCTGGACCCCGGCGGCCGAGGTCATCGAATGGGTGCCGCCGAAGCGGATGAACTGGGACTATGTTCGCCGCCGCCGGTTTCTCTCCGGCCAGATCCGCACATTCGTGCATCATAAGCTGACGCCGCCACGCTGGGCGTCCATCCTGCTATGGATGGGCGTAGGTGCGACGCAGGCGGCGGTGGAGTTTGCCAAGGCGGCCATTTTCCTGCCGATCGACCGGGAGAGGGCGGAAATTGCCCGTTCCAAGGCATGGGGTGGTCTTGGAAAGCTGTTCTGGAGCGAACGTTTCCGCCCGCGCCTTTATGGCTCCGGTCTGGTTTCCTGAGATGTGAGGCTGCGGGCCAGACCCTCTCTCAGCGTCAATTTCGGCGACAGGCCAAGAATTGCGGTTGCCGAATTGGTATCGAGGTTCAGCCGACGCCGGAAAAGGGCTAGTTCGCCCGGAGCCGGCGCGAGCGAGGCGCGATAGCCGCCCGGCAGGCCGACGCGCCGCCAGACCTTTGCCGCAAACGCCCGCGCCGACCACCAGCGCAGCATCGTCGGTCCGATCTCCGGTAGGGCAGGGGCGCCGAGTGCGGCGGCCAGAGCCTTGAAATAGGCATTCCAGCTTGGGCGTTCCGGTCCGGCGATATCGAGGGCGGGGATTTCGCCCCTGGTCGCGTCGTCCTGGAAAAGCTCCACTGCCGCGACGGTCACTGCGGCGACATCATCGACATGCACGAGATGCGCCCAGCCGTCGCCTGCCGCGCCGAAATCGCCCCAGAGGCCCAAGCGAATACGCTCCGCCATCTTGTCGATCCAGAAGCGACTTCCGGCGCCATAGACGATGCCTGGCCGAACGATGATGGCGCGACGGTTGCCGTCCGCCTGTTCCCAACCTCGCAGCAAGGTTTCGCAATCCATTTTGGCACGGCCATAGCCGTCCACCGGACCGTCCTTGTCGCCATAGACGGCGATGGAGCTGAAATACACGATGCGTGTCACGCCAGCGGCGGCCATGGCCGCCAGCAACGTTGCGCATTGGCGCGGCATGATGCTTTCATCGCCATAGGCGCAATGCACGACGGTATCGATTCCGGCAAGCGCGCCTTTGACCTCGGCCGGTTTGTCGAGATCGCAGGCGATCAGCCCGGCCTGCGAAACCGTGCGGCGTGTTCCAGCAAGCGTCTCGTGACCTGCTGCGCGAAGTGCTTTGGTGACACGCGCTCCGATGAAACCGGTGCCGCCGGTGACGAGGATCCGGCTCATGCCTGCTCGCTGGGGCTGAGCGGCTGGCCGCGCAGGAAATCGAAGATGCCGAGAAGTGCGGGCCGTGTGAACAGCCACATCAGCGCGATCTGGATCGCGGCGCCGATGGGAATGGCGGCGCAGAGCGCCAGAATATTCCCCAGAGGCTGAATCGTCACCGTCAGGGCCCCGGTCGCCGCCGCCATGATGCCCGCCGTGACCCAGGCCGGCGCCAGAAGGCGAAGGCGCTCGCCGCTGGTCCATTGGCTGGGCTTGCCGATCGGGGCAAGCAGTGCGAACAGCGCCTGACAACTATCGCCGATCAGCCTTGCCGCGCCGATGACGTAAGGCGGCGAATCCTTCATCGCCACCAGCAGCAGGAAAGTAATGGTGAGCCCGGCGAGACTGCTGATCAGGCTGAATTCCGGCCGGTTTCCAGCCGAAAGCGCGGTGAAGATCGGCCGTGCCGGCATCAGGACGGCGGCGCCAAGCGAAAGGCAGATGGCGATGTCGGTTGCCGATTCCCAGCCCGATCCCGAAACCACCGGCACCAGCGCCGGCATGACTGCCGCCAAACCGGCAAAGGATGCGGCGGTGACGAAGGCAAGCAGCGCGATGACCCGGTCACGTTCGGCAATCGCGGCCTTTGCCGTCTGCGCCACGCGCTTGAAATGCGAAAAGACGATGTTGTGCGAGGTGGCGACGATGGCGCCGCGCAGCGGCTCGACGATGCGCATCGCCATATTCAACTGGCCGAGCGCGCTCAACCCGAAGAAGGAGCCGACGATATTGTTGAATAGCAGGTAGTTCAGGTTGTCGGCGAAGCGATCGAGGAAAGAAATGCTGGCAAAACGGCCAAGTGCCGCCAGATGCGCTATCGAAAGCTGCGGGATCAGCGGAAACCGCAATTGCCACTGAAGGCAGAGCGAGCGGATGACGACGATGACCAGCCGCATGATGATCAGCGACCAGACCCCGGCCCCTGCAAGGGCCATGGCGATGGAAACCGGAACGCCGACTGCATGGCTGATCAGATTTGAGGCGGCGATATCGTTGAAACGATGGCGACGGCGCGCCAGCGCCGTCACCAGATCGCCATGGCCGCTGAAGGCGACCGATAGCATCGACACCGGCAGCAGCATTGCAATTTCCGGCGAGGCGTAGGCATTCGCCAGAACCGGCCCGATGACCAGCGACAGCGCGGTCAGCGCCAGGGCCACAAGCATGGAAAAGCCGAAAGCGGTGCGCAGATGCGCGCCGCGCAACACCTTTTTCTGGACCAGCGCTTCCTCGAAAGGTGCGCCGACCAGAAGGGCGGCGGCGGCCGACATGGTCAGGACAATGGCGGAAATGCCGAATTCCTCAGCCGGAATGAGGCGAGACAGCACGATGGTCGAGGCGCTGAGCAGGATGAGACGGCCAACGGCATCGCCGCCGGCCCAGCCAATCCAGCCCAGAGCGGCGCCGGCGGAGAAACGGGCGGTCATGGACGGCAACCCTTGCGGCCGCGTTTCAAACCTGCGGTCTCAGAGGCGATAGCGACGGGGCGATGGGGCATAGTCTTCGTCCTCCTCCCGGTTTGCGGCCCGGTAAGGGCGGAAGGTGACCTGTTTCGCAGCGGCGTTGGCCGCAGCCGTGTAGCGGGCATAGGCCAGCAAGGCCGACAGGGCCGCAATGCCGAGGCCGATCAGCGCGCCCATCATCGTGCCGACGATTGCCCACAGGATCATACCGACTGTTCCGCTGCGTATATCGGCGGGATAAGCCTTGGATAGAATGCGGATATTGGCGGAGTCGATCTTGCCGAATTCCGCCGCCTCGCGCGCACGCGTTTCGAACGACGACAATAGCTCGCGGTCGGAGGCAATCTGCTGCTCCAGCGCGCGCAATTCGATGGAGGCGCGGCGCGCCTCCTCGTTCTGGCCGGTCAGGCGCGCGACTGTGGCCGAAAGGTCGTCACGCTCCTTCATGACCTGGCGCAAGGCGGTTTGGCCGGAACCGCGCACCCGCTCCAATTCGCGGCGCATGAGGCTATCGATCTCGGCGACCTGATTCTGGGCGCTGCGAAGTGTCGGGTGCTGACTGCCGAATTTCATCGACATCTTCGCCACTTCCTCGCGCGCCGCAACCTGGCGGCTGATCAACGTGTTGAGAAGCGTTTGTTCCGATGGATTTGCAAGCCCGGCAATGACGCCCGGTTCGGCGCTCTGCAATTGCTCGCTGCGGGCACGCGCGACCGACAACCGTTCGTCGGCGGCAGCCAATGCCGCGACGGCGCTCGAGAGCTGCTGGTCGACGATCAACTTGTCGTCGCTGCTGAACAGCTTGTATTTCTGCCGATATTCCTCGGCCTTCATTTCGGAATCGGCAAGCCGCGCGCGCAACTGGTCGAGGCGTGACGTCAGGTCGCCGGTCAGTTTTTCGGTTGCGCGCAACCGGCTGTCGGAATCCTCATCGAGATAGGCGGAAACGATGCCGTTCGAAAGGCGCGCCGCCCTTTCGGGGTTCTTGTCCTTGACCGAAATGGAGAGAATATAGCTGCGCTCCGCACGGTTGATCTCGATCGCCTTGCGAAATGTATTGATTTCGGTCGCCGAAGGACTGGCGGCAGCTGCGCCCTGCGCTGCGGCTGTGTTGGCAAGCGCTCTTGCGAGCACGCTTTCCGAGAGCATCACGTGGCTCTGGCTTTCGACATAGTTGACGGCGGCGTTGGCGTCATACTGGCCGGTTGTCAGGTCGTTCTTGAAGACCTGGAAACCGCGCGGGTCGATCAGAACTTCGGAGGTTGCGACATAGGTTTGCGGCAGGAGCGAGCGCGCACCGCCACCGAGTGCACCGCCGAGAATGGCGAGCACGATGATCGCAGGTGCGAAACGGCGCACCTCCCGGCTCAGCAGAACCCAGGTCATCGGCCAGGTCCCCGCATCCGGCGGTGCCGTATCCAGAAGGCTGGTAGGTCCGCGCAAAGACCGTCTCATGCGATTCCTGTCCTCAATCAAAAGCCGGCCCGGAACGATATCGAAGGCCGGCAACGATCCTTTTCCGGTGAGCTCCATTTGCATGGCGGCAATAAGGGCCAACGATTGTCCGATGGCGTCAGGCTCACCATCGCGGTTTTTGCTTAATATTTGGTTCAGAAATGCCGGTCGGCCGCCCCTGTTCTTAAGGAAGAATACGGTGCCAAAAGAGAGCCGGCCGCATGGTGGGGCTTGCATGAACGGGAGCGAAATGCTCCTCAATGGTAACGCGCGACGGTGCCGGGGAGGGTACTGTCAATTTTCAAGCGTCATTGCGGAGGATGGAATGTCTGGCGATCTGTTTCTCACCATCGATGTCGGCACAGGCAGCGTTCGCGCCGCCCTTGTCGACAGGCGCGGCAAGGTGCTGACCATCATTGCGCGCGAGCATGAGCAGATCGTGCCGCAATTCGGCTGGTCTGAGCAGCGCCCGGCAGATTGGTGGAGCGGCGTCGTTGCCGCCATCCGCGACGTGTTGGACGGGCAGCCGGAGGCGCGCTCGCGCATTGCCGCCGTCTCCGCCTGCGGCCAGATGCACGGCACGGTGCTGGTCGACGATACCGGCGCGCTGACGCGCGAGACAGCGCCGCTTTGGAACGACAAGCGCACCGTCGCCCATGTCGAGGCCTTCGAGCGTCGCCATCGACCGGAAAGTTACCTGACCCACAGCGCCAATCCCGCCGCGCCCGCCTGGCCCGGCTTCAAGCTGCAGTGGCTGCGCGATACCGATCCCTCCGCATGGGCGCGGACGGCCGCGGTTCTGATGCCGAAGGATTACATCAATTTGCGCCTGACCGGTGAAATCGCGATGGACCGCACCGATGGCGGCGCAAGCTTCCTGATGGATCCGCAAACCGGCGACTGGTCGCAAACAATGATCGATATGCTCGATCTCGATCGCACCAAACTGGCGCCGCTGCGCAATCCGCTCGATATTCTGGGGCATGTCACCGAGGTGGCGGCGCGGGAAACGGGTCTTCGCGAGGGCACCCCGGTGCTGGTCGGCGGCGGCGATTATCCTTTGGCCTTGCTCGGCTCCGGCGTTTGCCGACCGGGTATCGGCTCTGAGGTCATGGGCACCTCGGCGATCATCACCGCGATTGCGGAAAAACCCTTGCCCGATCCGCAGGTCTCGAATGTCGGCACGGTCGAGGGCAATTGGGGCGCCTTCATGCTCCTGGAATCCGGCGGCGACGCCATGCGCTGGGCGCGCCGAGCCTTTCATGAAAAGCAGGCGAGCTACGAGGAGATCGTCGAAAAGGCGGCCTTGGCGCCGCCGGGCGCCGAGCGGCTGTTCTTCATGCCCTATCTCGCCGGCGAGCGGCTTGGCGATCACCGCAACGCCCGCGCCCAGTTCTTCGGTATCGGTGCCGCGCATGGGCTGCCGCATCTGCACCGGGCCGTGCTCGAAGGCGTCGCCTTCGCGGTCAAGCGCCATATCGACATTCTCGATCGCATCTCCGGCACGCCGCTCCAGCGTATCATCGCTTCCGGTGGCGGCGCGCGCGCTGCCTTCTGGATGAAGATCAAGGCGAGCGTCTATGGCATCCCAATCCTGGTGCCCGCAGAAGCGGAGTGCGGCATCGTCGGCTGCGCCGCCATGGCCGCCACCGCAACCGGCCAGTTTTCGAAGGTCGAGGATGCCGCAGAAGCTTACGTCTCCTACTCGGACGAAATTACGCCCGATCCGGCCTGGTCGGATATCTACCGGCCGATGCAGGCAGTGTTCGAGAGGTTATATTTCCACAGCCAGGCGCTGTATGACGATCTTGATCGCCTGCCCGGCTGATCAGGCGCGCAATATATGTAATAATAATCACAAATATCTGGCAGCTCCTGACGAATTATGTTATGATTTCATCATGGCTCGATAAGAAGCCGCAGGAGGCGGGAATGGTGGATCGTAAAAGTCAGCGTGTTGCGGCATTGGCGGATGCATTGGGCGAACATCGCGTGCTGCATGTGCGCCAGGCGGCTGAATTGCTGAATGTTTCGGAAATGACGGTGCGCCGCGATGTCGCCGACAATCCGACGTCGTTCCAGTTTCTCGGCGGCCATATCATGCTGGCGGGCGAGCGGGACGGCGAGGCGCCCTATGAATTGGGTCTTGCCGCAAATCTTCACGCCAGCGCCAAACGCGCCGCCTGCCGCCATGCGCTGAAGCATGTGGGACGTGGCGATACGATCTATCTCGACTGTGGGACGACGCTTGTCCATCTTGTTGAAATGATACCGGAAAATTCCGATATCACTGTCGTATGCTGCGCGATGAACGTTGCCGAGCGGCTGGCGCGACGGTCCGATATCCGCATGATCATGCTGGGCGGTCTATATCATCCGTCCACAGCCTCCTTTTCCGGCAATCCGGGGCTGGAAACACTGGATCAGCTCGGCATCAACATCGCCTTCCTTTCGGCAGCCGGCATCGATTTCACCCGGGGCGCGACCTGTGCGCATTTTCACGAAGTGGCGGTCAAGCAGAAGGTGATCGCGCTGGCGCAACGCTGCCATCTGGTCGCCGACAAGAGCAAGATCGGCGTGCAAAAACCGGCCTTTTTTGCATCGATGAGGGCCTTTCAGTCGCTGATCACCGAGGATGGCGAGCAGAAAGGCAAGTGAAGTCAACGTGTTTGCGTGATGCGCAACGGACTTGACTTCGCTGTGAAATGATGAAATTCTAACATCATCCTGATCATGAAATCACAAAAGCTCGTGCATCAAGACAATGGGCGCGCAGGGAGGCGGCATTGGCATTACTGGCGACCGAAGACGACGGCGCGCGCGTTGCTAATCACGGTTGGCCACGCAATGCCGGCATGGGGCTCGATACCGGCTGGGTAGCGGAGCAACGAGTCAATCTTTCGGCGAGTGAACGGCGCGTGGCGACGCTGCCGGGCCGCCGGACGGTCAAGAAGGATGCACAGGCGGCCTGGCTGTTGAAGGCGATCACCTGCATGGACCTGACGACGCTGAGCGGCGACGATACGCGTGAGCGTGTCCAGCGTCTCTGCGCCAAGGCGCGCCGGCCCGTTCGGCAGGATCTGCTCGATGCCATGGGCATGGGCGAGCGCCACATCACCACCGGCGCCATCTGCGTCTATCATCGGTTCGTTTCCACGGCCGTCGAGGCGCTGGAAGGCTCCGGCATTCCGGTCGCAGCCGTTTCCACCGGCTTTCCGGCCGGCCTTGCCCCGCATGACGTCAAGCTGCGCGAGATCGAGGCATCCGTTGCCGATGGCGCGAAGGAAATCGACATTGTCATCACCCGCGAGCATGTGCTGACCGGCAACTGGCAGGCGCTATATGACGAGATGCGCGATTATCGCGAAGCCTGTGGCGATGCGCATGTGAAGGCGATCCTCGCGACCGGCGACCTGAAGACGCTGCGCAACGTCGCGCGCGCCTCGCTGGTCTGCATGATGGCCGGCGCCGATTTCATCAAGACCTCCACCGGCAAGGAAGGCGTCAATGCTACGCTGCTCGTAACGCTGACCATGCTGCGCATGATCCGCGCCTATGAGGAACGCACCGGCTTCAAGGTCGGCTACAAGCCTGCCGGCGGCATTTCCACGGCCAAGGACATTCTCAATTACCAGTTCTTGATGAAGGAAGAGCTGGGCCGCGAATGGCTGGAGCCCGATCTCTTTCGCATCGGCGCTTCGAGCCTGCTCGCCGATATCGAGCGTCAGCTTGAGCATCATGTCACCGGCGCCTACTCGGCCTTCAACCGCCACTCGATTGGATGACCCCGATGTCCGTAGCAAGGTATTTTGACGAAATGTCCTATGGACCCGCCCCGGAGGCCGATGGCGAGGCTCGCCAGTGGCTGGCTTCCCACAAGGCCGAATTCGGCCATTTCATCAACGGCGCTTTCGTTGCGCCGCAGTCCGGCCAGCATTTCGATACGCTGGAGCCGGCGACCGGCGCGTTGCTGGCGAAGATAGGCCAAGGCAATGCCGCCGACGTCGATGCCGCCGTCGCTGCCGCCCGCAAGGCGCAAACAGCCTGGGCGAAGCTGCCCGGCCATGCTCGGGCCCGCCATCTCTATGCGCTTGCCCGCATGATCCAGCGCCATGCGCGCTTGATCGCTGTCATCGAAGCGCTCGACAATGGCAAGCCGATCCGCGAGACCCGCGATATCGACGTGCCGCTCGCTGCCCGTCATTTCTATTACCATGCCGGCTGGGCGCAGCTGCAGGAAACGGAATTCGCCGATCAGGTGCCAGTCGGCGTCGTCGGTCAGGTCATTCCGTGGAATTTCCCCTTCCTGATGCTTGCCTGGAAGGTGGCGCCGGCGCTTGCACTCGGCAACACCGTCGTGCTCAAGCCCGCCGAATTCACGCCGCTGACGGCGCTTTTGTTTGCAGAGCTTGCCGCTGCCGCCGGCCTGCCGGCAGGCGTGCTGAACGTCGTCACCGGCGATGGCCAGACCGGCGCGTTGATCGTCGATCACGGCGATGTCGACAAGATCGCCTTTACCGGCTCGACCGATGTCGGCCGCATCATCCGTGAGCGCACCGCCGGTTCCGGCAAGTCGCTGACGCTGGAACTGGGCGGTAAGTCGCCGTTCATCGTCTTTGACGATGCCGATATCGACGGCGCGGTCGAAGGCGTGGTCGATGCCATCTGGTTCAATCAGGGTCAGGTCTGCTGCGCCGGCTCGCGCCTGCTGGTCCAGGCCGGCATCGCGCCGCTGTTCCACAACCGGCTGAAGCGGCGCATGGGCACGCTGCGCGTCGGCCAGCCGCTCGACAAGGCTATCGACATGGCCGCCATCGTTGCGCCGGTGCAGTTGCAACGCATCGAAAGCCTTGTGGCGCAAGGGGTTGCCGAAGGCGCCAGCCTGTTCCAGCCAGAGATCGAGCTGCCCAAGGGCGGTTCCTTCTATCGCCCGACGCTGCTGACCGAGGTACAGCCGACCTCCATCGTCGCCACGGAAGAAATCTTCGGGCCGGTTGCCGTCTCCATGACCTTCCGCACGCCGGAAGAGGCGATCCAGCTGGCCAACCACACGCGCTACGGTCTCGCCGCCAGCATCTGGAGCGAAACAATTGGTCTCGCGCTGAACGTCGCGGCCAAGCTTGCCGCCGGCGTCGTCTGGGTCAATGCCACCAATCTTTTCGATGCCGCAGCCGGTTTCGGCGGCAAACGCGAATCCGGTTTCGGTCGCGAGGGTGGCCGCGAAGGCGCTTACGAATATCTGAAGCCCAAGGCCTGGGTCGGCCGCAAGGCGCGCCCGGCTTATGCCGCTCCCGTCCTGAAATCGACGACCAGCGATTTCGCCATGCCAGCCATCGACCAGACGGCAAAGCTCTATGTCGGCGGCAAGCAGGCGCGTCCGGATGGCAATTATTCCCGCCCTGTGCTGTCGCCCAAGGGCAAGGTGCTGGGCGAGGTCGGCGAAGGCAATCGCAAGGATATCCGCAATGCGGTTGCCGCCGCGCAAGGCGCCGCCGGCTGGACCTCGGCCACCACCCATAACCGCGCGCAGATTCTCTATTACATCGCCGAGAATCTCTCCGGCCGGGCAGGCGAATTCGCCGAGCGCATCGCCGCCATGACTGGCGCGTCCGCATCTGCTGCCCGCGCGGAAGTCGATGCCTCGATCTCGCGCCTGTTCACCTATGGCGCCTGGGCCGACAAGTTCGAGGGCGCGGTGCATCAGCCGCCATTGCGCGGCGTGGCGCTCGCCATGCCGGAAGCGATCGGCGTTGTCGGTGTCGTCTGCCCGCCGGAAGCCCCGCTTCTCGGACTGATCAGCAGCGTCGCGCCGCTGATTGCGGTCGGGAACCGGGTTGTCGTGGTGCCGAGCGAGCCGCATCCGCTGGCGGCGACGGATTTCTATACCGTGCTGGAAACGTCGGACGTTCCCGCCGGCGTCGTCAATATCGTCACCGGTTCCGCCATGGAACTCGGCAAGACGCTGGCAAGCCATAACGATGTCGATGCCCTCTGGGCTTTCGGCTCGGCAGAACTGTCGACCATGGTGGAAAAGCTGTCGGTCGGCAATCTCAAGCGCACCTTCGTCGATTACGGCAAGGCCATCGACTGGATGAACCAGGCTGCTGCCGAGGGACGCCTGTTCCTGAACCGCGCCGTCGACGTCAAGAACATCTGGATCCCCTACGGGGAGTGAGAATTTTCCGGCCGCCAGAGTCAAAGGCTGGCGGCCCGGTTTCGAACGGAAGAAGCACGCGCCGAACGGCGTCGAGGAGGACGAATGCTCAAGAATATCGATCCCGCATTGAATGCGGACGTGCTGTATGCGCTGCGCGCCATGGGCCATGGCGATACGCTTGTTATCGCCGACACCAATTTCCCGTCCGACGCGATTGCCCGCCAGACGACGCTCGGCAAGCTGCTGCGCATCGACAACGTTTCGGCGGCCCGCGCCTTCGAGGCCGTTCTGTCGGTGCTGCCGCTCGACACGCCCCTGCAGCCGTCCGTCGGCCGCATGGAAGTGATGGGCGCGCCGAACGATCTGCCGGATGTGCAAAAAGAAGTGCAGGGCGCGATCGACCGTGCCGAGGGCCAGCCGGCGCCGATGTACGGCATCGAGCGCTTCGCCTTTTATGAAAAGGCCAAGCAGGCCTATTGCGTCATCACCACGGGCGAAACCCGGTTTTATGGCTGCTTCCTGGTGACCAAGGGCGTCATTCCGCCGAAGTGACGGCGCGCAGGCGGTTCTGAAGGGGAGGAGGGGCAGAGATGAAGTCAGGCGTATCGATTCTCGGAATTTTCGTGGCGGACACCGCCTATCTGGCCAAGCGCATGCCTGTGGTCGGGGAAACGATCACCGGCAGCGGCTTTTCGGTCGGGCCGGGTGGCAAAGGGTCAAACCAGGCGGTGGCGGCGGCGCGTGCCGGCAGTCCGGTCTCGTTCATCTCCAAGCTCGGCAAGGATACGTTTGGCGAGATGGCGCTGAAGACCTACGCCGATGCCGGGGTCACGCCGAAGATCGTCCAGATGGACGATATGCCGACGGGCGCTGCCTTCATCTATGTCAACGACCAGAACGGCGAAAACGCCATCATCGTCTATCCGGGCGCTGCCGGCACCATCGGCGTCGATGACGTCGAAGCGGCGCGCGATACGATCGAGGCTTCTCGTATCTTCGTGACACAGCTCGAGCAGCCGGCCGATGCTGCGCAGCGCGCTCTGGAAATCGCCCATGCCGCCGGAGTGACGACGGTGTTCAATCCGGCGCCGGCGGAAGCCTTCCCCGATACGATTTATCCCTTGTGCGACTACATCGTCCCCAACGAGACGGAAGCCGCGGCGATTGTCGGTTTCGCTTTGACCTCGCTCGACGAAGCCCGGCGTGCCGGCGACATTCTTCTCGACAAGGGCGTGCGCACGGCGCTGATCACGCTTGGCGAGCGCGGCGTTCTCTACCATACGCGCGAGCGCTCGGTGCATGTGCCGGCCGTCGCCAGCGGCCCGGTCATCGATACGACAGGGGCGGGAGACGCGTTTGTCGGTGGTTTCTCGGCAGCTTTGGCGCGGGGGCTGGAGCCGGTCGAAGCCGTACGTTTCGGCTGCGCCACGGCAGGCATCGCCGTCACGCGCCGGGGGACCGCGCCTGCCATGCCGAAGCGTGAGGAAATCGAGGCCTTGCTGGCCGCGAAAGCCTGAGAAATCGACCTCTGCCGCAAGCTTCTTGTAAGTTCACTACAAGAAGCTTGCCTTAGCGTCGGAAATTTCCACCAAGTCTTTGAGTTTTCGGGGTTTTATTCGTCAAATTCTATGATTTTGCATGTTGACGGATATAAGTTCTGTAATTATTCTACCTAATAGCGCTTGAGATAAGCGGCACATGGTTCGTGTGGGAGCACGCAACCGGGAGGATTTTTCGTGATGTCTGGCTCTTTTGAGCGCGCGGGCGACGGTGTTGTCGCCCCGCTGGCTGTCGCATGGCAAGTCATTGATCGGCGGGTGTCGCCCGGCGCGTCGGTGCCGTGCGGTTTGGCGGCAGAATTCCTGGCGGATGTGGCGGAGAGGTCAGCATGACCCGGAACGATCCCATCAAGCATTTCTTCATCTGGCCGGCGCTGCTGATCGTCCTGATCATCTCCATCTTCCCGCTTGTCTACTCGCTGACCACCAGCTTCATGAGCATGCGGCTTGTGCCGCCGACGCCGGCGCGCTTTGTCGGGTTCGGAAACTATATCGAGCTCCTCAGCAATCCGCGTTTCTGGCATGTGGCCGGAACGACGACGCTGATCGCCTTCATTTCTGTCGGCCTGCAATATGTCATCGGTCTTTCGGTCGCGCTGGCGCTGAATGCGCGCGTGCCGGGGGAGGGGCTGTTCCGCTTCGTCTTCCTGCTGCCGATGCTGGTGGCGCCGGTGGCCGTGGCGCTGATCGCCCGCCAGGTGCTCAACCCGACCATGGGGCCGCTCAACGAATTCATGACGATGCTCGGCTTTCCCAATCTGCCGTTCCTGACGCAGACGAGCTGGGCGCTCGGCTCGATCATCGTCGTCGAGGTCTGGCAGTGGACGCCCTTCGTCATCCTGATGCTGCTTGCCGGCCTTCAGACGCTGCCGGAAGACGTCTATGAGGCGGCCGCGCTGGAAAATGCCTCGGCCTGGCAGCAGTTCCGCGACATCACCTTCCCCATGCTGCTGCCGGTCTCGGTCGCCGTGGTCTTCATCCGCCTGATCGAAAGCTACAAGATCATCGACACCGTCTTCGTTATGACTGGTGGGGGCCCAGGTATCTCCACGGAGACGCTGACGCTGTTCGCCTATCAGGAAGGCTTCAAGAAGTTCAACCTCGGCTATACGTCGGCACTGTCCTTCCTGTTCCTGATCGTCATTACTGTCATCGGCATGGTCTATCTCGCCGTCCTGCGGCCTTATCTGGAGAAGCATAAATGAGCGCGCGTTCTCTCACGGGAAGCCGGCGCTGGCTGGCTCTGGCCGGCTGCCTTCTCTGGTTCGCCTTCACCCTGTTTCCGCTCTACTGGGCGGCGGTCACCTCATTCAAGTCGCCGATCGGCGTCGTCGGTGGCGCGACCTATATTCCCTTCGTCGATTTCGAGCCGACGATGACGGCCTGGTACGAGCTTTTTTCCGGCCAGCGCGGCGGCTTCTACAATACCTTCCTGGCCTCTGCTATCGTCGGTCTCTCTGCATCGGTGGCGGCAACCGCAATCGGCTCCATGGCGGCCTATGCGTTGGTGCGCTTCACATTCCGCTTTCGATTGCTTTCGGCGTTGATCTTCGTCGTGGTCGCCTTCGGCGGCTTCCTGCTCGGCCGTAATGTCATGGGGCTCGGCCAGGGCATCGCGCTGATCTATGCCTTCATCGCAGCGCTGGCTCTGGCGGTTCTGTCCAGCCGTTTCCGCCTGCCGGGGCCGGAACTGGGCAATAAGGACATCGTCTTCTGGTTCGTCAGCCAGCGCATGTTCCCGCCGATCGTCGCCGCCTTCGCGCTCTACCTGATGTATACGGAGGTCGGCAAACTCGGCTTCAAGCTGGTGGACAGCTATATCGGCCTGACCTTCGCCTATATCGCCTTCTCGCTGCCGATCGTCATCTGGCTGATGCGCGACTTCTTCGAGGCGCTGCCGGTCGAGGTCGAGGAAGCGGCGATGGTCGACAACGTGCCCACCTGGCGGATCTTCTTCGGCATCGTCCTGCCGATGTCGAAACCGGGCCTGATCGCGACGTTCATGATCACGCTCGCCTTTGTCTGGAACGAGTTCCTGTTCGCGCTCTTCCTGACCAATTCGAAATGGCAGACCCTGCCGATCCTCGTTGCCGGCCAGAACAGCCAGCGCGGCGACGAATGGTGGTCGATCTCTGCCGCAGCCCTCGTGGCCATCATTCCGATGATGGTCATGGCCGGGGTGCTCAGCCGGCTCATGCGATCCGGCCTGCTTCTCGGCGCGATCAAGTAATACCGACATCCTAAAATCGAACTTCATTCAACGGGAGGAAAGAATGAGGAAGTTTCTACTGGCATCCGTTTCCATGCTCGCGGCGCTCGGCGCCGGCAGCGCCTATGCCTGCGACCCGGATTACACCGGCGTCGAACTGACCGCGACCACGCAGACCGGTCCCTATATCGCATCCGCGCTGCAACTGGCAGCCAAGAGCTGGGAGCAGAAGACCTGCGGCAAGGTCAAGGTCGTCGAGTTTCCGTGGTCGGAACTCTATCCGAAGATCGTCACCTCGCTGACCTCGGGTGAAGATGCATTCGACGTCATCGCCTTCGCACCGGCCTGGGCGCCCGACTTCACCGACTTCCTGTCGGAAATGCCGGCCGCCATGCAGAAAGGCAAGGACTGGGAAGATATCGCCCCTGTTTATCGCGAACAGCTGATGGTCTGGAACGGCAAGGTTCTGTCGCAGACCATGGACGGTGACGCCCATACCTACAGCTACCGCATCGACCTGTTCGAGAATGCCGACAACCAGAAGGCCTTCAAGGCCAAGTACGGCTATGATCTGGCGCCGCCGAAGACCTGGAAGCAGTATCTCGACATCGCCGAATACTTCAACCAGCCGGACAAGAACCTGTGGGGCACGGCGGAAGCCTTCCGCCGCGGCGGCCAGCAGTTCTGGTTCCTGTTCAGCCACGTCGCAGGCTATACCAGCCATCCCGACAATCCCGGCGGCATGTTCTTCGATCCCGATACGATGGATGCGCAGGTCAACAATCCGGGCTGGGTCAAGGGTCTGGAAGAATATATCCGCGCTTCGAAGCTCGCGCCGCCGAATGCGCTGAACTTCTCCTTCGGCGAAGTCAACGCCGCCTTTGCCGGCGGTCAGGTGGCGGAATCGATCGGCTGGGGCGATACCGGCGTCATCGGCGCCGATCCCAAGCAGTCGAAGGTAGCAGGCAATGTCGGCTCGGCGCCGCTGCCGGGTTCGGATGAAATCTGGAACTACAAGACCAAGAAGTGGGACAAGTTCGACCATGTCGTCCAGACCTCCTTCATGGCCTTCGGCGGCTGGCAGGCAGCGGTGCCGGAATCCTCCACCAAGAAGGAAGCGGCCTGGAACTACATCCAGTACCTGACGAGCCCGGAAGTTTCCGGCCAGGCGGCGATCACCGGCGGCACGGGCGTCAACCCCTACCGCATTTCGCACACCACCAATCTCGATCTGTGGTCGAAGATCTTCTCGCCGCGTGAAGCGAAGGAATATCTCGGCGCGCAGAAGGAAGCCGTGACTGCGAAGAACATCGCCCTCGACATGCGTCTGCCGGGCTATTTCTCCTACACGGAAATCCTGGAAATCGAGCTGTCCAAGGCGCTGGCCGGCGAAAGCACCCCGCAGCAGGCGCTCGATAGCGTCGCCGAGCAGTGGAACAAGCTGACCGACGAGTTCGGTCGCGACAAGCAGCTCGCCGCCTATCGCGCTTCGATGGGCCTGCCCAAGAAGTAAAGAAAGACCACCCGCCTTCCGGCAATGGGAGGCGGGCGCTTCCCGCATTTCCCCGGCTGAGTTGCCGGTGGCCGTCACACAGAAGGCGTTTTTCCCATGTCGCAGGTCCGTCTGGAGCAGATCACCAAGTCCTTCGGGACCGTCACCGTCATTCCGCCGCTCGATCTGGAGATCGCGGACAGGGAATTCGTGGTGTTGGTCGGGCCGTCCGGCTGTGGCAAAACGACGACGCTGCGCATGATCGCCGGCCTCGAAACCGCGTCCTCCGGAACGATCCGCATCGGCGACCGCGACGTCACCGAACTGCGGCCGGGCCTGCGCAACTGCTCGATGGTCTTCCAGAACTACGCGCTCTATCCGCACATGACGGTTGCCGAAAATATCGGATACGGCATGAAGGTGCGTGGTACGCCGAGAGCGGAAATCGACAAGGCGGTGACCGAGGCCGCGCGTATTCTCAATCTCGGAAGCTATCTTGCGCGCAAGCCGAGCGCGCTTTCCGGTGGCCAGCGCCAGCGCGTCGCCATCGGTCGCGCCATCGTGCGCCAACCGGATGTCTTCCTGTTCGACGAGCCACTGTCGAACCTCGATGCAAAGCTGCGCGTCGAGATGCGCACCGAAATCAAGCTGCTGCATCGTCGCCTGCAGACCACCGCGGTCTACGTCACCCACGACCAGGTCGAGGCCATGACCATGGCCGACCGCGTCGTCGTCATGAACCAGGGCCGCATCGAACAGGCCGCCGATCCGATCACGCTTTACGAAGCCCCGACCAACCTGTTCGTCGCCGCCTTCATCGGCGCGCCAAGTATGAATTTTCTCGAAGGCCGCATCGATCGCGGCGAAAGCGGCCTCGTCTTCCGGGGCGAAGGCGATGTGGCGGTCGCCATCCCGGCAGTGCGTTCGGGTCCGCTGGAAGGGGTAATCGGCCAACCCGTCGTGCTCGGCATTCGCCCGGAGCATACGATGATCACCGATCCCGGTGCCCCGACTGTCACCCTGCAGGTACGCGATATCGAGCCGCTCGGCCCGCATACCCTAGCGCTCGGCAAGGTGGGATCGGCAAGCTTTACCGCACAGGTGCCGGCCAATGCGCCGGTTGCGCCGGAGAACAGCATCTCTGTGCCCATCGATACGTCAAAGGTTCATTTCTTCCTGAAATCGACGGGTTTTGCCATCCGGTAACGTTTCCACATTTGTCCTTGACCTTCTCCTGAAAACTGGCAGGGTGTCGTAAACTGCTTTGGGAGGAGCTGACATGAAGGCCCTGCGTCTGGAATCCACCGGTCACCTGTTCGTTCGCGAGGTGGAGAAACCCGCTCCGGGAGCGGGCGATCTTCTGGTACGGGTCGAGGCCTGCGGCGTCTGCGGCACTGATCGGCATCTCTTTCATGGCGAATTTCCCTGCACGCCGCCGGTGATAACAGGCCATGAGTTCGCCGGCATCGTCGAGGCGGTCGGCAGCGGCGTTTCGGGTTTTGCCGTGGGCGACCGCATCACCGGCGATCCGAACATCTCCTGCGGGCGCTGCCCGCAATGCCAGTCGGGCAAGGTCAATCTCTGCCGCAACCTATCGGCCATCGGCGTGCATCGCGATGGCGGCTTTGCCGAATATGTCATCGTGCCGCAGCAACAGGCGCAGCCCCTGCCGGCCTCGCTGCCGCCGACGCATGGCGCCTTCTGCGAGCCGCTGGCCTGCTGCCTGCATGGCGTCGACATGGCCGAAATCAAGGCGGGTTCCTCGGTGGTGATCCTTGGTGGCGGCGTGATCGGCATGCTGACGGTGCAACTTTGCCGCATCGCCGGCGCGACGCGGGTAGTCATGGTGACCCGTCAGGGTGAGAAACGCGCTCTGGCGGAGGAAATCGGCGCGACCCACAGTTTCGATCCGACTGCCGGTGATGTGATCGCCGGCATCGCCGGCCCGGGCGGACTGCTGCCGGGCGGCGCCGATGTGGTGATCGAATGTGCCGGGGTTGCCGAAACCATGCGGCAAGCGCCGAAGCTGGCCAAGGCCGGCGGAACCGTCGTCATCCTCGGTGTCATGGCGGCGGGTGAAACGATCGAGATCGAACCGTTCGACATCCTGTTTCGCGAGCTTCGGATAATCGGCTCCTTCGTCAATCCTTTCACCCACCGCCGCGCCGCCGACCTGATCGCCACCGGCGCGGTGCGTGTCGATAAGCTCATCAGCCGAACGGTATCGCTCGACGACGCTGTCGAGGTCATCGCCAATCCGCCGCGCAAGGGCGAGATCCGCGTGCTGGTCGTGCCGAATTGAGAGGAGGGGCCGCTAACGCGCGACCCCGATCATCAGATTTCCGGTGGCCTCCGTTCAGAGTTTGACCTTCGCGTTCTCGCCCATATCCGGCTTGGTGTGGGAGACGGCGGCGGCGGCCATCTTCACATAGCTGATGATCGTGCCGGGGCTGTCCCAGTATTCGGCGAAGGAAGGCGTTACCTTAAGGATGCGGATCGAAGGATCGTCCGGGCTATCCCACCAGGCCTTGGCAGGTGTACCCCAGAGTTCCTTGATCCGGGCGCGGTCGTTCAGCACTTCAGCCGTGCCTGATAGCGAGACGTATTTTTGCCCTTTGGGGTCGGCGAAGGCGAGGCAGACATTCGGGCTGCGGGCGATCTCGTCATCCTTATGGCTGTCGACATCTGTGAGGAAGTAGACCGCATTTTCCATGCGCTCGACATAGGCGGCCATCGGGCGGGCGCGCAGGTCGCGGCCGGTCTGGGTCGTCAGCATGCAGAAACCGATCTTCTCGATCAGATCCCATGCCTTGGTCGCGTCGTCATATTCAGCCATGTTCGTCTCCTTGGTGAAAACGATCAAACGGCTCCGCCCCGGTTCTGTTCCCCATTTCGGTGAACGGTGTTCACGAGGAAAATGGCTTCAAAGGCCGGCTGCGGCATTGGAAGCGGCACGGGCTGGCCTATATTGAGGCTGGCATCGCAATGCGTGCCCGTTTTCTTTTCTATTCGTCGAACGATATTCGTTTTTAGCAAGCCAATAGGAGAACACCATGCCAACCGAAGCCAAATACAAGACGACAGCAACCGCCACCGGCGGCGGTCGCGACGGCCGGACGACGCTTGCCGATGGCACGCTCGATCTCCAGCTTGTGGTGCCGAAGGAACTCGGCGGCCCCGGCGGCGATGGCGCCAATCCGGAAAAGCTGTTTGCGCTCGGCTACTCCGCCTGCTTCCTCGGCGCCATGCGCGTCGCCGCCGGCCAGTTGAAAACCAAGGTGCCGGACGGATCGACCGTGACGGCGACGATCGGCATCGGTCCGCGCTCCGAAGGCGGCTTCGGCATCACCGCCGAGCTGGATGTATACCTGCCCGGCATGCCCCAGGACGAGGCCGCCAAGCTGATGGAGGTCACCCACGGCATTTGCCCCTATTCCAACGCCATCAAGGCCAGCGTCGACGTCAAGACGACCACGCGCGGTTGATCGACCGGCGTAAATTGAAAACGGCGCGGAAGGGGACTTCCGCGCCGTTTTTACGTGAACAGTTTTTGCTTAAGCGTAGCGGCTGATCGCCAGATCGGTCGCATCGATCTCCGGCTTCTTGCCGGAAACGAGGTCGGCGATGACGCGAGCGGAGCCGGAGCTCATCGTCCAGCCGAGTGTGCCGTGGCCGGTGTTGAGGAACAGGCCGGCGATCCTGGTCGCGCCGATGACCGGCGTGCCGTCCGGCGTCATCGGACGCAGGCCCGACCAGAACGAGCCCTTGCTGGCATCGCCGCCGGGAAACAGGTCCATCACCGAATGTTCCAGCGTGCGGCGGCGCGCCTGGCCGAGATCGTTGGTATAGCCGGAAATCTCCGCCATGCCGCCGACACGGATGCGGTCGCCGAGGCGGGTGATGGCGATCTTGTAGGTCTCGTCCATGACGGTCGATTCCGGTGCGCGCGCGGCGTCTGTGATCGGGATGGTCAGCGAATAACCCTTGACCGGATAGACCGGCAGCTTGAAGCCGTAACGCTTCAGAAGCAGCGGCGAATAGCTGCCAAGCGCCACGACCACGGCATCGGCCGACAGTTTTCCGTTGCCGGTGACGACGCCGCGCACGCGGCCGCCCTCGACATCCAGCCCCTTGATATCAGTGCCCCACTGGAAGCGGACGCCGATTTCCTCTGCCTTCTTCGCCAGCGCATTTGAGAATTTGAAGCAGTCGCCGGTCTCGTCCTTCGGCGTCAACAAACCGCCGACGATCTTTTCGCGCACATGCTTGAGCGCCGGCTCGACGCGGATGCAGCCGGCGGGATCGAGCACTTCGTAGGGAACGCCATCGGCTGCCAGCGCCTTGACGTCCTTGGCCGAGGCGTCGAGTTGCGCCTGCGTGCGAAAAAGCTGCAGCGTGCCCTGCATGCGCTCGTCATAGGCGATGCCGGTTTCCTCACGCAGAGCGGCGATGGCGATGCGGCTGTAATCGGCAAGGCGCAGCATGCGGCTCTTGTTGATCGCATAGCGCTCGGACGTGCAGTTCGACAGCATCTTCACCATCCAGGAGAGCATGGCGGCATCGACCTTGGGGCGCAGGATCAGCGGTGCATGTTCCATGAACAGCCACTTCATCGCCTTCATGGGAATGCCGGGCGCGGCCCAGGGCGAGCAATAGCCGAAGGACACTTCACCGGCATTGGCGAAGCTGGTTTCCAGCGCCGGGCCCTGCTGGCGATCGATGACGGTAACCTCGTGTCCGGCCTTGGCAAGCTGGTAAGCGGACGTTACGCCGATAATGCCGGCGCCGAGAACGATGACTTTCATAATATCCTCTCAAGGCAATTCCGGCCAAGCTAAGCGGAATCGCAGGTCAATCAAATCGAAAAATCTCAGCGATAATGCCGCTGGTAACGGTTCCCGAGGCTCGTCAGGATTTCATAGGAAATCGTCCCGGCGTCCTGGGCAATGTCTTCGAGCGTCTGGTGCGGGCCGATGACCTCGACGAGGCTGCCGAGGCTCAGGCGTCCCTCAGGCAAGGCGGTGATGTCGATTGTGATGCTGTCCATCGAGACGCGGCCGACGATCGGCAGGCGAACGCCGTCGCAGAAGACCGAGCCCTTGCCGCTGAGGCTGCGCAGCAGGCCGTCTGCATAACCGGCGGCGATGGTGGCGAGACGCGTTTCGCCCGAGGTCACATGAGCGCCGCTATAGCCGACGCGGGCGCCGGCCGGCACGGTGCGGGTCTGCACCACGGCGACATCAAGGTGCACAACCGGCTCCATCGGGTTCGGCCGGCCGGCCGTCGGCGCGCCGCCATACAGCGCGATGCCGGGGCGGGCGAGCACGCCGTGATAGGCATCGCCCAGGAAAATGCCGCCGGAATTGGCGAAGCAAACGTCGAATTCGGAGAATTCCTCGGCAATGTGGCCGATCTCGGCCAACTGATCGCCATTCTGCTCGCTTTCGGCATCGTCGGCGGAGGCGAGGTGGCTCATGATGAACAGCACCTCGACCATGCCGCAGCTCTTCAGCAGCTCGGCCAGCGCCGCGCGCTCTTCCGGCGGCACGCCAAGGCGCGACATGCCGGTGTCGAATTGCAGCACGGCCGGCAGGCGGCGCTTCAGGTGCTCGGCGGCAACGGCCCACTGGCGAAGCTGGTTCAGCGAGTTGATGACCGGGACGATGTTGCCTTCGGCGCAGGCGATCTCGTTGCCGGGCTGCAAGCCGTTGAGAACGAAGACCTGCGCATCGCGGGCGAGCAGTGGCCGCAGGCGTTGCGCCTCGACGAACTGGGCGACGAAGAAATGGCGGCAGCCATGGCCGTAGAGTTTGGCGGCGACCTTGTCGGCGCCAAGCCCATAGCCATCGGCCTTGACGACGGCCGCCGCGCGGGCCGGGGCGACCTCCGCCGAGAGCTTTTCGTAGTTGCGGGCGAGAGCGCCGAGATCGATGGTCAGATAGCCGGAAGCGCCGTCCGTGGCGCTTGCGTGGCGGGGCTGGTGATCCAAAATCGCGCTGTCCATATCGGTCTCCCTTGGTAGCGCGACCCTATTGAAAGGATCGTGAAATTACCCATCAATCAGTGATTGATCGTTGCGTCGTTTTATGATTTTTGAAAGAAACAACAATTTTTTGGAATAATCTGCCATGGCCGCTCTGGATGCGATAGACCGCAACATTTTACGTCTCCTGCGGCTCGATGCGCGGATGAGCAATGCCGCGCTGGCGGCCGAAGTCGGGCTGTCGCCCTCGGCCTGTCTGAGGCGTATCAAGATCATGGAGCAGGGGGGCGTGATCCGCGGTTACACGGCGCTGGTGGATACGTCCGGCGTCGAGGCGACCATCGCCGTGATCATCAACATCACGCTGGAGCGGCAGACGGAAGACCATCTCGACCGCTTTGAGGCGGCGGTGCGCCGGCACCCGGAAATCCGCGAATGTTTTTTGATGACCGGCGGCTCGGATTACCTGCTGCGTGTCGAGGTCGCCAATGCCGGCGAGTTCGAACGCATCCACAAGGAGATCCTGTCGGCGATGCCAGGGGTGTCGCGCATCCATTCAAGCTTCGCGATCCGCAACGTGCTGGCGACGCGGCCGAAGGGCCGGCGTTAAACGAAAACGGGCGCCGCAGCGCCCGTTTCCTTGATGATTGACGCCCTTGTCAGGCGGCGCGCTTCAGCGCATCACCGAGAATGGAAACAATATCGCCGATCTGTTCGCGCTCGATGATCAGCGGCGGCGAGAGCGCGATGATGTCACCGGTGACACGGATCAGCAGGCCCTTCTGGAAGCAATCGACGAAGACGTCATAGGCGCGGGTGCCGGGCGCGCCGTCACGCGAGGTCAGTTCGACCGCGCCGACGAGGCCGAGATTGCGGACGTCTGCGACATGCGGCAGGCCCTTCAGCGAATGCAGCGCGTCTTCCCAATCCTGGGCGAGATCGGCGGCGCGGGTCAGCAGGCCCTCTTCGGCGTAGATTTCCATGGTGGCGAGGCCGGCGGCGCAGGCGACGGGATGGCCGGAATAGGTGTAGCCGTGGAACAGCTCGATGGCGTTTTCCGGCCCGGTCATCAGCCCGTCATAGACCTTGCGGCTGGCGAAGACCGCGCCCATCGGCACGGCGCCATTGGTCAGGCCCTTGGCGGTGGTTACGAGATCGGGCACGACGCCGAAATAATCGACGGCGAACGGCGTGCCGAGACGGCCAAAGCCGGTGATGACTTCATCGAAGATGACCAGGATGCCGTATTTGTCGGCGATGGCGCGGATGCGCTCCAGATAACCCTTCGGCGGCAGGATGACGCCGGCCGAACCGGACATCGGCTCGACGATGACGGCGGCAATGGTTTCGGCGCCATGCAGGCCAACGAGACGTTCCAGATCCTCGGCCAGTTCGACGCCATGCGTCGGCAGGCCACGCGAAAAGGCGTTGCGGTCGAGATCCAGCGTATGGCGCATGTGGTCGGCTGGGATCTGCGGGAAGACCCGACGGTTGTTGACCAGGCCGCCGACGGAAATGCCGCCGAAGCCGACGCCGTGATAGCCCTTTTCACGACCGATGATGCGGGTGCGGGTGCCCTGGCCGATGGCGCGCTGATAGGCGATGGCGATCTTCAGCGCCGTATCGACCGATTCCGAGCCGGAGCCGGTAAAGAACACGCGGTCGAGCTTGGCGTCCGGGCCGCCCGGCGGGTTTTCGGCGAGCTTGGCGGCGAAATCGAAGGCGACCGGATGGCCCATCTGGAAGGTCGGGGCGAAATCCAGTGTCGAAAGCTGGCGCTCGACGGCTTGGGTGATGCGCTTGCGACCGTGGCCGGCATTGCAGCACCAGAGGCCGGCAGTGCCGTCCAGCACCTTCTTGCCGTCGACATCAGTGTAATACATGCCTTCCGCCGCTGCCAGCAGGCGCGGTGCGGCCTTGTATTGCCGGTTCGCGGTGAACGGCATCCAGAAATTGTCGAGTACGGGCGTGTTGGTCTTGCTCATCTGGTCCATGACGGCCTCCTTTGGGTATGCATGGAGTGAGCGATTTTCGTCTGCCGAACAAGTCCTTTTCTGTATGAAGGTAAGCTATTGAAATACGTGGATCGATATGCCAGTGTTTTCGCTATTTCGAACAGTGGCAACAGTCCGGGAGCGCTTCCATGTCCGTCGATATCGGCAATCGCCTGCGCCATCTGCGCATGGCGCACAATCTGTCGCAGCGCGAACTCGCCAAGCGCGCAGGCGTGACCAATTCGACGATTTCGCTGATCGAATCGAACGCATCCAATCCTTCCGTCGGGGCGCTCAAGCGCATCCTCGACGGTATCCCCATCGGGCTCGCCGAATTCTTCGCCTTCGAGCCGGAAAAGCCGCGCAAGGCCTTCTATGCCGCCGAGGAACTGATCGAGATCGGCAAGGGGCCGATTTCCTACCGCCAGATCGGCGATAGCCTGTTCGGCCGCAGCCTGCAGATCCTCAAGGAATGCTACCAGCCGGGCGCCGATACCGGCAAGGTGCCGCTGGTGCATGAGGGCGAGGAGGGAGGCATCGTGCTTTCCGGCCGTCTCGAGATTACCGTCGACGAGGAGCGGCGCATTCTCGGACCCGGTGACGCCTATTATTTCGAAAGCCGTCGGCCGCATCGCTTCCGCTGCGTCGGTCCGGTGCCCTGCGAGGTGATCAGCGCCTGCACGCCGCCGACTTTCTGAGGCAGCAAGTTCCATCAAAAGTCCAATATTGGGCGGATTGAACTGGTGTCACAAATATGTCATGAAGGGCGCAGGCTAAAGCAGCGTGGGCCGGAAGGCCCGTGCCCGGACATATCGAAGAATCCTATGCGTTCAGTACCGTGCGGAGATGTCATTTCTGGCACGAGCAGTGTTTCGTCGATCCAGCAGGCCGGTGCCGTCTGTTTTCGGCTGAATTCTGTCAGTCTCGTTCCGGAAGTCTTGCTGGTGACCAGCAGGCGAACAGGCTTGTGGGGCATCCCCAAGGGCACGATCGAGGATGGCGAGTCGGCTGCGTCTGCGGCGCTGCGCGAAGCGCATGAGGAAGCCGGCGTGACCGGCCAGATCTCCAACGCCTGCATCGGCCGCTATTTCTACAGCAAGGGCGAGCCGGAAAAGCTCTATGAAGTGCATGTCCATGGCCTCAAGGTCGAGGAACAGGGCGAGCCCGACGAAATGGAGCGCAATCGCCTGATGCGCTGGGAGCCTGCGGCAGAAACGCTGGCGCTCGTTTCCAATGTCGAACTTCAATTCGTCCTGCGCGCCGCCTTGCCGATGATCGAAGGTCTCTTTCCCGTGGCGCTTCCCCAAGTTGTCTGATTTTTTAAAGCATCAATAGAACCCTTCGCCGTTAACGAATGTCGCATATGTGCTTGTTGCGACAGGCAATTCGCTACCGACTTTTCGTCTGCTGTTCTAGCGTCGCCGCATGGCCGACTGTGATGCGCCTTCGGCCGCGCCGAAAAATCGCTGTGAAAAATTATAATTAAAAATCAATTTGATAGTCTCGCTTGTCGGCCGAGAACCACGCTGGCGGGCGCCTATTCCCCTTACGTCAGATCCTTACCGCAAGGCCGGCGAAAGCCCCCGGTGTTAACTCTTTGTTAACCATTTCAACCCTACAAATCATAAACGATTTGTTAACGAAGATGACCGACGTGCTCACAGACTCCCGCTCGATCAGAATCAAGGGCCGCTCCTTCCTCGCGGTCGTTCTGTCTCCGGACCTGCCGCTGGACCACTGGCTGGCGCGGCTGGACGATCTGGCGGCGCGCTCCGCCGGCTTTTTCCTCGGTCGCCCCGTCGTGCTCGACGTTGCCGATCTCGATATCGACCGCGCCGATCTTCAGCATCTCATCGAGGAGCTGGGCAAGCGCAGGGTCAGCATCATGGGCGTAGAAGGCGCACGTCCCTCGCTGCTCGGCCCCGGCATGCCGCCCGGCCTGAAAGGCGGACGTGCGGCCTCCGATGTCGAGGTAACGACAAAGGAGCCGATGTTCGAGACGCCGGGCGCACCTGAAAGCGCTGAAACGGCGACGGAAGAGCGCAAGGCGCAGCCGGTGCCGGAAATCCGTCCCGTGCTGCAGAGTTCGATCATTCATGAACCGGTGCGTTCCGGCCAGTCGATCATCTTTCCCGAAGGTGACGTCACCGTCATCGGTTCGGTTGCTTCGGGCGCGGAAATCATCGCCGGCGGTTCTGTGCATATCTACGGCACGGTGCGCGGCCGCGTTCTCGCCGGCTCGCTCGGCAACCGGCAGGCGCGCATCTTCTGCCGCAAGCTGGAGGCGGAAATGCTGGCGATCGACGGCATCTACATCATGGCCGAGGACATGGATCCCGGCTTCCGCGGGCAGGCCGTGCAGCTTTGGCTGGAAGGCGACGTGATCATGGCAGAGATAATTTCCTGAGCCGTTTCGGGCCAGAACGAAAAAGAGGGCAAGATGGCTAAAGTAATTGTAGTGACATCCGGCAAGGGCGGGGTTGGCAAGACCACCTCGACCGCCGCTCTGGGCGCCGCGCTGGCGCAAAGGAACGAAAAGACCGTCGTCGTGGATTTTGACGTCGGGCTGCGCAATCTCGATCTGGTGATGGGCGCGGAGCGCCGCGTGGTCTACGATATCGTCAACGTCATCCAGGGCGACGCCAAGCTGCCGCAGGCGCTGATCCGCGACAAGCGGCTGGAAACCCTGTTCCTGTTGCCGGCCTCGCAGACTCGCGACAAGGACAGCCTGACCCAGGAAGGCGTGGATCAGGTCATCAACGAGTTGAAGAAATATTTCGACTGGATCATCTGCGACAGCCCCGCTGGTATCGAGCGTGGCGCCACCTTGGCCATGCGCCATGCCGATATCGCCGTCGTGGTGACCAATCCGGAAGTCTCTTCGGTGCGCGATAGCGACCGCATCATCGGCATGCTCGATTCCAAGACGCTGCGCGCCGAGCGCGGCGAGCGCGTCGAGAAGCATCTGCTGCTGACCCGTTACGATGCCTTGCGCGCCGAACGCGGCGACATGCTGAAGGTGGACGACGTTCTCGAAATCCTGTCGATTCCGCTGCTCGGCATCATTCCGGAAAGCGCAGACGTGTTGCGCGCCTCCAACGTCGGCGCGCCGGTGACGTTGGCCGATGCCCGCTGCGCCCCGGCCATGGCTTATTTCGACGCTGCGCGCCGGCTGAACGGTGAGACCCTGCCGGTCACCGTTCCAGGCCAGAAGCAGGGTTTGTTCGGGAAGATCTTCGGACGGAGGGCCGCGTGAGCATATTCCGCTTTTTCGCAAAACGGCAGTCTGCGCCCACCGCGCGCGAACGGCTGCAGGTTCTGCTCGCCCATGAGCGCTCGTCGCTCAGCTCCGATCTCGTCGGCATCCTGCGCGAGGAAATCCTCGCCGTCATCGCCAAGCATGTGCAGCTCGACAACGACTGCGTGCAGGTGAAGATGGATCGCGGCGAGCGGGTCTCGGTTCTGGAAATCGATGTCGAAATACCCATCGATGCTGTCGTGAAGGCAGCCTGAGTAAATCAGACCAAGCGAGCAATTATTCAATCAATTGGCAAAAACCGGCGTCGAAAGGCGCCGGTTTTTGCGTTTTTTCCCTTTTGCGACACCCATTTAAAGAAAATTGATCTGCTTTAATTTTTAAACCGATTGAGAAACTTGCGCATTGTCGAGAAGCGGTTATCTCACGTTTCAGGGCGGGTTCAGGCCGCCGCTATCAAGGGAGAGTTGATTGGCACGCATCACACTCAGGCAGTTGCTGGATCACGCCGCTGAATACAGCTATGGCGTTCCGGCCTTCAACATCAACAACATGGAGCAGGGGCTGGCCATCATGGAAGCCGCTGCAGCGACACGCTCGCCGGTCATTCTGCAGGCCAGCCGCGGCGCCCGCGCCTATGCGAATGACGTCGTTCTTGCCAAGCTGATCGATGCGCTTGTCGAACTGCATCCCGACATCCCCGTCTGTATGCATCTCGACCACGGCAATAACGAAGCCACCTGCATGACCGCCATCCAGCATGGCTTTACCTCGGTCATGATGGACGGCTCGCTGAAGGAAGACGGCAAGACGCCGGCCGATTACGATTACAATGCCGGCATCACCCGCCGCGTCGTCGATATGGCCCATTGGGGCGGCGTGTCGGTGGAAGGCGAAATCGGCGTTCTCGGTTCGCTTGAGTCGGGCGAGGGCGAGCAGGAAGACGGCCATGGCGCCGAAGGCGTTCTCAGCCACGACCAGCTGCTGACCGATCCCGATCAGGCCGCGCAATTCGTGCGCGACACCCAGGTCGATGCGCTCGCCGTTGCCATGGGCACCAGCCATGGCGCCTACAAGTTCACACGCCGCCCGGATGGCGACGTGCTGGCCATGGGCGTGATCGAAAAGATCCATGCCCGCCTGCCCGATACGCATCTCGTCATGCACGGCTCGTCGTCGGTGCCAGAAGAGCTGCAGGACATCATCAATAAGTATGGCGGCCAGATGAAGCCGACCTGGGGCGTGCCGGTGGAGGAAATCCAGCGCGGCATTCGCCACGGCGTGCGCAAGATCAACATCGACACCGACAACCGCATGGCGATGACCGGCGCGATCCGCAAGATCCTGACGGAAAACCCCTCGGAATTCGATCCGCGCAAATATCTTGCGCCTGCCATGGCTGCGATGAAGAAGCTCTGCATCGACCGTTTCGAGGCCTTCGGCACCGCCAGTCAGGCCGACAAGCTGAAGCCGATCACCACGGCCGAAATGGCCAAGCGCTACCGCTCCGGCAGCCTTGCGCCGAAGATCGCCTGAGCTTCGATATTTCAGGAATAGTGGAAAGGCCCGGAGCGATCCGGGCCTTTTCGCATTTGATCAGCCGAGCTTGACCCAGGCGCCGTTGCGCTTCGACGAGGCGACGCAGGCTTCGACGAAGGCCACGCCCTTCACGCCGTCGTCGACGGTCGGGTAGACCACGGCCGGATCGAGGGCCGCGCCGGCCTTGCGGGCGTTGATGGCGCGCGCCGCCTCGGCATAGATGGTGGCGAAGGCTTCGAGATAACCTTCCGGGTGACCCGAGGGAACGCGGGTGACGCGCGATGCGGCCGCGCCCGCGCCGGCTCCGCCACGGGTGATCAACCGCTTCTGCTCGCCGAACGGCGTGAACCACAGGTAATTCGGATCGGCCTGTACCCATTCCAGCCCGCCCTTGGAGCCATAGACCCTGAGCTTCAACCCGTTCTCATGGCCCGGCGCCACCTGGCTGCACCACAACATGCCCTTGGCCGGCTTCCCGCCGTTCTTCGGCTGGAAGCGCAGCATGACATGGGCATTGTCGTCCAGCGCCCGTCCCTCGACGAAGCTGTCGAGATCGGCGGCGAGGCTATCCAGCTCCAGCCCGGTGACGAAGGAGGCGAGGTTGAAGGCATGGGTGCCGATATCCCCGGTCGAGCCGCCGGCGCCGGAGCGGGCCGGGTCGGTGCGCCAGGCGGCCTGTTTCTGGCCGGTCTGCTCCACCGGTTCGGTCAACCAGTCCTGCGGATATTCCGCCTGGACGACGCGCAACTCGCCGAGCAACCCTTGCGCCACCATCTCCCGCGCCTGCCGGATCATCGGATAGCCGGTGTAATTGTGGGTGAGGATGAACAGCGCGCCGCTCTCGTCGGCGACCTTCTTCAGCTTCTTGGCATCGGCGAGGTTCGAGGTCAGCGGCTTATCGCAGATGACATGGATGCCGCGTTTCAGGAATTCCTTGGCCGCCTCGTAATGCACATGGTTCGGCGTGACGATGGCGACGGCTTCGATGCCGTTCTTCAGCTTCGCCTCCCGGATCGCCATTTCCTTGTAGCTGGAATAGGTGCGCGAGGGATCGAGCCCCAGCTCGCGGCCGGAGCTTTGCGCCTTTTCCGGCGTCGAGGACAGCGCGCCGGCGACCAGATCGAACTGGTCGTCGATGCGCATGGCGATGCGGTGCACCGCGCCGATGAAGGCGCCGCTGCCACCGCCGACCATGCCGATACGGATGCGGGGGCTACGGCTTTCGTCCTTGGAGCCTTCGATGGCCATATGGTCAGTCTCCCTGTCTTCTATCGTCTCAAAGCCCGAGCATGCGCCGGTTGGCGGCATCGTCGGTGCCAGCGCCTGCAAAGTCGTCAAAGGCCTTTTCGGTCACGCGGATGATGTGCGCCTTGACGAATTCTGCCCCTTCACGCGCGCCATCCTCGGAGTTTTTCAGCGCGCATTCCCATTCGACAACGGCCCAGCCGTCGAAATCGTTCGCCGTCAGCTTGGAAAAGATCGCGCCGAAATCCACTTGTCCGTCGCCCGGCGAGCGGAAGCGGCCGGCGCGGTTCACCCAGCCCTGATAGCCACCATAGACGCCCTGCCGGCCGGTCGGATTGAACTCCGCGTCCTTGACGTGGAACATCTTGATCCGATCCTTGTAGATATCGATGTGATCGAGATAATCGAGGCATTGCAGCACGTAATGCGAGGGATCGTAGAGCATGTTGGCGCGGGCATGGTTGCCGACGCGCTCCAGGAACATCTCGAAGGTCACGCCATCATGCAGGTCTTCGCCGGGGTGGATTTCATAGGCGACATCGACGCCGTTGTCCTCAGCATGGTCGAGGATCGGCCTCCAGCGCCGCGCCAGCTCGTCGAAGGCGGCTTCCACCAGGCCCGCAGGGCGCTGCGGCCAGGGATAGATGAACGGCCAGGCGAGCGCGCCGGAAAAAGTGGCGTGTGCCTTCAGGCCGAGATGGCGCGAGGCAGTCAGCGCCATCTTGACCTGTTCGACGGCCCATTCCTGTCGCGCTTTCGGATTGCCGCGCACGTCGGGGGCCGCAAAACCGTCGAAGGCTTCGTCATAGACCGGATTGACGGCGACGAGCTGGCCCTGAAGATGGGTGGAAAGTTCGGTGACCTCGACGCCGTTCTGGCGCGCGACGCCTGCAAATTCGTCACAATAATCCTTGGAGCTGGCGGCTTTTTTCAGGTCGATCAACTGGCCGGCCCATGTGGGAACCTGCACGCCGGCATACCCTTTGTCGGCCGCCCATTTGGTGATGGCATCCCAGGAATTGAACGGTGCGGCATCGCCCGCGAACTGTCCGAGAAAGATGCCCGGTCCCTTGATCGTCTTCATGAAAATCTCTCCTCGCGATCTTCCTGCAACGTTACAGGTATCTTGATAACATGTGATTTTTGCCCGGAACAAGGCGAAATGCTCGACAGGCGGTAAAAAGCGCCCCTTCACGGGGAAGGGGCGTTGAAGCTTATGTAGTGGATCAGAACGGAGAATCCGGGAAGTAGAAGTTCTTGGCGTTATCCTTGGTGACGAGCGTGGCGTCGAGGATGTAATTGCCGTGAACCGGAACCTGATCGATGAGGCCAGCGGCCGTCAGTTCCATGGCGGTGCCCACCATTGCCGGCGGATAGAGCACGTCGACCGGGATCATCTTGTCGCCGTCCATGACCTTCTTGATCATGTCCTTGGAGCCGGCGCCGGCCACGACATACTGGATGTCGGTGCGCTTGGCCTGCTCGATGGCCTGCAGCACGCCGACGGCCATGTCGTCGTCCTGGCACCAGACCACATCGATCTTCGGATATTTCGTCAGATAGTCCTGCATGACCTTGAAGGCGTCGTCGCGGTTCCAGTTGCCGTACTGGCGGTCGAGAACCTTGACCTTGGAGCCGGCGATGCCCTTGTCGAAACCGTCCTGGCGCTGCTGGTCGATCGGGATCGGCAGGCCGCGGATGATGACGACTTCGGCATTCGGGGTCTTCTCGGCAATGTATTTGCCGGCGACTTCGCCGAGTGCGGGATTGTTGCCGGCGACATAGAGGTCACGTACGGAATTGTCGTTGTTCGAAGGCGCGCGGTCGACCAGCGCCACGAACTTGCCCTTGTCCTTTACTTCCTTGATGGCGTTGACCAGCGGATCGGGGTCGGTCGGCAGGATGACGAGGGCGTCGATGCCCTGCGTTTCCAGATCCTGTACGGCATTGGCCTGCGAGGCCGGATCCGGCGAGGTCTTGACGATGACGTTGAGGCCCGGATGCTCGGCCATCAGCTTCTTGGCGACGCGTTCGGCATGGAAGACGACGCCGGAGGTCCAGCCGTGGTCGGCGGCGGGAATCGAGACGCCGATCGTATAGTTCTTGTCCTGGGCATAGGCCGTGCCGGCAAGGGTAAGGGCTACGGTCGCAAGACCGAGCAAAAGTTTGCGCATGTTTTCCTCCCAACGATTTCAGGGTCTTGTCGTCTTTGTTGGACCGGGCGCCCTGCAATCCCGGCCGAAGTCTTTGGGCTCTCAGCCCTTGCGGACCAGCGAGCGCTGCACCAGCATGGCGATGATGATGATCGCGCCCTGGATCGCGCCGATCAGATATTCGCTGATGAAATTCGACAACAGCATGATGTTGCCGACGAGTTCGAGAATGAAGGCGCCGCAGATCGTGCCCCAGACACGGCCAGCACCCCCTTTCAGCGCCGTGCCGCCGACGACGACGGCGGTGATCGCCTGCAATTCCCAGAGAATGCCGGTCGTTGCGGACGTCGAGCCGAGGCGCGGCACATAGAGCAGCACGGCAATCGCCACGCAAAGCCCCTGGATGACGAAGGCGATGGCGCGCACTCGGTTGACGGCGATGCCGGAATAGCGCGCGACATCGCTGTTCGAACCGACCGCCACCACATGCCGGCCATAACGGGTACGGTAAAGGATGAAGGCGGCGATCGCCGTCACAAGCAGGATCACGAGGATCGGCACCGGCACGCCGAAGATCGAGCCGAAATAGGCCGGGCGATAGATCGTCTGGATCTCGGCCGAGCGCAGCGTGATCGCTCCGCCCTGCGACAGCCAGGTCGTCAGGCCACGATAGATGCCCATGGTGCCGAGCGTTGCGATGAAGGGTTCGATCTTGCCGACCGTGGTGATCAGCCCGTTGGCGAGGCCGCACAGCCCCCCGACAATGATGGTGAAGACCACGGCCGCGACCAGCATCAACGTCGGATCGGCAATCACCCCGGAATTCATCAGCAAAATCATCAGGCTGGCGACGAAGGCCACCATCGAGCCGACAGAAAGATCGAGATCGCCCGCCGAAATGACGAAGGTGGCTCCGACTGCGATGATGGCGATGAAGGCGCAGCGCGTCGCGACATTGGCGAGATTGGTGATGCCGATGAAATTCGGATTGACCAGCGCGCCGACGATCAGGAGCAGGATCAGCGCCGCGAATGGCGCTACGGCCCTCAGATCGATGTCGCGCCAGGAGCGGCGGCGGCTCTCTCTCGTCTCCTCGTTCATGCTCATGTCCACTTCAGCCTCCCCGCCCGTTTCCGGGTATTTTTTAGAGTCTGTCAGGTTCATTCTGAACCTGACAGACTCCAAGATTCTTTGTTTTCGTTTGTCTTTTCGGGAAAACCGGTTCCCACTTTCCCTGACAAACTTTAAGGTCGTCGTTGCGCGCTCAAGCGGCCTTGTTTTTCAGGCCGGCGGCATAACGCACGATTTCCTGTTCCGAGATTTCATCGCCTTCGAGAACCCCGACGATCCGGCCCTCGCGCATCACCGCGACGCGGGTGCAGAGACCGATGACTTCGGGCATTTCCGAGGAAACGACGATGATCGAGCGCCCGTCGCGGGCAAGCGCCGAGATGAAATGATAGATTTGCTGCTTGGTGCCGACATCGATGCCGCGCGTCGGCTCGTCGATGATGATGATCT
>CAMFHE010000007.1 GCA_945952045.1 uncultured Rhizobium sp.
TCCGGCGTGCCGAAGGTCGGCGCGCCCGACTGCATCGAGATCGAGGCGGCGAAGGTGCCGAACAGCACCGGCGAACCCTTGCGGATCAGCTGGGTGAAGGAGGCGCCGGCCAGCACTTCGGCCAGAATCTGCGTCAGCGTGCCGACGACGGTGACCGGGCTCATCGCGCCGGACAGGATGAAGGGCGAAACGACCGATGCCTGGTTGTGGCGGGCATAGACCTTCAGCGCGCCGAGCATGGTCTCGTCGAAAACCATCGGCGAGTTGGCGTTGATCAGGTTCAGCGTCACGCAATTGTTCTCGACGAAATCGTCGCCGAACACCAGCTTGGCCATGGCGATCGTGTCTTCGGCGCGCTCCGGCGCGGTGACAGAGCCCATGAACGGCTTGTCCGAATATTTGATGTGGCTGTAGATCATATCGAGGTGACGCTTGTTCACCGGGATATCGACCGGCTCGCAGACCGTGCCGCCCGACGAATGCATCGACGGCGCCATATAGGCGAGCTTCACGAAATTGCGGAAGTCCTCGATGGTGGCGTAGCGGCGGTTGCCGTCGAGGTCGCGAACGAAGGGAGGGCCGTAAACCGGCGCGAAGACGGTGGCGTTGCCGCCGATGCGCACGTTGCGCTCGGGATTGCGGGCATGCCAGGTGAATTCCTTCGGCGCGGTCTTGAGAAGCTCGCGGCAGAGGCCACGCGGGAAATGCACGCGCTCGCCCTTGACGTCGGCGCCGGCCTGACGCCACAGTTCCAGCGCCTCGGCGTCGTCACGGAATTCGATGCCGATTTCCTCGAGAACGGTGTCGGCATTGCGCTCGATCAGTTGCAGGCCTTCTTCGTCCAGCACTTCGTAAACCGGGATCTTGCGCTGGATATAGGGAAGCGACGGACCCGGTCCGCCGCCGGTGCGCGATGCGCGACGTGCAGCCGCACCCCGGCCTTCGCGGGCGCGGCGACCGCCGCCATCGTTCGACGTTGCCGTCTGTTCAGTCATTTCATCCATGATGCTTCCTCACTCTCGCGCAAGCTTGCGCTGGACCTTATAGCACTATGCTATCCGATTTCGCAGATGGAACATTCCTCAATGCGCCACGGATTTGCGCAGGGCAGACATCGCACAAGGATCGCCTGCCTATCTTCAAACATCGCCAAGCTCTTGCACAAGCTTGATTCTTGCTCCCGAACGGTCGCTTGCAACAGATATAAGGCATGTGCGCGACTGAGATACGGCGACGTCGGATTCGCGACGCTATCTGCGCTCCGTCGTTTTTTCCGCCACATCACGTCGCTTTCGAAAACAGGTTGGCGACGATTGAGGTTTAACACTGAATGAGGCAAGGTCGCCAAGCGCGAAATTGCAACGAATCCTAGCAGCGGGAACGCCCATCATGTCAGACGACGAAATCATCCTCGCAGACCTTTCCGACGACGAACTCGTGCAACAGATGCACGACGACCTCTATGATGGCCTCAAGGAGGAAATCGAAGAAGCGACGAACATCCTGCTCGAGCGCGGCTGGGCACCTTACGACGTGCTGACCCAGGCGCTGGTCGAAGGCATGCGCATCGTCGGCATCGACTTCCGCGACGGTATTCTCTTCGTGCCGGAAGTTCTGCTGTCCGCCAATGCCATGAAGTCCGGCATGGCCATCCTGCGTCCGCTGCTGGCCGCCACCGGCGCGCCGAAGCTCGGCAAGATGGTGATCGGCACCGTCAAGGGCGACATTCACGACATCGGCAAGAACCTCGTCGGCATGATGATGGAAGGCGCAGGCTTCGACGTCGTCGACCTCGGCATCAACAACCCGGTCGAAAACTATCTGGACGCGCTTGAGCGCGAACAGCCGGATATTCTCGGCATGTCCGCGCTTCTGACCACGACGATGCCTTACATGAAGGTCGTGATCGACACGATGAAGGAAAAGGGCCTTCGCGACGATTACGTCGTTCTCGTCGGCGGCGCGCCGCTGAATGAGGAATTCGGCAAGGCCGTGGGCGCTGACGCCTATTGCCGCGATGCGGCGATTGCCGTTGAAACCGCAAAGGAATTTGTCCGTCGCAAGCACAACCAGCAGGCTGGCGCTAACTGATATTCAAAATGCGGCGGCGCGTTGATTTCGCGCCGCCGACACACCACCTTTAGTTGGCGGCCTTCTCGACGGACTTTCCGGCAGCCTGCGTCGCATCGACGGTATTGGCCGCATCCTTGCCGATACCGCGAATGGTGTTGCCGCACGACGTCAATAGCGCGAGACCGAGGCAGCAGAGAACGATTTTCGAGACATTGCGCAGCGCCATTGGTGGGCCCCCTTCTGATGGAAACAGATCAAAGAAAAGAATTCGCGATTGCGGATTCGACGGATAAACGCCCAAGTGGCGAAAAAGTTCACGTGATCGCCTGCGGCGCCATCGCCCGCGAAATTCTGGCGGTTTCGAAGATCAATGGGCTCGATCATATCGAGCTGACCTGTCTTCCCGCCATATGGCACGCCCACCCTCAGAAGATCGCCCCCGGCCTCGAAACCGCGATTGCAGAGGCGCGCGTGGCCGGCGCGTCGCGCATCTTCATCGGTTATGCCGATTGCGGCACGGGCGGCGATATCGACCGCCTCTGCGCCCGCGAAGGCGTCGAGCGCTTGTCCGGGCCGCACTGTTATTCCTTCTTCACCGGCAATGCGGAATTCTCCGCCACCTGGGAAGACGACGTCACCGCCTTCTACCTCACCGATTTTCTCGCCCGTCAGTTCGAGGCTTTCGTCATCCAGCCGCTTGGCCTCGATCGCCATCCGCAGTTGAAGGACATGTATTTCGGCAATTACACCCGGCTGATCTACCTGTCGCAGATCGAGGATGAAGCGCTGCAGATCAAGGCGCGCGAGGCGGCCGAGTATCTCGGCCTGACATACGAATACCGCCACACCGGCTATGGCGACCTGGAAACCGAACTGTTGGCCGTCAGCCGGCCGACTTGACGCAAATGTGAGCCTGCCGGCAGCGGATTTACCGTATTGCACAGCCGGCGATAAAGGCATTGTTTAACCTCCTCGCCAAAGATGGCGGCATGGAAAACAGCACCGACCCCTTCGCAAACCGGCGCGTCGTCGTCATGACGGCGGGCGGCACCAATCCACAGGCCGTCATCAATGTGCTTGCCACGCGCTTCCCGGGGCTTGCTGTCATCCAGGAACGTCCGGAATCGAAATCGGTGCTGGTGAAGCGACGCGCGCGCCGTGTCGGCTGGATCAATGCCCTCGGCCAACTGGCGACTATGGTCGTGTCGCGGCTCGGCAAATCGGCGCTGAAACGCCGCACGGCGGAGATCCTTGCCGAACACAAGCTTTCGGCCGAACCTGTTCCCGCAATCGAAACCGTCCATGTCCCCTCGCTGAACGACCCCGCCTGCTATGCCGCCGTGGCGCGGCTGCAACCGGCCGTCATCCTCACCGTTTCCTGCCGCCTCCTGTCGCGGCAGACGCTGGGCAAAATCCCCTGCCCGATCATCAACCTGCATGCCGGCATCAATCCGATGTATCGCGGCCAGGCCGGCGGTTACTGGGCCTTGGCCAAGGGCGATCCCGGCAATTTTGGCGCGACGCTGCATCTCGTCGATGCCGGCGTCGATACCGGCGACACGCTTTACGAGGTGCGCGCCACGCCGGGCAAGGGTGATTCGATGATGACCTACCCTCTGCTCCTGACCGCCGCGGCCCTGCCCTGGGCCATCCGCGCCATCGAGGATGCGCTGGAGGGTCGACTTGCGCCGCGCAAGGCGCAAGGCGCCTCCGCCATGCATGACAACCCGCCAATCTGGACATGGATTTGGAACGGGATCACAAAAGGCCTGTGGTAATTTTTTGCGACGTCGTATTTGATCTTGTGCGACGTCGTGCCGAGCCAAGTCAACGCCGCGCGGCGCGTGCAATGTGCGCCAAAGAGGAGTTCTCAGGGCATGGCCGACCGCATCGTCGTTTACTGGCGGGATATTCCCGCACAGGTCATCATCAAGCAGGGGCGTAAATCCGCCAAGCGCGAATTGTCGCTGCGCTTTACCGAGGCGATCGACATGGCCGCGATGCGCACGGGGGCGGCCGAATCCGGCGACTACCTCGCCGAATGGCGCAAAGCCGATCCCATTCCGGTCTCCGACGATCTCGAAGCCGAAGCCGACAAGGCCGTGACCGAGCTTGAAGACGCCTATGACCGCGAACGGCTCGTGGCGCTGGTCAAGACCGGGGGAAAAGAAAATGGCTGATCCGAAACCCGGCAACGCCGCCCCCGCCAAGAAGGCCGCCACCGGCGCCTATACGCCGGCCGGCGTCTCGCCCAACCGTCGCAGCCGCCACACCTATACGATCCGTTTGTGGGCGGTGCGCAATTCGCGCTTCTTCGAATGGTTCTACCATCGTTTCGCCGATGTCTTCCTGCTGCTGCATCCGCTGTGGAAGGCGCTGGGCTACAGCCGCATCGAAAAGCCGATCACCTTCGTCGAGCGCCATGTGAAGGGGTTTCTGTTCGACTGTCGCATGTGCGGCCAGTGCGCGCTGTCCTCCACCGGCATGTCCTGCCCGATGAACTGTCCCAAGCAGCTTCGCAACGGTCCCTGCGGCGGCGTACGCGCCAACGGCAATTGCGAAGTGGAGCCGGACATGCCCTGCGTCTGGGTGCAGGCCTGGAAGGGCTCGCAGAACATGACCGGCGGCCAGAAAATCATGAATGTACAGAAGCCGGTGAACCAGTCGCTGCGCGAAACCTCGTCCTGGCTGCGCGTCACCGCCGAAGCCGCCGCCGAGCGCGAAGCCGCCGCCAACAAGGAAGTGAAGTGAGATGAGCCCCGATATCAATCCGCACGATCCCGGCGCGCCGCTCGATTCGCTGCCCGGCCATTCCTCGCGGGGCCGTCTGGAACGCGTTCTGCGCCGGGGTGAATTCGCCGTCACCACCGAGCTCAACCCGCCCGACAGCGCCAATCCGGAAGACGTCTACGAGCGCGCCGCCGTTTTCGACGGCTGGGTGGACGGCATCAACGCCGTCGATGCCTCGGGCGCCAATTGCCACATGTCCTCGGTCGGCATCTGCGCGTTGCTGACGCGCATGGGCTATGCGCCGATCATGCAGATCGCCTGCCGCGACAAGAACCGCATCGCCATCCAGGGCGACGTGCTCGGCGCATCGGCCATGGGCGTGCAGAACATCATGTGCCTGACCGGCGACGGCGTGCAGGCCGGCGACCAGCCGGGCGCCAAGCCGGTCTTCGACCTCGACTGCATGTCGCTGCTGGAAACCGTGCGCATCATGCGCGACAACGGAAAATTTCTCTCCGGCCGCAAGCTGTCGACGCCGCCGCATGTCTTCCTCGGCGCCGCCATCAACCCGTTTGCCCCGCCCTACGATTTCCGCCCCTATCGTCTGGCCAAGAAGATCGAGGCCGGTGCGCAATTCGTCCAGAGCCAGTATTGTTTCGACGTCCCGATGTTCCGCACCTATATGGACAAGGTGCGCGAACTCGGCCTCCACGAAAAAGTCTTCATCCTCTGCGGCGTCGGCCCGCTGGCGTCGGCCAAGACGGCCAAGTGGATCCGCTCCAACGTGCCCGGCATCCATATTCCGGACGACATCATCAAGCGGCTGGAAGGCGCGCAGGACCAGAAGAAGGAAGGCAAACAGATCTGCATCGACATCATCAATGAGGTCAAGGAGATCAAGGGTGTCGCCGGTGTCCACGTCATGGCCTATCGCCAGGAAGAATATGTCGCCGAGATCGTGCATGAGTCCGGCGTGCTCAAGGGCCGCCAGCCATGGAAGCCGGAAATGAACCCGGCCGACGCCATGGTCGCCGCCCGCATGAACGCAATGCGCGAAGGCGCCGAGCAGAACCAGCAGCAGCTTGCCGGCATCGCCGCGCAGCATCCGCACTAATAACGCAATCCCCTCGAGGCCGGTGGGGAGCCGGCCTTGTAACACGCAACCCGTCAGGCTAGACCTTCGCCTGTTCCTCGCGCTGCCCAAAAGGACGACATATGACCCGCACCATCGTTGCCTCCGCCACAAGGGAAATCGTCATCGGTTTCGACCAGCCCTTCTGCGTCATCGGCGAACGCATCAACCCGACCGGCCGCAAGAAGCTGGCCGCCGAGATGCAGGCCGGTAATTTCGAGACCGTCATCAAGGACGCGCTGGAACAGGCCGCCGCCGGCGCCACCATGCTCGACATCAATGCCGGCGTGACCTCGGTGAATCCCAACGAGACCGAGCCGGGCCTGCTCGTCCAGACGCTCGAAATCGTTCAGGGCCTCGTCGACCTGCCGCTCGCCATCGATAGCTCGGTCACCGCCGCCATCGAGGCCGGCCTGAAGGTCGCCAAGGGCCGCCCACTGGTCAACTCGGTCACCGGCGAGGAAGAAAAGCTCGAAGCCATCCTGCCGCTGGTCGCCAAGTACAATGTCCCGGTCGTCGCCATCTCCAATGACGAGACCGGCATTTCCATGGATCCGGACGTGCGTTTCGCCGTCGCCAAGAAGATCGTCGAGCGCGCCATGGACCACGGCATCAAGCCGGAAGACGTGGTCGTCGACCCGCTGGTCATGCCGATCGGCGCCCTGGGTGACGCCGGCCGCCAGGTCTTCGCCCTGCTGCGCCGCCTGCGCGAGGAGCTGAAGGTCAACACCACCTGCGGCCTTTCCAACATCTCCTTCGGCCTGCCGCATCGCCACGGCATCAATGCCGGCTTCATTCCGATGGTCATCGGCGCCGGGATGACCTCGGCGATCATGAACCCCTGCCGCCCGCAGGAAATGGAAGCCGTGCGCGCCGCGAACGTCCTGAACGGCACCGACGCCAATTGCTCGAACTGGATCATGACCTATCGCGACCACAAGCCCGCTGAAGGCGGCGCGGCTGCGGCCGCTCCCACGGCAGCACCTGCCGCAGGCGGTCGTCGCGGCGGCCGCGCAGCCCGGGCCGGAACCAGCGCTCCGAGCGAGTGACATGAGCGGCGGGCGTCAGCTTCGTCGCGACGCCTTCAGCCTTTGGCTGGAGGCGCCGCTGGTCATCGCCATGCGCTGCCATGACATGCAGATGGCGGCGCTGACGGGTTCGACCCAGGACACCGCCGAAATGACCCGGATGGTCACCGAAAAAATGGCTGCCGCGGCGGAAAGCGTCGTGGCGGCCAATTTTGCGATGGTACAGGCGATGATGACGGCAGCCTCGCCCGATGTCGCCGCCCGCGCCATCTCCGAGGCCGCCCTCAAGCCCTTTGGCAAGCGCGTGCGCGGCAATGTCCGCCGTCTGGCCCGCAAGACTTGAGCTGCCTTTTCCCCGGCATTCGCATGCCCTGTATTCGCATGAAAGACGACCGATGCGCTACGAAAGCACGCCCGAGAAAGAGACCAACATGACCGAAGTCGCCGAAAAAGACGCTCTCGTTCTCTTCATGCCCTCGGGCAAGCGCGGCCGCTTTCCGCTCGGCATGCCGGTGCTGGATGCGGCCCGCAAGCTCGGCGTCTATGTCGAAAGCGTGTGCGGCGGCCGCGCCACCTGCGGGCGCTGTCAGGTCTCGGTGCAGGAAGGCAATTTCGCCAAGCACCAGATCGTCTCCGCCAACGACCACCTGTCGCCGCTCGGCGCCAAGGAGGAGCGTTACGACAAGGTGCGCGGCCTGCCCGAGGGACGCCGCCTCTCCTGCTCGGCGCTGATCCAGGGCGACCTCGTCATCGACGTGCCGCAGGATACGGTCGTGAACGCTCAGGTCGTGCGCAAGGCCGCCACCGATCGCGTCATCGAGCGCAACGCCGCCGTCCAGCTCTGCTATGTCGAGGTGGACGAGCCGGACATGCACAAGCCGCTCGGCGATCTCGACCGCATGAAGGTCGTGCTGGAAAAGGACTGGGGCTGGAAGAACCTGCTGATCGCCCCGCATATCGTGCCGGAGGTGCAATCCACCCTGCGCAAGGGCAATTGGGGCGTCACCGCCGCCATCCATCGCGACATGGACAGTTCGCGGCCCTTCATCGTCAGCCTGTGGCCGGGCCTCAAGAACGAGGCCTACGGCATCGCCTGCGATATCGGCTCGACCACCATCGCCATGCATCTCGTGTCGCTTCTCTCCGGCCGCATCGTCGCTTCCTCCGGCACCTCCAACCCGCAGATCCGCTTCGGTGAGGATCTGATGAGCCGCGTCTCCTATGTGATGATGAACCCGGACGGGCGCGAGGCGATGACCACGGCCGTGCGCGAGGCGGTGAACGGGCTGATCGGCAAGGTCTGCGCCGAAGGCGGCGTCGATCGCCACGACATCCTCGACCTCGTCTTCGTCGCCAACCCGATCATGCACCACCTGTTCCTCGGCATCGATCCGACCGAACTCGGCCAGGCGCCCTTCGCGCTCGCCGTGTCCGGCGCCATGCAATATTGGGCGCATGAGCTGGAGATCGACGTCAACAAGGGTGCGCGCACCTATCTGCTGCCCTGCATCGCGGGCCATGTCGGCGCCGATGCCGCCGGCGCGACGCTTGCCGAAGGCCCTTATCGTCAGGATGGCATGATGCTGCTTGTCGATGTCGGCACCAATGCCGAAATCGTACTCGGCAACAAGGCGCGCGTCGTCGCCGCCTCCTCGCCGACCGGACCGGCCTTCGAAGGTGCTGAAATCTCCTCCGGCCAGCGCGCCGCCCCCGGAGCCATCGAGCGCGTGCGCATCGACCCGGCAACGCTGGAGCCACGTTTCCGCGTCATCGGCGTCGACAAGTGGTCGGACGAAGAAGGTTTCGAAGAGGCTGCCGCCTCGGTCGGCGTCACCGGCATCTGCGGCTCGGCGATCATCGAGGTGGTCGCGGAAATGTATCTTTCCGGCATCATTTCCGAAGACGGCGTCGTCGACGGTTCGCTGATGGAAAAGAGCCCGCGCATCATCCAGAACGGCCGCACCTTCTCCTACCTGCTGCGCGACGGCGAACCGCGCATCACCGTGACCCAGAACGACGTGCGCGCTATCCAGCTCGCCAAGGCAGCCCTTTATGCCGGCATCAAGCTGCTGATGGAAAAGCAGGGCGTCGACAAGGTCGATACCATCCGCTTCGCCGGCGCCTTCGGTTCTTTCATCGATCCGAAATACGCCATGGTGCTCGGCCTGATCCCGGATTGCGACCTCGCCGAAGTCAAGGCCGTCGGCAATGCCGCCGGCACCGGCGCGCTGATGGCGCTGCTCAATCGCGGCCATCGCCGCGAGATCGAGGAGATGGTCAAGAAGATCGAGAAGATCGAGACGGCGCTGGAATCCAACTTCCAGCAGCTCTTCGTCAACGCCATGGCCATGCCCAACAAGGTCGATGCCTTCCCCGAACTCGCCAAGGTCGTCACTTTGCCGGAACGCAAGACGCCCTCGGATGACGGCGGCGAAGGCGGCGGCCGTCGGCGTAGACGCAGCCGGGGTGAGTAAGGATCCGGCCCTTCGCCAAGCTCTTTCCCCATAGGCGGTGGAGCTATCGACCATGGGGCACAACAGTGCCGCTTTTCCCTTCTCCCCTCGGGGAGAAGGTGGCCCGAATGGGCCGGATGAGGGGGACGGCGAAGCCCAGCAGCCTCATCGATCATGTGCCTCCGCCATCCCCCTCATGCCGCTGCCGCGACCTTCTCCCCCGAGGGGAGAAGGGATTTTGCGGAACGCTCTTTATTCTACATGAGAGGCCAGAGAAAGTAGCAACAGGCGGTTGAGGGGCAACCTAAAACCACAGCGTTGCCGCAAAACGCCGGGCTGCGTCCGCCAAAATCTCCGGCTCGAATCCCGAAAAACCGATCACCAGTCCCTGCCGCTGCTCCCCGCCGATATACATCGGCGATAGCGCCCGCACGCCAAAACCGACATCGGCGGCGCGCGCCGGAAATGCCTTGTCCTCGATGCCATCCGGAAGCGAGGCCACGAGATGCAGCCCCTGATCGGGTGGCGTGATGGCAAGGCCGCTGCCAGCCAGCGCCTCCACCAGACTGTCGCGCGCCTGCCGTGCCCGCCGCCGGGCGCGGCGGATATGGGCGGAGAAATGCCCCTCGCGCAGCAATTCGGCGATGGCGCTTTCGGCGAGCGTCGAGGGAAAGCGGTCTATCATCTGCCGTGTGGCGAGCAGCGGCTCGATCAGGTTCGGCGGGGCCACCAGATAGCCGATGCGGAAGCCAGGCATCAGCACCTTTGAAAACGTGCCGACATAGATGACCCGACCATGCGCATCGATGCCCTGCAGCGCTGCAAGCGGCGGTCCGGCAAAGCGATATTCGCTGTCGTAATCGTCTTCGATGATATAGGCGCCGCTCTGCCGCGCCCAGTCGATCAGCGCCACGCGCCGCGCCATCGACAAGGTGACGCCCAGCGGAAACTGGTGCGACGGGGTGATATAGACGGCGCGCGCCTCCGGCGACCGCGCAATCCCGTCCTCGACATCCATGCCCTGCCCGTCGACATGGATGCCGGAAATCGCCGCCCCTGCCGCTTCGAAGGCCATCCGCGCCATGGGATAGCAGGGGTTTTCCAGCCAGACGGGATCGCCCGGCTTCAACAGCGTGCGGATGATCAGATCGAGCGCAGCTTGTGTGCCGGCGGTGACGATCACCTGATCGGCAGTGCAGCGCACGCCGCGCGCGGTGCGCAGATAGGCGGCAATCTCATGGCGCAGATCCTCGCCGCCGGCGGGCTCGACATAGTGATAGTGGCGCGGCGTCGGCTGGGCCAGATGCCGATTGAGAAGGGTGCGGAAAATGGCAATGGTCCGCTCGTCCGCCGCCGAGCACCCGAGCGTTCCGGGCAGCGGCCCGGTATCGTTGCGCCGGGGCGGCGGCGGTGGCGGGGCGATATCGGCGGTTAGCGGCACCGTTTGCGCCACATAGGTCCCCGCCCCCATGCGCGCCTCTGCAAACCCGTCTGCGATCAGCATTTCATAGGCCGCGACCGCCGCGCCCCGCGACAGGCCGAAACGCTCGGCAAGATCGCGCGTCGTCGGCAGCTTGGCGCCGGGCGGCAACGCCGCCGTTTCGATCAGCTGGCGGATTTCGCGATACAACGCCACCCGGCGCGGCCCGGCCTGCGGCAGCACCGGCACGGCCAGCGACCAGTCGGACAGATTGGTTCGAAAACTCTTCGTCATATTGGACCTATGGTGAACCAATCGGAAGGCGTAGCTGTACTCCCAATCGTGACAAGGAGACAAGCATGGACGCCCGCTCGCCGCAAAATACGTTCCCCGTAACCCCGACCAACAAGGTGAAGCGCATGCATGAGCGCGGTTCATACGATCGCGAAGCGGTCTATGTCATTCTTGACTCCGCTTTCCTCTGTCATGTCGCCTATGTCGTCGACGGCCAGCCCTATTGCACGCCGACCATTCACTGGCGCGAAGGCGACTGGCTCTACTGGCACGGCTCATCGGCCAGCCGCATGCTGAAGAACCAGAAACAGGGCGCGAATGTCTGCCTGACGGTGTCGCATCTCGACGGGCTCGTGCTTGCCCGCTCCGGCTTCAATCACTCTGCCAATTATCGCTCGGCCATGTGCTTCGGGACGGCGAAGATCATCGAAGACCAGGAGGAAAAGCAGCGGGCGCTGAAGGGCATCATCGAGCGCTTCTATCCCGGCCGCACCGCCGAACTGCGGGACAACACGGCGCAGGAAGAAAAAGCGACGATGGTGATCGGCATGCAGATCGAGCAGGCCTCCGCCAAGATTCGCGCCAAGCAGGTCGGCGACGACGAGGAGGATTTCGGCATCGCCGCCTGGGCCGGCGTCATTCCGCTGACGACGGTCATCGGTGCGCCGGAAACCAGCCCGGACGTTCCCGCCGGCATCGCCTTCCCGGCCCACCTCGCACCCTATCGCGAAGGCCGGCGGCTGGATGAGGCGCTGGTTGAGTGCCAGAACGCCTATGAGGCACAGGCGGAATAAGGCTCAGGCGGCGAGGCCGACGAATTCGGAAAAGGCCGAGCGGATGCTATCGGCAACTGCCTCGATCGTATCGCTGGTCTCGCCACCCTTGACCAGCCGCACTTCGAAACTGCCGAGATCCGGCAGGCCATGGTTGACGCCGAGCGGCACCATGTCGCCTGTGAGGTAGCTGCGCGGCAACGGAGCAATGGCGAGGTCGGCGATCACGGCGGCGCGCTGCGCCATGGTGTGGGCCGAGAGATAGGCGATGCGATAGGGCCGCTTGGCCCGGTCGAGCACCGTCAGAGCATCGGCCCGCCAGCAGCAGCCGTCTTCCCAGAGCGACATCGGCAAGGGATCGCGCAAATGCGCCGTGCCGCATTTTGCTCCTGCCCAGACGAGCTGGTCGGTATAGACGACCTCGCCGTCATCGGCGCGCGTGCCGGGTGCGACATTCACGAGGGCCAGATCGAGCCGCTGTTCCTGCAACCGGCGGCGCAGATTGGTCGAGGTGTCCACGGTAACATCGACCATAATCAAAGGATAGGTTTCCGCAAAGCGCTTGAGAATCAATGGCATATGACGTTCGCCGATATCGTCGGGCGCGCCGAGCCGCACATGACCCTGCATATCCGGCATGCGAAACCGCGACATCGCCTCATGCGACAATGCGATCATGCGCCTGGCATAACCAAGCAGCGTTTCCCCGCTCTGGGTCAGCGACACGGACCGGGCGTCACGCAGGAAGAGCGTCGCGCCCAACTGCTCCTCCAGCTTCTTGATTTGCATCGACACCGCTGACGGCGTGCGCAGGACGGCCTCGGCCGCAGTGGAAAAATTGCCGGTCTCCGCAATGGCGACGAAGGTGCGCAGCACGTCGACGTCCAGAAGCGGCAGGGATTGGCGCAAGGGAAGAGTCATGGGCCTATCTTTCAATTTTTCTGATCCAAAGAACAATATCATTTCGTTTGATTGACAGTCAAGACGGAGCGATCATCCAGACCAAGCCACAAGTGACCACACGGCAGAAAGGAGCCAACCATGACCGTCCATTCGTTTCATCGCATTCTCCATCGCATCGGTGCGGTGGCCAGTCGCTTCCCAGGCGCCCGTGGCCGCAATTTGCGCCAGGTGCGCGCCGAAATCGCCCGCTACCCGACCAATGTTCAGGCCGATCTCGGTTGGCCACCTGTTATCGATGATCGCCTGCCCGTCATACACATCATAAAATCTGATGGCATGAATTAATCCAATTCATTTGATTGATGTGAGCAACAGGCGCATAAAGACGATGTGGGGTCGCGACCCTCCGGATCGTCCTAATCCTCCTCAAATACGCCCCGGAAGGAACCCTGAAAATGTCACAGATTGCATCCCCCTTTTCCGGCTTGTCCGGTTCATCACGCCCCGTGCCTCTTGGTCGCGTCGCCCGTTTGACGCGTCGCCTTCAGGATGCCTGGAAGCGCCACCGCACCGAACGCGCCCTCGAAGGCATGCCCTTCGATCTGCGCAAGGATATCGGCTGGCCGGCTACCGACATTGACGCAGACAAGACGCCAAACTTGTCATGATGCGACATTGGCCTTTCGATTCCGGGCGGAAACCCTCCCAAGCCCGCCCGGATCATGCTCTCGATAACGCAATCTAGCATTGTCATATCGATAAGGCGCTCTTGGTTTTATTGATCGTCCAGCTCCATACGCCGTTTTCTGCGACTCGAATGTCGCAAACCTGCTGGTTCCGAGACGCATTCGCGCTTCCCAACACAGGGCTTCCATGTCAGTGTCGCTTTTAGGCCAATAAGCCGGCGGACAAATGCTTGTTCGCAACCCTCGCGGCATGGATATCGACCTGATGAGCAAAGCGCCCACGAAAAAACGATCCCTCGTCTTCTTTCTTGTTCCGCATTTCACCATGCTTCCCTTCTCCGCCGCGATAGAGACATTGCGTATCGCCAACCGGATGCTGGGTTACGCCGCCTATACGTGGAGGCTGGCCTCCCCTGACGGCGAAAAGGTCTATTCCTCCAGCGGCATCGGCATCGAGGTCAATTCCTCGCTGGCAGACGAGCGCCGCAATCTCGGCGGCGAAAACCGTCCGAACATGGTTCTGGTCTGTTCCGGCATCTATGTCGAGGAATTCAACAACAAATCCGTCAACGCCTATCTGCGCGAGACCTATAATCGCGGCGTCGCCGTCGGCAGCCTCTGTACGGGCGCGCATGTTCTGGCCCAGGCCGGGCTTTTGAACGGCAAGCGCTGCGCCATCCACTGGGAAAACCTGCCTGGTTTCTCCGAAGCCTTCCCGCAGGCGGAAGTCTATGCCGATCTCTACGAGATCGACAGCAACATCTACACCTGCGCCGGCGGCACCTCGTCGCTGGACATGATGCTGAACCTCATCGGCCAGGATTTCGGCGAAAGCCTCGTCAACCGCGTCTGCGAACAGGCGCTGACCGACCGCGTCCGCTCGCCACACGACCGCCAGCGCCTGCCCTTGCGCGCCCGCCTCGGCGTGCAGAATTCGAAGGTTCTGTCGATCATCGAATTGATGGAAAGCAATCTGGCCGAGCCGCTGTCGCTTCTGGAAATCGCCGACGATGCCGGCCTGTCGCGCCGCCAGATCGAGCGCCTCTTCCGCCAGGAAATGGGCCGCTCGCCGGCGCGCTATTACCTCGAAATCCGCCTGGATCGCGCCCGCCACCTGCTGGTGCAGTCGTCGATGCCGGTGGTGGAGGTGGCGGTCGCCTGCGGCTTCGTTTCCGCTTCGCATTTCTCCAAGTGTTATCGCGAACTCTACAATCGCTCGCCGCAGCAGGAGCGCGCCGAGCGCAAGCTGAACATTTCCACAAATCGCACAGGCGTGGTCGTCTGACGAGACAAACAAAAGGCCGGCATTGCGCCGGCCTTTTTTCTGAAATGTTTTCGCTTTTTCGAGCTTAGCGCGCTGTTTCCAACGAGCGGGCATTGCTGATCTGAACCAGCGTGTCGAGGTTCTGGTTGACGCGGCAATAGAATTCCTCGTCGATGAACGGCCGCAGCATGAAGTCGTTGCCGCCAGCCTTCAGGAAGCGCGCCGACAAAAGCCGGTCGGTGGACGAAGACACGCCGATGATGCGCAAGGCATGCGAACCGATGGTCGAGCGGATGCGGCGCGTCAGCTCGAAACCGTCGATATCGGGCATGTTGTAGTCGGTCACCATCAGACCGATATCGGGATTGGCATTGAGGATCTGCAACGCCTTGGCGCCGCTTTCGGCAACGCTGACGCGGAAATTGTAGCGCTTCAGGCGCGTCGACAACAGGGCGCGCGCCGTCGGGCTGTCATCGACGATCAGGACGTGATGGCGCTGGTTGGTCAGGAAACGGCAGACCGCTTCCGCCAGCATCTCGACGGCAAACACATTGTCCTTGATGATATAATCGACGATATCCTTTGCCAGGATCTGGTCGCGCACCTTCTGCTGGAAGCTGCTGGTGAACACGATGGTCGGAATGGACAGATCGAGAAGATAGTCCAGCGCCTCGCCGTTTTCGGCGCCAGGCAGGTTGATGTTGGAAATCGCCAGCGCCACCGGTTGCGACGAGATCTCGTAGGCGTCCTGAAGGTCCGTGAAGTTGCGGCAGATATCGACCTTGATGCCGAACAGTTCGTCCAGCCGCTTGCTGATCATCGAGGTGAAGACATTCGAATCCTCGGCAACGACAATCCGGGACTGCGCAAGCGAAGCGCCGGAATAAAGCATCCCGGAAATACCTAGAAACGACATGGACGGCCTTTGCTGAAATGGCGTGCGATACCACAAGCGTTAGGCCATAGAATTTTCAAAAATGTTAAATCGGCGTTCGTCTCGCTCCGTTTCGGCACAAAGCCGTCCCTTTGGCTGGAAAAATCCATGCCTGCGCAGCGATTCTACATGCTGCGCTGCGAAGAATACTCAAGACGACTTACTTTATGACGGCTGAGCCGTCGATGATCTCGACCGTTTCGCCGCCATCGAGCGCGATGCGGTCGCCATTCGGCAATGTCACGAAGCAGCCGGACGAGCACAGGCTTTCCGACATGCCGGCATCGACCGCGACATCCATGCGGCTGCCGTTCTCGACCACAACCAGAACGACCGTATCCGACCCCTTGTTGGTCACGGTCGCGGCGTGGCCGATGCCGGTCAACGCCAGAAATGCGGCAAGCACAGTAATGATGCGTTTCATACCCCATCGGCCTTGAAAAGCCGCCCCTTTCGCAGCCCGTCACGCGACGGCTGGCGATCCGCCTCAGCCTAACTGCAGCCGAGGCGTTTGCCTACTGTTTACGGCGAAAGAACTGAATGACGACTGAATGGCGTCTTCATGCTGGGTATAGCGTCTTTTGCGTGTATGCGTCAGCGACCGGCCTTGCCGGTTTGGGCATTGACGACGACCGAAGCCTTGCCGTCCTTGACGGGCTCCGGGCCGGGTGCCTCCGAAATCTCTTCCTCCGGCTTTGGCTCATCGACGGGTGCATCCTTCTTGAAAGGCATGCCCAGCCCCTCTGCACGGAAGCGCTCGTAGATCGCCAGTCTGAGATCGTTGCGCACGCTGCCGCCATTGACGATGTCGGCGAGATAGGCACGCAGTTCGAAGGTCATGGTCGTCTCGCCGAACGCGCTGAACACCGCCATCGGCGCCGGATTGCGCAACACCTTCGAATGGCTTTCGGCGATCTCGGTCAGCAATTCCATGATGCGGCGCGGATCGCTGTCATAATTGACAACGACGGAGATATCGGCGCGGCCAAGCTTGTTGCGATGCGTCCAGTTGCCGACCGAGGCGTTGATGAACAACGAATTCGGCACCATGATCGACTGGCGCTGGAAGGTCTCGATCTCGGTGGCGCGCACCGAGATGCGTTTGACGAAACCTTCCGTGGTGCCGGTCACCACCCAGTCGCCAACCTTGAACGGCCGTTCCACCAGGAGGATAAGGCCGGACACGAAGTTGGACACGATGTTCTGAAGACCGAAACCGACGCCGAGCGACAGCGCGCCGGCAACGAGCGCGAAGCTGGAGAGATCAATCCCCGCCGCCGAAATGCCGAACAGGCCGGCCATGGCAATGCCGAGATAACCGATACCGGTCTTGACCGAGTTTCGCACGCCGGTATCGACCTGCGAACGTTCCATCACATTGTTGTCCAGCCACTTCTGCAGCCAGCGGGTGATGAGGAAGCCGAGGGCGAAGATCAGGATGCCGCCGACGATGCCGAACAACGAGATCGTCATGCTGCCGACGCGAATTTCGGTGAACAGACGGAAGGCCCACTGTTCGAGATCGCCGGTCTTGAAACCCCAGGACAACAGGATCAGCGGCACGCCAGTAACGAGCGCGACCGCATAGATGCCGAGCCCTGCGACAAGCCCAATCTGGTCGAGGGCAACCGGCCCGAGCCCGCGCTTTTCCTGCAGATTGCGGCCGAGCTTGGTTTCGGCAAAGGAGTTGCGCTTGGACACCGCCTTGCCCGAGAGGAAGCCGATATACATCGTCGCCACCACCGCGCCGGTCAGGATGATCTGGCTCGCCAGGAACCGCGCCAGGCCGATATAGCCTGTGAGGCAGGCAAAGATCAGGCCGAAACCGATCAGCCGCAGCAAAATGCGCAACGCACGCGGCCATGGGCGGCCGTTTGCTTCCGGATCGCCGTTTTCCGCCAGGATCGGCCGGAAGAAGGACATCACCACCAGCAGCACGCCGACGATGAAGGAGGTCGTGAAACTCTTGGCAACCGTCAGGATGACAGGCGAACCGAGCCCGGCGCTAATCGCGTTCAGAACATAGTCGAGGGCGCTGACCATCGCCATCGCCAGGATCGCCCAGCAAAGGTGGCGCGCGCCGGCATTGGAGACGCGGACCAGGCGCCAGTCGTGCCGCGTCGGAGAGAAGACGGCGAGCGTCAGCTTCCAGACGAAATAGACGACGCCGACAAAGCCGAGGATCGAAGCGATGATCGGCGCGACGTCACTTCGTAAGATATTGAAATTATCAAGAAAGAAGAATGACGTGACCAGAAAGGCGCCAAGCGAAATCGTCTGCACCATGGTCGACCAGAATGCAAAGGACAGGCGCGTGATATAGGGCGGATCGATCCCCTCGTCGCGGCGGATGTAATGTCCGAAAAGCCGGTACCCGCCGACAAGAAACACCAAAGCAGCCGTCAGCGACAGGAGCACGGCGGAAAACAACGGCAGCCGCTTGTAGCGCAGGCCGAACTTTATCCAGCTGCCGAATACCTTGTCGAGGCTGGAGACCTCGGTGACGAAGGCCGTTCCGGCGACGTCGAACATCTCCAGCGAGACATCCGAACGCCGGAAAAGGGTTTCGGCAAACAGCTTGCGCCGCATCTCGGTGATCTGGTTCGACAGATTTGTCGCGCCGATCGACAGGTCTTCCGCCTCGCCTGTCAACGCGTTGATCATCGAGCGTTCGGCCGTCAGTTGCTTGCGCTCCTGCACCACGATGTCGGCTTCCGGCGGCTGGCCTTCACCGGGCGGATCGCCGAGTTCGGTCAGGCGGTTCTTTATCGCGTCGAAACGCGGCCGCAGGCCGACGGGTACCGCGAGAATGGACCGCGTGGCTTCGTCCGTCTGCGCCTTCAGATCGACAAGCTTCTGATCGTCGGTCGCAGCTTTCTCGACGGCAGCGCGCAGCGCATCGACACGTTTACGCGAGATCGCAAGATCGTCCTTCCCCTTGGCGACGATCTGGTTGACAGAATCCTCTGGAGCGGCATTTGCAGGCGCAGGCGTCTGTGCTGGCGCGGCCGGCGCCGGCGCCGGCGCAGAAGCGGGGGCGGTAGTGGCCGGCGCTTGCGCAGGTGTCGGCGCCGGCTGATCCTGCGCGGCCGACATTCCGGCCACCAGGCAAAGGCAGATGGCGGCCAGCGCCCATTTCCCGATCAATCGCTGGATAGTACCCACGCCGCCGTCCTCACCCGCATGCTCATGAAATTATCGTCTCCTTTCCCTAAAGAAAAGAAGGGCGAGATGAAGGCGACGGCGGAAGTAAACCCTTGTAATGCCGAATATCCATGCCCGCAGGGCAAGCGTCAGAAGCCGGCGCCGGGCGTTTCCAGATAGGCCTGTTCGTCCACCGTCGATTCGCGACCGACAATGGCATTGCGGTGCGGAAAGCGGCCGAAGCGGCTGATGACGTCACGATGACGCTTGGCATAATCGTGGTAGTTCGCGTCGCCCAGTTCGGCAAACAGCGAAACGCACAGATCCTGATCGGCATGATCCTCGGAATGCTCGAAGGGCAGATAGAGGAAACAGCAGTGATCCTTGCCGAGTTGCTGGTCGGCGCCGGCCTCCAGCGCCAATCGCGCCTCACGCAATGCCAGTTTGTCGGTGGCGAAAGCCAGCGGCGTGCCGCGATAGATATTGCGCGGAAACTGGTCGAGCGCGATGATGCAGGCAAGGCGCGCCTGTGGCGTTTCCCGCCAGATCGGATCGATGCCTCGAGCAAGCGTCAGATGCAGATCGCGAAAACGGCGCGCAATCTTGCTGTCGAGCTCGGCGCTGCCGCGAAACCAGTCCTCCGGCGTCAGTTCCCCGAACCAGAACGCCAGCACATCCTTCGGCCCCAGCTCCTCTTGCGACATCCTCTTTCCTTCCTATTCCACTGTAAACACGAAGACGGCGCGGGAGCCTTGCCCATAGGCGAGATCGTATTCGATCCGGCTGTCGAGGCTTGAGGCCATCGCCGACATGATCTTTGTGCCAAGACCCGTGCCCTTGACGGGATCGTCGGCAGCGAAACCGCGACCGTCGTCTTCGACGACGATGCGGATACCTTCGCCTTCGGGGCGTGACACCCGAACGCGAATCTCTCCGCCAATACCATCCCCATACGCATATTTGAACGAGTTGGTGACCAGTTCTGAAATGATCAGGCCGACCGTGACCACCTTGTCGGTCGGCAGCGTCAATGCCACGGCATCCAATGTTACGCGATGCGGCCGGCGCTCGTCATGCATCGAGCTTTCCAGCTCTGACAAAAGGCTGAAAAGGTAGTCGGCAAAATCGACCTGCCCAACCTTGGCACTCGTATAAAGCCGCCGATGCACGCTGCCGATGGCATTGATGCGCATCTGCGTTTCCTGCAAGGCATCGACCGCGGCCTTGTCCTTGGTCACCGATGCCTGCATGCGCACCAGCGCGCCGACAAGGCCGAGGCTGTTGGCGACGCGATGGTTGACTTCCGACAACAGCAATTCGGCGCGGTCGCGTTCGCGACGGATTGCCTCCTGTGCTTCGGCTGCTTCGCGACGATAACGCGCCCGCTCCAGTCCCTGTTCCAGCGCCACCGCCAGCAGGTCCACATAATCCGACGTGGCATTCTTGATGACGTAATCGTCCGCGCCGGCCTTCAGCGCCGAAACAGCGACCCCGGTGTCGCTGGAGCCGGTGACATAGATCACCGGAATATGCCCGACCTCCTCCAGAATGACGCGCAGCAGATCGAGCCCAAGCTCGCCGCCGAGGAAATGATCGAGCGCCACGGCGTCGATATCCCCCTGGCGCAGCCGTGTCAGGCCGGTCAGCCCGTCATGGGCGATATGAACCTCATACCCCCTGCGCTCGAGATTACGGCGCACCAGCACGCAAAGCGTATCGTCGTCATCGATATAGAGGATCCTGATCGGGCTCATTACGCTTCGGCTTCCGGAATTTTCATGACTGAAACGAACATGCCCAGCTGTTGTATCGCCTGGACGAACTTGTCGTATTGCATCGGCTTGGTGACGTAGACATTGGCGCCGAGATCGTAGCAGCGGCGAATTTCGCGCGGATCGTCCGTCGTGGTCAGAACGATGACCATCGCGCGCTTCAGCACTGGGTCGGCCTTCACGCGCTCAAGGATCTCGAGACCGCTCATGTCGGGCAGGTTCAGATCGAGAAGGATCAACAGCTGCAACCCATGCAGCCGCTCGCCCTCTCCCATGCCGAACATATAGGAGAGCGCGTCGCCGCCGGTGACGAAAGGCACGATCTCATTGGTGACCCCGGCGCGGCGGATGTTGCGCTCGATCAGCCGGGCATGACCCTCGTCGTCCTCGATCATGACGATGCGCACGGCAGCGGCATTGCTCATTTGACGTCTTCCTTCTGTTCAAGCCTCATATCGGCGGCGAGCGAGACGGTGAACGCCGTCCCTTCGCCGAGGATCGATTGTACCTTCACATCGCCGCCGAGCCGCCGCGCAAGAGCCCGCACATGCGCCAGTCCAACGCCGTCGCCGGGCTGGTCCTGCGGCCCCGAGCGGCGGAACAGTTCGAAAATCCGCTCCAGATCCTTGTCCGCGATCCCGCGGCCATTGTCGCGAATCTCGATGAACACGGCCGGTCCGTCCCGCCATCCGCGAATGGTTATTCGACCTTTGCGTGCCGAATCGCTGTATTTCACCGCATTATCGAGAAGGTTGCCGAGGATCTGCTGTAAGGCAAGCCGATCGGTCATCACGGGCGGTAGTGCGCCGACGATTTCGGCTTCCGTGCCGCGTTCCTGTATCTGGTGGCGCAGACTGTCGAGAATCTCGCCGACGAGAGCGCCGACAGCCACGTATTCCGCATGCATCGAGCGTGTTCCAGCCCGCGCCAGCACCAGAATCTGGTTGATGAGCAGGTCCATGCGCCGCGTCGAGGAGCGGATGAAGCCGAGCGCCTCGGGAATTTCCTCTTCCACCGCCAGCCGCGCCGCACGCTCGTCGATATCGTCGCTCTGCGGCTGTCGGTCGAGCCATGTCCGGAAAATTTCCGAGGAGCGATTCAGTTCCTCGGTGAAACCCATGATGTTGACCAGAGGCGCCCTCAGATCGTGTCCGACGATATAGGCATAGCTCTGCACCTCGGCATTGACCCGCTGCAGATGCTCGGTTCGCAACGCCACCTTTTCTTCCAGCGTTTCGTTCACCCGTGACAGCGCATCCTGCGCGCTTTCAAGCGCCACCGCATGGCTGACGAGCCGATGCAGCACTGCGCCAACGATGATGATGAGCAGGCCAGCGCTGACGGCGATGAACACGGTCAGCCACGAGGTGACATTATCGAGCGTCGCGACGCGCGCCTTGGCATTGCCGGTGCCCAGCGTCTCGATATCGGTCATGACAAGGCGGATGCGATCCATCAGCTCCTTGCCGCGCCCCGTCTGGACCACGGCCAACGCAGCCTTCGCATCGCCTCGCTTGTAAAGCTCGACGGTGGCGTCCAGCTCAGCCAGCTTGTCGCGCACCAGCCCTTCCAGTTCCTCGATGCGCGCCCGCACCATGCCAAGCGCATCCAGCTGGTTTTCGAGCGACAGAAAGCCGCTTTCTGCGGCAGAGCGGGCATGCTCGTAGGGTTCGAGGAAATTGACGTCCCCTGTCAGCAGATAGCCGCGCTGGCCTGTCTCGGCGTCCTGCAAGGCGCTGAACACCTGAACGGCGCGGGCATGCAGCCGCACCGCCGCCAGCGCTTCATTGGCATCATGCGAGGCTTCCCGGGCGAAAAACAGCGAAGCGGCGACCATGGCGACCAGCACGGCGATGCCGCCGACCAGCGCGACCGGGACCGAACGGCGCATGGAGCGCCAGAAGGGGGCGAGGGAGACGATTATTCGGCGCAACGATCCATCCGCATGACAAAAACCTTCACCAACACTTCGCCTCCAGCAGGCCGCCCAGTATCTCATGGAGGGGGCAATATTACCCGCTGCGCATCTTCAGAAATACGCGCCGTCGCGCAGAACGCATAGCACGGAATACGGTTTCCTCCGACGATGAAAATAGAGCCTGCGGCATCTGTGCAAATTGTGATGGTAAAGTCGAGAATTCAATGCTTAAATCCGTAGTCAACGGTGCTGTCGGCCCCGCCGGCATCATCGGAGGATGACGGGAGGATTGCATGAAGACTGTGACATGGGGCCAGCCCCTGGAAGTCGATTTCGTCTATGCCGGCATACGCGCCATCGGCGGCCCCGCCGAAGCCCTGAATTGCCTGACTCATTTCTGGCCGGATCGTCGCGGACCACGCTATGTCGCCGCGCGCAGCGTCTGCCGCGCCGCCATCGACGGCCGCAAGAGCGTCGAACAGGCGCGCGAGGTTTTCCAGACCGCACTGGAGGAAGCTCACCTCAAGCTGCATTGAAGCGATAGCGCTGAAAACGCCAGCAAGGGTTCCCGCGTTGCTCGACAGCGATGCGGCAAACCTTTTCTATTTTTCGACTACCACTTCACATCGAGGAAATTCTCCACATCCATCAAGACCCGAAAGATCATGTTTCCGCGGGAACAGAGCTTTGGATGCCCGCCTGCGATGATGTCTTCGTCGAGCAATCGAGGAAGGAAAAACGATGTTCGGGTCTTTTTTGGGAGTCCTCCTCTGTGCAGCCGCAGTCGCCCTGTTCTTCGGGCCGCCGCCGCGCCGGCCGCAGGATGAGGATTGGTAAGCTCCGCAATCTACACGAATGGGATCGCTATTGGCGGTCCCATTTGCGCTTCGCGAATCAGCACACGAAATGAGACTGAACCGAAATTTATGAGATGCTACAAATCTGGGAAAAGGAAGAAAGCTCAGCCAAAACTCGGTCATGATTTTTTCAAATCCGAGTTTTAAGATTTTTCGCTAAGCTATTGAAGTGGTGGGTGATGTAGGGCTCGAACCTACGACCCGCTGATTAAGAGTCAGCTGCTCTACCAACTGAGCTAATCACCCGTCCGTCGCCGTTTCCGGTGGCGTGAGAGGGCGTATAAAGGGGTTTCCCAACCTTGTCTAGCGCCCTTCCGAAAAAAATCGAAAATTGTGAAACTTTTTTTTCAGAGCGCCGCTTCGCAGTCATCGACGCTCTGAGTTTTCAGGCCGAAAAGGCATGAAAACAAAGGGATAAGCGATCCCACACAAAATCAGAGGTCAAGCGTACCGCTGGCAAGCCGCACAGCCTGACCGCCGATGCGCGCGCCGGCTATATCCTGGCCCGCGACATCCACATGCAGATGGATGAAGGATGGCCGGCCCATTTCGACGCCCTGTTCGATGACCATGGCGTGATGCCCGTCCGGCAGCGCATCGAAATGACGAATGGCGCCGGAGAGGGCCGCAACCGCAGCGCCCGTCGCCGGATCCTCTGGGATACCCATATCCGGCGAAAACATACGCGCATGGAATTTCGCCTGATGGTTGACCCCACCGCGACAGTAGACATAGGCCGAGGTCAACCGCCCCTCGCAGAAGGGCGCGGTGCGCTCCCACAGGCCGGTGTCGAAATCGATCTTGGCCGCGGCGTTCAGGTCATGGACCGGAATCATCAGAAACGGCACGCCGGCGCTCCAGATCGACGGCACATGATTTTCGAAGCCGATTTCGCGGATGCTGAGGCCCAGCGCATCGGCCAGCCCCTGGCGGTCGAGCGGCATGGCGATCTCGGCCGATTTGCGCGGCAGGTCGAATTCGGCAAAGCTCGCCTTGCCCTCGCGCAGCTTGACCGCGCAACGCACCGGCCCGACATTCTCCTCAAGGACCGATACGAGATCGAGCGTTGCCTGCCCATGCTCACGCTCGGCAAGCGCGATTGCCGCGCCGACTGTCGGGTGCCCGGCAAAGGGCAGTTCGCGCGCCGGCGTGAAAATGCGCACCCGCGCCGCGTGGCCCGGCCCTTCCGCCGTTGACATGAACACCGTCTCAGACAGGTTCATCTCGGCGGCGATGCGCTGCATCGCTTCCTCGCCCAAGCCGTCGCCATCGAAAACCACGGCCAGCGGATTGCCCGCCAGTTTCGTATCGGTGAAGACATCATAGATGCTATAGGCACGCGCCACGCTACTCTCCTCGGTATCAGCTTCACGTCACCAAGGTGCAACAAGCCCTCGGGGTCACGCAACACCCTTTCTTCCGACATCAACCGCTTCGAAGAATTGGCGAAGGATCGGCAGCATCATCGGGCTGTAGGGATGGGCGTCGGGATCGGCAGAACGGATCACCACCGCCGCCTCGATTTCCTTCTCGTGATCGACCGCCATATGCTGACGGATAGCGGAAAGAAGCTCTTCGGCCGTGCGCTCGAAGCGGAAATAGCGGTAAAGCGTTATGCGGCGATCGCGATGCAAGCCGTACCAGCCCGATTGCGGCTTCGCCTCGGCAAGATCGAGGCCGGTTTCCTCCAGCACCTCGCGGCGCAGATTGCCCGAGAGATCGCAGCTGTTATCGACGATATCGTTGGCATCCAGAGAGCCGGCGGCGCAATAGACAAGCCCCGGATTGGCCGTCTGTTGCCCCATGCGGATGGCGATGATGGCGCCATCGCTGGAGATGGGGATCGCCCAGCCGAAAATATGCACGCCACACGGCGGCGCAATCTGCTTTCGCCACCACATGAAGGAGGAAAACGGCATCAGATGCCCTTCCGCCGAAAGCGCGCCGTCGGCAAGGCGCACCCGGTCGAAAAACACCATGCGTCCGTCGAACAGCGCCGGATTGGCGGCAATCTCGCAACGCCAGTTTTCCGCAGCCCTGTCCGATTCGGCCAGATGAAACGGATGATCGCCCGCGCGCACCGCGAGATCGACGGAATGAACGGGAAACACCTGCAGCTCCGCCGGCCAGTTTTCTGGAAAAAAACCGCTCATACGAGATCCAGCGTCATGACCACAGGGCAATGATCCGATGCTTTCGGCCGGTCCCAGCCGACGCGCGGATAGCGCTCCACGGCCTGCCCAGGCGGGAAGACGGTGCGAAACGGCTGACCGCCGCGGATGATCTCAGGAATACGGCTCGCATTGGTCTGCGCCAAATGCGGCGACAGGAGAATATAATCGAGCTGGCACAGATGCTGCTCGGCCGGCCCGCGCGCATGGTAAAGCGTCCAGCGATCCATGACGTCGCGGCGGCGCATCGGGTTTTCGACGAAACCGTCATGGGTCAGGACATCGAGGCAACTTTCCGCCTCACCGGAAGGCGTGAAGCGGTAACCGCTGCGGCGGTCGCCCTCGATCACGATACGCTCCTGATAGTCGTTGAAATCGCCGCAGATGGCGAAGCGCTTGCGCGCCGTGTTGCCGACACCGAATCGCTTCTCGATGATCTGGCGCACCGCCTGCGCCTCGGCCATCCGGGTCGGCATGGTTACCTCCCTGCCATCCGCGCCATCGCGCCCCGGCCCCATGGATTTCAGATGCACCACATAGAGCGTCAGCGCCTCGCCACCGATACGCAAATCCATCTCGAGGCAATCGCGCTTGAAGATCTTTTCATCCGGATTGGCAGGCATCGCAATGCGGCCGCCTGACGTCCTCAACTCTCGATAACTCATGCCGGCATGGCTCTTGATATCGACGAGCTCGATGCGCTCACCGTCGCGCGTTTCCTCACGCATGAGCACGGCAACATCGATGCCCCTGCTGTCATTGCCTTCCACCAGATATTTCTGGCGATAGCCATTGCCGACCATGCGGTAGAGATAGCCGTATTCGAAGGCGTTCAGCGCCGCCATGTCGTCGACTTCCTGCAGGCACAGGATATCGGCATCCGCATCGGCGATCGCCAGCGCCGACATCTGGCGGGTGTCGTCGGTGGATGAAATCATCCGCGCCTCTTCCAGCCGTTTGTATTGCTCCTCCCCCTGAACCGCATAGAGCCTGAGAACCCGGTCCTGCCGCAACTGATTGCGAAAGCCGGTGAAATCGAAACGCGTCATCAGGTTTTCGACATTGAAGGTTGCGAGGCGAAGAGACATGCATGACTTCCGGTTGATACTGGGACTAGACTAACCGAAGGGGCGCGAAAGCAAATTCCAAATGTCAAAAAAAGTCGGGAAACTGATAAGCCGCCTATATTTTTTTGTTCCCGGCAAACGGTTAGCGTCAGCCTGTCAAACCTCAGCCGTCCCATGGACGCGCCAACCTCGGAAACCACGATGCTCGCGATCAAACCCCTGTCCATGCTCACCCTCGCCGCCGGCCTGGTGTCCGTCATGCTGCCCGCCGCCGCCCATGCGCGCGACAGCTTCGGCGCCATCGCCTATTCGCGGGAATCGGGCGCGCTTGGCTGGTCCTACGACCACCCCTCGCGTCGCGCGGCAGAGCGCACGGCCATGGACAATTGCGGCGAAAGCGATTGCGAGGTCCTGTGGTTCAAGAATGCCTGCGGCGCGGTTGCCGCCGGACCGGACGGCTGGGGCTCCGGCTGGGGCAACAATCGCCGCCGCGCCGAGCGCACGGCCTTGGATAGCTGCTCCAACTATTCCGACAGCTGCGAAGTCATCCGCTGGCAGTGCTCCGGCGCGCGCTGACACACCGGGAATGCAAGGGGCCGCGAGGCCCCTTTCTTCGTTATGCCGCCGACTGGCGCATCTCGCCTGCAATCAGCCCGCCGAGACGGCCGATACCCTCGTCGATCATCTGATCGTTGGCGCAGGAAAAGCTGAGACGCAGCGTGTTCGCGCCTGACCCGTCGGCAAAGAACGCCTTGCCGGGCACGAAGGCGACCTTGACCGTTTCCAGCGATTTCGCCAGCAAGGCCGCGCCATCCATGCCTTCCGGCAGCGTCACCCAGACGAACATGCCGCCCTCCGGCTTCGTCCAGCTCGATCCCGCCGGCATGTATTTCGCCAATGCGGCGAGCATCGCATCGCGCCGCTGGCGATAGGCTGCATGGATCTTCGCAACCTGCGCCTCGAAATGGCGCGAGGCGACATGGGCAATGGCGATCTGGTTGATCGTCGAGGAATGCAGGTCGGCGGCCTGCTTCATCAAGACCAGCTTGCGGATGACGGTGGAATTGGCGACGATGTAGCCGACGCGCAGGCCCGGTGCCAAGGTCTTGGAAAAGCTGCCACAATAGATCGTGCGCGTTGCCTCGATGCTGCCCTTGCGGGCGATTTCCAGCGCCATGATCGGCGGAATGCTCCCGCCGTCGTAACGCAGCGCCTGATAGGCGGCATCCTCGATCAGGGCGATATCGAGCTCGTCGGCCAGATCGATTGCGCGTTCGCGCGCAGCACGGTCGAAGGTTTCGCCGGTCGGATTGGAGAACTCGGCCGAGAGATAGGCGAATTTGACGCGCCCGCCGGTCTTCGCCGCCGCCGCGCGATAGGATTCCGGCGTGCGATTGCCGGTCAGCGTCAACTGGTCGTAGGCTGGCTCATAGGCATTGAAAGCCTGCAGCGCGCCGAGATAGGTCGGCCAGGTGACGAGCGCCGTGTCACCCGACGACAGGAACAGTTTGCCGAGATAATCCAGTCCCTGCTGCGAGCCGGAGACGATGAAGACGTTTTCCGTGCCGCAGGGGATGCCAAGCTTGCCCATCTCGCCGGCCAGCCATTCACGCAACGGCTTGTAGCCTTCGCTGACAGAATATTGCAGGGCTGCGTTGACCGTGCCGTCCGTGAAGATATCGGCATAGGCGGCCTTGAACTCCGCGTCCGGAAACAGCGCCGGATCGGGAATCCCACCGGCAAAGGAGATGATCTCCGGCTGATCGAGCAGCTTCAGCAATTCGCGGATTTCCGATGCGCGCATCCGCTGCGAGCGCGTGGCGAAGATGTGATCCCAATCCAGCATGGTCGTTTCCTCCGTTTTGTCGTTGTCGACAGAGGACCATGGCCGGAAATTTATGTCAACAATGCTGACCTATTTTAGGTCAACGTTGTTGACATATCTTGTAACGGTGACAAGTCGAGCCAGAAATGCCCAAACGCAAAAAGGCCGGAGCGCATGCGCCCCGGCCTTTTCGTTCAATACAAGACGCTTAGTTGACGGCCTTGTCGACCAGCTTGTTCTTGCCGATCCAGGGCATCATGCCGCGCAGCTTGGCGCCGACTTCTTCGATCTGGTGGGCGTCGTTGTTGCGGCGGATGCCCTTGAAGCGGGCAGCGCCGGCCTTCCATTCCTGCATCCAGTCCGAGGTGAACTTGCCGGTCTGGATGTCCTTCAGGACGCGCTTCATTTCAGCCTTGGTGTCGGCGGTGATGATGCGCGGGCCGGTGACGTATTCGCCCCACTCGGCGGTGTTGGAGATCGAGTAGTTCATGTTGGCGATGCCGCCTTCATAGATCAGGTCGACGATCAGCTTCACTTCGTGCAGGCACTCGAAATAGGCCATTTCCGGCGCATAACCGGCTTCGACCAGCGTTTCGAAACCAGCGCGGATCAGCTCCACCAGACCGCCGCAGAGAACGACCTGTTCGCCGAAGAGGTCGGTTTCGCACTCTTCCTTGAAGTTGGTTTCGATGATGCCCGAACGGCCGCCGCCGACGCCGCAAGCGTAGGAGAGAGCGAGTTCAAGGGCGTTGCCCGAAGCGTTCTGGTGAACGGCAACGAGGCAGGGAACGCCGCCGCCCTTCTGGTATTCGCCGCGAACGGTATGGCCCGGGCCCTTCGGCGCGATCATGACGACGTCGAGCGAAGCCTTCGGCTCGATCAGGCCGAAGTGAACGTTGAGGCCGTGGGCGAAAGCGATGGCAGCGCCGTCACGGATGTTGCCGGCGATTTCATTCTTGTAGATGTCGGCCTGGAGTTCGTCCGGGGTCGCCATCATCAGGAGGTCGGCCCACTTGGCGGCTTCGGCAACGGTCATGACCTTGAAGCCGTCGGCTTCGGCCTTCTTCACGGTCGGCGAGCCGGCCTTGAGGGCGATGACGACGCCGGTTGCGCCGGAATCCTTCAGGTTCAGCGCGTGGGCGCGACCCTGCGAGCCGTAGCCGACGATGGCGACGTTCTTGGACTTGATGAGGTTGAGATCGGCATCACGATCGTAATAGACGCGCATTTCGAATGTCCTTCCCTTGTGCTTGTCTGTGTGTCTTGTGTCTTTGGGGCGTCAGGCGGGCACCAGGCCCGCCTCCGCCAAAGTCTTCGCCGTGCCGTGCAGCGTCAGAAAGGCGCGCACAGCCTTTTCCGCGCGCTGGGTGAAGTCGCCCTGCGGACGCTCGCCGAGCAGCATGCGCACATGCATATCCGAAACGATCAGCCCGTAAAGGGTCCTGTACGCTTCTTCACCGTCATCGAAGGTGAGCAGGCCGACGCGCCGACCGGCGTCGATCAGGGCGCGCGCCCGGCGGTCGATCTGGCGGCGGCCATGTTCCAGCAGCAATTCGCCAAGCTTGGAGCCGTCGCGGCTCGACTGGCTGACCGCGAGACGGTTCATGGCCAGCGACACGTCGCCGGAGAGAACCTCCAGCAGATCCTTGGCGAACATCACCAGATGTTCGCGCAGGGATGCGACGTTCAGCCGCTCTCCGTCACGCTCGAAGGTGCGCACCTTGCTGGCCTGAAAAGCGATCATCGCGGCGATCAGGCCGTCGCGGTCGCCGAACCATTTATAGAGGCTTTCCTTGGAGCAGTTGGCCGCGCGGGCAACGCCGGCGGTCGTCAGCGCCTTCTCGCCGCCATCGACGAGCAACCGCAACGCCTGCCCCAGAACTGCGTTCTGTCGCGGCGAGAATTCCGGCGCTGTCAGCGGATCGGACGGCACGTTCGCTTCCTCCAAGATATGTACCGTACGGTACGGTTCGTGGTTTATGCCGTAGCATTGCTTCGTCGTCAAGCGGGTTTTCGCAGCTTTTTCGTTCCGCGCCTTAGCCGGGGATCACTCCCTGCCCGGCTTGCGAAAACCCGCGCGATCCGCAATCTTGCAGCCGGCCGCGCGCTGGCGAGTCTTGCCGCCCGCAGCCTGCCGGATGGAGAGTGTTTCATGAAATTTGCCGTTGCCCTTTCGCTGTCCATGCTGACGGCAAGCGCCGGAACGGGTTTTGCAGCCAGTTCAGGCAAGGCGCCCTATGTCGGCCGCTGGGATTGCGGCGTCGGCGTCTTCACTTTCACCACGGATACCTACGATCCCGGCGACGGCCCGCTGAAGATCGCGAAGATCGAGCAGAAGGACGGTGATTATCACTTCATGTTCGAGGATGGATACGGCTTCTGGGTTTCCGGCGTCACCGCCACCGGCATGGGCTGGCTGTCGGACGCCAGCGGCGACGCCTTCGATTGCAAACGCGTCGGTCGCTGATTATTTAGCACTGAGTTTCAGCGCGGCGCTGTCACCCGAAACGCGTCGCGGATGGCATCGGCCATGCCCTGGACGACACGGTCATGCCCGCGCGCGCCGATGACCATCACCACATTCGAATGATCGATAGCCGGGTAACCATCGGCGACCGTCAGCTCGCGGCAGCCTTCGGGAATGCAGCTGCGCGACAGCGGCGCAATCGCAAGGCCTGAGGTCACCGCCGCCCCCAACCCGGTCGGATTGTCGCTGACATAGGCAATGCGGTAGTTGGCATTGATCTGCTCGAGACCCTTCAGCGCCGTGCTGCTGAACCAGCTTTCCGTCGCATACATCGCAACCGGCAGCGGCGAGCGGCGATGCGTTTCATGCAGCAGCGATGTCGCCCAGACCGTGGGATCGGTCATCAACACCTCATGAAGTGTGTTTCCGGCATGTTCGAACACCACGGCGAGATCGAGTTCGCCGCGCGTCAGCGCTGCGGTATTGGCGCGCGAATTGCCGTAACGCACCGTCACTTCGACATCGGGATGCTGCATGTCGAAGCTGCCGAGCATTTTTGGCAGGATGGAGTGGCCATATTCCTCGGGAATGCCGATGCGCACCAGACCGCGCAGTTGCGGCGTCGACAGCGCCGCCGTGGTTTCGTCGAGAAGCGAGACGACGCGCCGGGCATAGGACAGAAGCTGTCGGCCCTTCGGCGTCAGCGCCACCCCGCGCGAACCACGCTCGAACAGGGCATCGCCGATCACCTCTTCCAGCTTGCGCATCTGCACGCTGATGGCCGACTGCGTGCGGCCGGCGCTGTCTGCGGCGCGGGTGAAATTGCCCGTTTCGGCGACCATGAGGAAAGTCCGCAACAGGTCGCTTTCGAGCTTCATCGCATCCCCCGCTGCCATGAATGATTTCTATTGCTGATATTCTTTCTATTCGTTTGTGAAATGTCAATCATTGAAGTCAAATGGCAATCAGAGCGGCGGTGTCGGTGATTTAATCGCTTCCCGCTCTGAAATCCCTGTTTATCGCGCAGCGAGCCGACGGCTTTTCGCAGCCGCTGGAATGCGCCATAAGCCCCTATGGAGGAAAAAATGGAATGGATGCGCAAGCAGGGCGGCCTGCTGGCGGCGCTTGTCGCTTTGCCTGAATTTCTGCTTCGCCGGCGTCTGGAGCGTGATCGCGCCGAGGCGTTGAGAGCGCTGATCGGCCGCAACGACAATTATCTTCTCGACGATATCGGCCTTGTCGATCACGATTTCCGGCCGAACCGTCTGCCGGTCACCGATCGCAAGCCCTGGATGCTCTGAGACAATCAGCCATTGTCGCGATCGTAGCGCTCCCGCGCCGCCTTGACGGCGGCGTGGTTGGCCTCCGCCCAGTTGAGAAGCTGCGACAGCGGCTGATACAGCGCCCGGCCGAGATCGGTCATGCGATACTCGACGCTTGGCGGCTTGGTCGGAAACACCTCGCGCTCGATATAGCCGTCGCGCTGCAATTCGCGCAGCGACTGCGTCAGCATGCGCTGGGAAATATCCGGGATCATCCGCCGCAATTCCCCGAATCTATACGGCCGCTGCGACAGCGCCTCTATCAATAGCGTCGACCATTTGCCGCCGATCTGGTTCAGCATGTCCCGCACCGGGCAATTGCTGAAATCCAGCGCGGTGAGGTCGACAGTGCGTGTCGGCGCCTCGGCAGGCGGTATTGAGGATTTCAGCGAGACGACGGAGCCGGCCATGGAGATGGTTCCCTTTTGGTAACGTAGGGTGAAAAAACTGCCTCCTTTACAGAGCGCAGTCAATTCCTAATCTAGTGCTAGTCTCTTTTTGAGACCGCTAGAGTTTGTCTGGGAAAGGTGAAACCGGCTTTCCCAAAGGACAGGCGACAAGGAAATTAAGCGGAACCCTCCGCCAAACCGAAGGTCAGGATTGAACCCATGAGTCACACGATTCTCGTTACCGGAGCCGCAGGCCAGCTCGGGCGCGCCATTGTCGGCCATCTGCTCGATACGCAGAAGGTCGCAGCCGATCGCATCGTCGCGGCAACCCGCGATCCCGCCAAGCTTGCCGATTTCGCCGCGCGCGGCGTTGCCGTCCGCAAGGCCGATTTCGACGACGCCGCTTCGCTGGAAGCTGCCTTTGCCGGCATCGACCGCCTGCTGATCGTCTCCACCGACGCGCTTGCCGTTCCCGGCCAGCGCCTGACGCAACACAAGGCGGCCATCGCCGCAGCCGTAAAATCCGGCGTCAAGCACCTGTTCTACACCTCGATGCCGAAGCCCGACGATTCGCTGGTCAGCTTCGCGCCGGATCATCTGGGCACCGAAGAGGCGATCAAGGCGAGCGGCCTCGCCTACACGATCGTCCGCGACGCCTGGTATCACGACAATCTGCTGCATTCCCTGCCGCACAATCTCTCGACGGGCACCTGGTACAGCGCCGCCGGCGAAGGCCGCGTCGCCACCATCTCCCGTGACGATTGCGCCAAGGCGATTGCGGCCGCGCTTGCCTCCTCGTCGACGCCCGGCAACGCCACCTATACCCTGACAGGAACGGACTCGATCACCACGGACGAAATCGCGGCTATCGCCGCCGACGTCGCCGGAAAGCCGCTGAATGTGGTGCATGTCAGTGACGACCAGCTTGCCGCCGGTCTTAAGGGTGCTGGCATTCCCGATTTCTTCGCCGCCGTCCTCGTCAGCGCCGATGCCAATACCCGCACCGGCCGCTTCGATATCGTCACCAATGATTTCGAGACCCTGACCAGCGACAAGCCGCAGTCGCTCAAGGACTTCCTGATCGCCCACAAGGCGGCGCTCACGGCCTGACGTGAGGAAGCCCTGCCCGGCTCACGACGAACCGGGCGGGCTTCACAATATGTCAGACGGCTTCGCCACAGGCGCGGCGGAAGCGACGCACAGCTTCCGCCATGCCGAACTCCAGCGCATCCGCCGTCAGTCCGTGGCCGATGGAGACTTCCGCAACGAAAGGAATGTGCCGCAACAGGAGCGGCAGATTACCGACGGTGAGGTCATGGCCGGCATTGACCTCGAGACCGATGGCGCGCGCGGCTTCCGCCGTACCCTTCAGCCCCTCGATTTCCCGCAATGCCCTTGCCGGATCGTCAAAGCAGCCGCCATAAGGCCCGGTATAAAGCTCGATGCGATCCGCCCCCGTCTCGCGGGCGATGGCCACAGCCTCCGCATCGCCGTCGCCATCGGCAAACAGCGAGACCCGGCAGCCCTTGGCTTTCAGACGCCCGATGACGTCGGTGAGGAAGGTTTGATGGAGGCGGAAATCCCAGCCGTGATCGGAGGTTGCCTGCGACGGATCGTCCGGCACCAGCGTCACCTGCTCGGGCGCTGCTGCTTCGCAAAGAGCGATGAAGTCCTCGGTCGGATAACCCTCTATATTGAATTCAGCCGCCGGAAACTCGTCGTCGATCAGCGCGCGCAGCACCGGCAGATCGGAAAAGCGAATGTGGCGCTGATCGGGACGAGGATGCACCGTCAAACCATAGGCGCCGGCCTGCAGCGCAACACGACCCAGCCCCTCGACACTCGGCCACGGCAGATCGCGGCGATTGCGCAGCATGGCGACGGCATTGAGGTTCACGGAAAGCTTGGTGGGCATGTCATCTGTCCCGAATTGATGGCGGAAGTGCTTGTTTGATAGGATATTTCCGATCCGAATGCCAACGCCTTTGATGCATGGATGCATCTGCCGCCGTGATGGAACAGTTGGCGATTATATAAGGAGTTTATTGCCTAAAACGTCATTTCCGGTGTAATCGGTCTTTAATCCGCCTTGCTGTCGGCCCATATTGGCAGGCATGGCCCGATTGCAGGATAAGATGACCGAACCGCACCACATGGACGATGCGCTGGTTTTGACCAGCCTCCAGAAAGTTCTGGATAGCGAAACCTTTTCCCGCTCCGAGCGGCTGAGGGCGTTTCTCGACTATGTCGTGCGCAAGGAGCGCGAAGGCCTTGCCCATCAGCTCAAGGGCTATTCCATCGGCGTCGATGTCTTTGCCCGCAACGAAAGTTTCGATCCCGGCGGCGATCCGCTGGTGCGCGTGCAGGCCGGCAAGCTGCGCAAGCTCCTGCGGCAATATTACGAAGCCGAAGGCGTTGATGACGCGATCCGCATCGAGATCGCAGTCGGCGGTTATGTTCCGACCTACTTGCCCCAGCATCAGCCAAGCCCGGAAAGCGAAACGGCCGCATCGGCGCCGGTTCCAGCGGATATCATTCCTTCCGCAGCCGTCATTGCCGCCAGCGCCTCGCCTTCGCTCTGGAGCCGCTTTCGCCTTGCCTCCACCGGCCTTCTGGCATTGACGGTGCTGAATATCACGGCGCTCGGTCTGCACGCGACCAGCCGCTACCTCATCCCCGGCGACGCCTCCGGCGTGAATGGCCCCGCTGGTTTCACCCGCACAGCGTCGGCCTTGCCGCGCATTGCGATCCGCAACGATTTCGGCAGTTCCGCGCTTGCGGCGTCATTGGCCGACTCGATGCGCATCGCGCTTGGCCAACTGGCCTTCGTCGAGCTGGTCGAGGACTTCGACCGCGCCAATCGCATTGCCCGCCAGCCGGACAATCTCGATTTCACCCTCTCCATCGCCCGCAGCGAAGCGCCGGGGCTGCTGAACGTCCAGCTGCGTCACAATGCGACCGGCGATATCTTCCATGAGGAAAGCATTCCGGAAGCCGATTTGCATCTGGTCAGCGAACGCACCTTTGCCGCCAGCGCTTTTGCCGGCCGCCGCCTGTCGATGAACGGCCAGCTTTACGCCTTCGCCGACCAGAACGAACTCTCCAGCAACCTGATGCGCTGCCTGACGGCGACGAATGAATATCGCCTTCACAAGTCACGCCAGACCTTCGAGACCGCCTGGAGCTGCCAGTCGCAACTGATTCCCGCAAAGGAACCGGATCGCCTGGTCAGCGAGCCACACCACCTGATCTCCATGGCCCGCGAAGCGGAAGCCGATCGGGAGCGCAGCAACCGGATCGGCGCCTGAAATCGCGCTGTTTTGCGCGTTTTTCACCTGAATTTCGGCTGAAATCCCCATCCAAGCAGCCTTTGGGACGCGATAAACCACCTATGACTTTTTGGACTTACAATTCCCACCATTAACGTTAACGTAAACTTAACATCACCGGCGGCAATCCATGACAGATTGATGTGCAGCAAAGCGGCGCTTTCGCGTCGGAGCGTTTGCTGCTGCCCGGATGATGTCTGAATTCGACGTCGCCTGGAGCATTTTCAGGACATGCGGATACGGTTATCCGTTTGAAAATGCGACAAAACACAGAGTTAAGGGGTGCTATGTCCGAGAGTTCGAAGTTGGTTTTGACTGCAGCCGCGACACCGGTTGCAGCAGGTTTGCCGCTGCGTTTTCTGCCCGCCGTCGATCTGCCGGCCAATCTGCCGCATCATCCCGTTGCCATCGCCGACATGGCCAACGCCTTCGGCGTGACCCACCGCACACTGCATTTCTACGAGGAAAAGGGCCTGATCACTGCAGGCCGCATCGGCCCGATGCGCATCTATGCGCATGAGAGCATCGTGCAGATGGCGGTGATCAATATCTGCCGCGAAGTCGGCATGCCTGTGGCCGTCGTCCAGGAACTCATGGAAGAGCTGGATGGCGCCACATCGCAGGAAGAAGCGGACACAATCTTCCGCAATGCGCTGGCGATCCGCAAGCGCGAACTGGTTTCCAGCCTGTCGACCATCCACCGTCAGATGCAAAAGGTAACAGGCCTTCTGGATGGCGACGCCATTCGCCTCGACCTCGGCCGCGGCACAAACGACAATCACCTGCCCGCCTTCGATGACGCCGAGCGTCAATGCCTCGATCTCATGGCCGAAGGTCAGGGCACGGCCCGCATCGCCCTGGCCATGGGCATGGATGCGGAAAGCGTGCATGCCATGGAAACCACGATCATCGCCAAGTTCAGCGCCAACAATCGTTTTCAGGCCGTCGCCAAGGCTGCCCTGCTCGGCTTGGTCAAAAGCTGAAGGTCAGCGCACGATGGTCAGGGAATCGGCCGCGCGGGTGATCCCCGTATAGAGCCAGCGCTCGCGGCTATCGCGAAACGCCCAGCTTTCGTCGAACAGCACGACGTTGTTCCATTGCGAGCCCTGCGCCTTGTGAACGGTCAGCGCATAGCCATAGTCGAAATCGTCGTAACGCTTCTTGGTGGTCCACGGTATCTCCGTGTCCGGCTCCTCGAAGGCGGCCTTCAGCAATTTGATCTTCGCCGCGCCGCGATCCATATCATCGTCTTCTGGCCGGATCATCAGGTTGATGCCGGGCTTCACCGTTTCCTTGGACGAACTCATCACCTGCCACAGCGAGCCATTGAGCAGCCCCTTGGCCGGATCGTTGCGCAGGCAAACCAGCTTGTCGCCGGATTGCGGATATTGCGCCGAAAAACCTTTAAGCTCGCGCAGGCGCTGGTTATAGCGCCGGCGCGTGCGGTTGGTGCCGACAAGCACCTGATCGGCATCGAGAACCAGCGACTGCGTCACCTCGTTCTTGGAAATTACCCGCGCCTTGCCATAGTCGCCATAGGGAATTTCCTTGCCCTCGCGCACATCCATGGCGATCTGGATGATTGGATTGTCCTGCGCCTGACGATGGATTTCGGTCAGCAGGTAATCCGGATCCTGCTCGGTGAAGAAACCGCCGCCGCTGACCGGCGGCAACTGGCCGGGATCGCCGAGCACCAGGATCGGCGTGCCAAAACTCATCAGATCCTTGCCGAGTTGTTCATCGACCATCGAGCATTCGTCGATAACGATCAACGCCGCCTTGGCGACCGGGCTCTGGCGGTTGATGGAAAACATCGGCGCAATCGAGGTCTTGCCGGTTTCCTCATCCGCCACCTCTTCCTCGCCGCGCGGGCGATAGATCAGCGAATGGATGGTCTTGGCATTGCTCGCCCCACGGGTGCGCAGCACCTGCGCCGCCTTGCCGGTGAAGGCGGCGAACAACACCTCGCCATCGACATGCTCGGCAAAATAGCGCGCCAGCGTCGTCTTGCCGGTGCCGGCATAACCGAACAGGCGGAAAACAGGCTGCCGGCCATCCTTGAGCCAGCGCGAAACGGCTTTCAGGGCCTCATCTTGTTGCGGAGCGAACTGCATGCGGCGACTTGGCAGGATTCGCCGCGTTTAAGCAAGCGCAAAAGAACGAAGTGGCAACATTATACCGGCCGATACTGGGGATCGTTGGTTCGCTCGATCGGCTTGCCATGCGGCGTCGCCTCGGCCGCGCGCTGCCAGCTTGCCGAGAGCGCTGCGATCGCCGACTCGTCGGCGACGCCCGAGCGGACCAGCAGATCGGACAGCGCCGCCACCCAGCAATCGTAATAGTCGCTGCCATCCTCGGCGCGGCCGGGGCGATGCACCTCGCGCGACAAGGTTTCGGCCCAGTCGGCCCAGGTGAACACCCCGCGCTCATGCAGATGCACGGTCAGCGCAAAAGCTTCCGCCGCCCACGGCTCGGGAAACACCGGATCGCCCGCGCGCGAAAACGGCAGGCCCGGTGAGGCCGCAAGCGGCGAAGGGGTCTCACACAGGCTCAAGATAGCTCTCCCAGGCATCGATAGAGATGGTCAGGCCGGGTGCGGCGCTCTCGCCCCAGATTTCAGCCGCATCGAAAACGACCGTATAAACCCATTGCGGGTTCTCGCCCTTGCCATGGGCATTGTCATCGGGAAAGACGAAGCTGCCCTGCACCGCCTCGACCGTGCCGATCTTGCCACGCGCATAGCGCGGCAGGCGGGTATGGCCTTCTGGATGGAAATTGCGGGTGCGCACCCGCGCGCCGTGTGCAAAACGCGGATCTGTTGCGACCGGCCGGTCGCAGGGACCGCCTTTGGATAGGACGCCGGCAACCTTGTCGGCGGTCAACACCCGCTTTGGCTGGGTGCCGGGCCCGGGAGCAGCGCCATCGAACAGTTCGGCACGCGTGGCAAAACCATGTCGTTCCAGCAGCGTATCGACGGCGCGGATCCAGATTTCATAATAGCTGGCGGAGAGATAGTTAGCCGGCGAAATACATTCGCGCGCATGACGGCTTTCGTCGAGGTTCCAATGGCCCATGGCGCCGCAGGACAGCGTCAGGCCGAGCGCCCGCTTCTCCCAATCGCCATGGAAATAGGGCTCGTTGGTTTCCGGGGCGACGGGACCGAAACCCATCTGCCCGCCGAGATCGTGTGGCCCGTTCATCGCGTTGCCTCCGTCTGGAGGGCCAGCGCCTGCGGCGAAAGAGCAAGCCCCGTGCCGATCATGGAGTCGCGGGTGACGAGCGCGGCAAGCGCTGCCTCATCCAGCTCTTGCGTGCCAGCCGGCCGTTCCGGCACGACGAGATAGCGCAGTTCGGCGGTCGAATCCCAGACACGGATGCGGGTGTCTTCCGGCAAGGTGACGCCGAATTCGGCGAGCACGCCGCGCGGATCCATGACAGCGCGGGAGCGATAGGCCGGCGCCTTGTACCAGACCGGCGGCAGGCCGAGCACCGACCACGGATAGCAGGAGCAGAGCGTGCAGACGACGATGTTATGCTCGCCCGGCGCATTGAACACCGCCCGCATATGCTCGCCCTGCCGGCCGGAAAAGCCGAGGCTGGCAATGGCCGCCGTCGCATCGCGGGTCAACCAGTCGCGGAATTCCGCATCGACCCACGCCTTTGCCACCACCTGCGCGCCGTTGCGCGGGCCGACCTTGGTCTCATACGTCTCGACGATGGCGTCGATGGCGGCGGGGTCGATCAGGCCCTTGGCCGTCAGCAATGTTTCCAGCGCCTTCACCCGCGCCTGCATGTTGGAATAGTGATTGTCGTGGTGATGATCGTCATGGTGACGACCGTGATCGTGATCGTCGTGGTGGTGGTGATCGCTCATCGGCCCCTCCCGGATTCTCGTCTTCCAGACTTAACGCAACATCGGCCACAGGCTCAAGACCAGCAGCACGGCCATGGTGATGTTGAACCATTTCAGCCGCACCGGATCAGACAGCCAGTCGCGCAGCGCCGAGCCGAAACCGGCCCAGGTCGAAACGCTGGGCACGTTGACCAGCGCGAAAGCGAGGCCAACAATGGTCACGGTGAAGAAATATCGCTGCGTATCGGTGTAGGTCGCCATGGCGGTGACCGCCATCACCCAGGCTTTCGGATTGACCCATTGAAAGGCGGCGGCCCCGAGAAAGGTCATCGGCTTCGCACCCGCCTGCCCCTCGGTGAGCGACCGCGAATTGGCGATCTTCCAGGCGATCCAGGCGAGGTAGAGCCCGCCGGCGAATTTAAGCGCCGTATAGAGCAACGGCATGGTCTTCAACACGGCCCCAAGCCCGAAACCGACGCCGATCAACAGCGAGAAGAAGCCGGCGCCGATGCCCAGCATATGCGGGATGGTGCGCCGAAAGCCGAAATTCACCCCCGAGGCGAATAACATCATATTGTTCGGCCCCGGCGTGATCGATGTCGTGAACGCAAAGACCACCAGCGCCAGCAGGGTATCCAGCGGCATCAAACCCTCCACGAAATCGCGCCGAACCGAAGCATTTCCGGGAAATGTATGAAGCGTTTTCCGTTCGGGAATGCGAGAGGTTGAAGATGTAAGGGAGCCCGCTTTTTCCATCCAGCGGGAAATTGTCAGGGTGACAACGCGTCGGAGTTGATCGCTTGCTGGCCGTCGCCTGCCCCTCTATCTTCCCTCAGACAATCCAGGCGGGAGACAGCCATGCACGAACCGATCCCCACCCTCACCCTTCCTTCCGGCGTCAGCGTTCCCCGGCTCGGCCAGGGCACCTGGGGAATGGGCGAAAACGCAGATGCCGCCCATCGTGAGATCGACAGCCTGCGCCATGGCATTTCGCTCGGAATGACGCTGATCGACACGGCGGAAATGTATGCCGATGGCGGCGCTGAAATCGTCACCGGCAAGGCGATTGCGGATATGCACGACAATGTCTTCCTCGTCTCCAAGGTCTACCCGTGGAATGCCAGCCGCAGAGGCACGATCGAAGCCTGCGAACGCAGCCTGAAACGTCTCGGCACCGACCGAATCGATCTTTATCTCCTGCATTGGCCCGGCGAACATCCGCTCGCCGACACCGTGGCCGCCTTCGAAACGCTGAAGCGCGACGGAAGGATCGGCGCCTGGGGCGTCTCGAATTTCGATACGGACGACATGAAGGAATTGCTTTCGGTCCCGGGCGGGGAAAACTGCGCCGCCAACCAGGTGCTCTACAATCTCGGCCGGCGCGGCATCGAGTTCGATCTCCTGCCCTTCTGCCGCGAGAAGAACATCCCGGTCATGGCCTATTCGCCGATCGAACAGGGCCGGCTGCTCACCCATCCGCGCCTGATCGATATCGCCAAGGCCTATCAGGCAACCCCGGCGCAGGTGGCGTTGGCCTTCGTGCTGCGTCAGCCCGATGTCATCGCCATTCCGAAAAGCAGCAACCCGCATCGCATCGACGAAAACCGTGATGCTACCGATCTGCACATCACCGAGGACGATTGGAAAGACCTCGACGCCGCCTTCCCTGCCCCAAAACGGAAAACGGCGCTGGCCATGCTCTGACCAGCGCCGCCTCAATGCGCCTGTATGGAGGGGAAATTACATCCCCTGCTGGCCGCGATTCATGGCGGCGATGCCAGTGCGGCAGACTTCGGTGAGGCCGAGCGGCTTCACGATGGCGACGAACTGGTCGATCTTGGAAGACTTGCCGGTCAGTTCGAAGATGAAATGCGTGACGGTTGCATCGATCACCTTGGCGTGGAAGGCATCGGCAAGCCGCAGCGCCTCGGCGCGATGTTCGCCCTCGCCAACGACCTTGATCAGCGCCACTTCGCGCTCGATCGGCCGTTCCTGGCCGAGTTCGCGGGCGCGCACCGTCAGGTCGACGACGCGGTGAACCGGAACGATGCGCTCCAGCTGGGCCTTGATCTGCTCCAGAACCACCGGCGTGCCGCCGGTGACGATGGTGATGCGCGACAGATGCGCCTCATGCTCGGTTTCGGAAACCGTCAGACTTTCGATATTGTAGCCACGGCCGGAAAACAGGCCGATGACGCGGGCAAGAACGCCCGGCTCGTTGTCGACGAGAACCGAAAGCGTGTGGCGCTCGGTCTTGGCGGTCTCCGGCGAAATGAAATAGGCCGAACCCGTGGGTTGAAGGTGTGCGTTCATGAATGATGTTCCGCTCGTTTATCGCTAATGCAAAGACGAAGGCGGCGCCCGGGAGTTATCAGGGGCGCCGCTTTTCCGTCGATCAAACCAGTTGCCGACCCTTGGCGTCGATGGCGTTGGCCACGGCTTCGTCGGTCGCCTCGTCGGGAAGGAGCATTTCGTTATGCGCCTTGCCCGAGGGGATCATCGGGAAGCAGTTGGCGAGGTTGGCGACGCGGCAGTCGAAGATGACCGGGCGCTTGACCTCGATCATCTCGGCGATCTTGTCGTCGAGTTCCTTGGGATCGTCGCAATACATGCCGACCGCGCCATAGGCTTCCGCCAGCTTGACGAAATCGGGCATCGCTTCGGTGTAGGAGTTGGACAGGCGGTTGCCGTGCAGTAGCTGTTGCCACTGGCGCACCATGCCCATGTACTGGTTGTTCAGGATGAAGATCTTGACCGGCAGGCCATACTGGATCGCCGTCGACATTTCCTGGATGCACATCTGGATCGAGGCATCCCCGGCGATGTCGATGACCAGCGCGTCCGGATGCGCGACCTGCACGCCGAGCGCTGCCGGCAGGCCGTAGCCCATCGTGCCCAGACCGCCCGAGGTCAGCCAGTGCAGCGGCTGTTCGAAGCCGAAGAACTGCGCCGCCCACATCTGGTGCTGGCCGACTTCCGTCGTGATGTAGGTATCGCGCCCCTTGGAATGCTCATACAGCCGCTGGATGGCGTATTGCGGCATGATGACGTCCTGGCTCTGCGTGTAGGCAAAGGAATTGCGCGCACGCCAGCGGGTGATGTCGCTCCACCAATCGGCAATTTCCGTCTTCGCCGGCTTCTTCGGCAATGCCCGCCACAGGCGGACCATGTCTTCGAGAACGCTTGCCGCATCGCCGGTGATGCCGATATCGACACGGACGTTCTTGTTGATCGAGGACGGATCGACGTCGATGTGGATTTTCTTCGAATTCGGCGAGAAGGCGTTCAGGCGACCGGTGATGCGGTCGTCGAAACGCGCGCCGACGCAGATCATCACGTCGCAGTCATGCATCGCCATATTGGCTTCGTAGGAACCGTGCATGCCGAGCATGCCGAGCCAGTTCTTGCCGGACGCCGGATAGCAGCCGAGGCCCATCAGCGTCGACGTGATCGGGAAATCGGTCAGCTCGATCATCTCGCGCAGCAGCTTCGTGGCTTCCGGGCCGGCATTGATAACGCCGCCGCCGGTATAGAAGACCGGACGACGCGCGCTCGCCATCAGCTCGACGGCAGCCTGGATCTTCTTCAGATCGCCCTGAACCTTCGGCTGATAGCTCTTCTGCTCGACATAATCGGACGGCGGCTCATAGGTGCCGGTCGCGAACTGGACGTCCTTGGGGATGTCGATGACGACGGGGCCGGGACGACCGGTCTGGGCGACGCGGAATGCCTCATGGATGACACGCGCCAGCTGGTTGACGTCCTTGACCAGCCAGTTGTGCTTGGTGCAGGGGCGCGTGATGCCGACCGTGTCGCATTCCTGGAAGGCGTCGGAGCCGATGAGCGTGGTGGGAACCTGGCCGGTGATGCAGACGAGCGGAACCGAGTCCATCAGCGCATCCTGCAGCGGCGTGACGGCATTGGTGGCGCCGGGGCCGGAGGTGACCAGCATGACGCCGACCTTGCCGGTGGAGCGGGCATAGCCTTCGGCCGCATGGCCGGCGCCCTGCTCGTGGCGCACGAGGATATGCTGAATGTCTTCCTGCTGGAAGATCTCGTCATAGATCGGCAGCACGGCGCCGCCCGGGTAACCGAAGATGTGCTCGACCCCGTTGTCCTTCAGGGCTTTGAGAACGATCTCGGCGCCCGTCATCTGGTTTTCTTTGCCCGTCATGCTCTGTTCCGTTCGTGTGCTGCTTGTCTCGGGTTCTGGAAGAAAAATGGACATAAAAAAAGGCCCCTGAGGAGCCTGTTTACCGCGCATGGGTGGCTAACGCCGGGTGGTTACACCACCCTGCCCATGCGCGTTCCCACCACAATAAGGATGCCAAAAGTTTTCATGGGGGCGATTGATAGACAGAAAGGTTCGTCGCGTCAACGAATATTGAGCAAAAATTACCCTTTTCGCGCTGTTTACAGGCAGAATGTCAGTCGGACGCTACACAAGTTGTTAATTGCAGACGCATAGGATGAGAGAACCATGATGGTTTTCGATGGCGGCATGGGATGCTCGGTGGAGCATTCGGCAAGCCAGGGTACGGAGTCGCATTTGCTCAACAACGATCTGCAGTCTGCGGGAAAAGCCGGAGAAGCCGACCGACGCGACACTCTGACCCCCGGAAACCGCTTCCTCGGTCGCGTCGTTGCCTGCAACGGCGCCCGCGCGACAATTGCGGCCATCGCCGAAGATGGCAATACCGATCTGACCGAACTCTGGTCCGTCGGCCGCCTGATCTCGATCTCCGTTCCCCCGAACCGGGTCGTCGCGCTTGCCTATTCGATGGAGACAGGCGCCGATCACTGGGTCGAGCGCCATGACAACCAGTTTCGCATCGAGGTGGAACTGCTGGGCGAGGTGCAGATCTTCCCCGATGGCCGCGAGCAGTTTTCGACCGGCATTTCGCGCTACCCCTATCTCGGCGCCATCGCGCATCGCATCCGCTCATCGGACCTGATGCGCATCTACGATACCGGCAAGACCGAGACCTGCGTCGTCGGCAAGCTGACCCAGGACGAAAGCATCGACGCCACCATTCATATTCCCTCGATGCTGTCGAAGCATTTCGCCGTCGTCGGCTCGACCGGCGTCGGCAAGTCGACGGCGGTGTCGCTGCTGCTGCATCGCGCCATCCGCTCCGATCCGCGCCTGCGCGTCCTGATCCTCGATCCGCACAACGAGTTCGCCGCTGCCTTTCCCGATCATGCCGTGGTCATCGATACGGAATCGCTCGACTTGCCCTTCTGGCTGATGCGGTTGGACGAATTCGCCGAAGTGATCTTCCGCGGCCGCCCGCCGATCGCCGAAGAACTGGACATGCTGCGCGACATCATTCCCGAGGCCAAGAAGGCGTTTCGCGGCAGCGAATCCTCGCTGATGCGACGGCAGAGCGACAAGAATTCCTATACCGCCGATACGCCCGTGCCCTATCGCATGGCGGATCTGCTGGCGCTGATCGACGACCGTATCGGCAAGCTGGAAGGCCGCAGCGAAAAGCCGGCGCTACGCTCGCTGAAGGTGCGCGTCCTTTCCGCGATCAACGACCCGCGCTATCACTTCATGTTTTCCAGCAACACGATCACCGATACGATCCTGGAGACGGTGGCGCATATCTTCCGCATTCCCGGCGACAACCGACCGATCTGCACTTTCCAGCTCGCCGGCATCCCCTCGGAAGTGGTCAATTCCGTTGCTTCGGTTCTGTGCCGCCTCGCCTTCGAACTCGCCATGTGGAGCAACGGCGCCATCCATATGCTCGTCGTCTGCGAAGAGGCGCACCGCTACGTGCCGGCCGATCCCAATCTCGGCTTCTTCCCGACGCGTCAGGCAATTGCCCGCATCGCCAAGGAGGGCCGCAAATACGGCGCATCGCTCGGCATCATCACCCAGCGACCCGGCGAGCTCGACCAGACCATCCTGTCGCAGTGCTCGACGCTGTTTGCCATGCGCCTGTCGAACGATCGCGACCAGGACATCATCCGCTCCGCCATTCCCAATTCCTCGATCTCGACGACGAATTTCATTTCGTCGATCGGCAATGGCGAGGCCATTGCCTTCGGCGAAGCGATCGCCGTTCCCATGCGCATGCGCTTCACCCGCGTCGAGCATGACCGCCTCCCCAAGGCCAACACCGCAACCAGCAAGGTGGCGGACGATACGCCCGAAACGGTAGACCTGCGCATGGTGGTCAACCGCATGCGCGCTGCCGGCGTACAGGATACATCCGGCCAGTTCAGCTTGAGCGGGGCCGAGCGGGAAGCCTTCGACATGGCGACAGAGGACAGCTTCGAGGGTTTCGCCCGCGCGCCATCCTATCCGGCGCCGGGACAGGATCCAGCACCCGAACCGCACCAGCCCTATAATCCCTCGATGCTTCCCCGCGGGCTGGCATCGCCGGCGCCACGCCCCGATCCCTCACAGCAACGGTCGTCGCTTGCCCGTGACCTGCCCCCGCGCGAGCCGCTGGCGCGGGAACCTCTGACAAGAGAGCCTTTGGCGCGCGAACCCTTGCGCAGCAGCTATGCAAGCGAGCCGGCGCCGCAACGCCATGGCGCACCGCCGACAACCGAGCCGCCAAAGCGCGAGCCGGGAACGTCCTTGCGCGACAGTATCCTGAAAAAGCCGCTGAGCAGCCTTTACCGCAAGGATTGAGCGGCACCGTCGAGGCGGAGCCAGCTTTCGTCCATCTGATTGCGAAACCACGTCATTTGCCGCTTGGCATATTGGCGCGTCGCGGTCGCGCCAAGGTCACGAACACCATTCGCATCGAGTTCGCCCGCCAGCATGGACGCGATCTGCGAAACGCCGATCGCTTTCATGACAGGCATTTGCGGCGAGATGTTTTGCGCCAGAAGCGCCTTCACCTCCTCGACCGCGCCTGCCTCCAACATCTTGTCGAAGCGGCTGTTGATGCGCTGGTGCAGCAGGTTGCGCTCCGGCAACACCACATATTTGTCCGCGTACTGCGGATCGACGATCATCGGCCCTGTCCGCGCCTGCAGCCGCGTGATCGACTGGCCGGTGGCATCGAGGATCTCCAGCGCACGGACGATGCGCTGCCCGTCCTGAGGATTGAGCTGCCCCGCTGCAACACCGTCGCGGGCCGCCAGAAGCGCATGCATGGCCTCCGGTCCCTCCTCAGCCAGCCGCGCCCGCCAGGCCTCACGAATGGCATCGTCAACGACGGGCATTTCCGATAGCCCGCCGGTCAGCGCCTTGAAATACAGCCCCGTGCCGCCGACGAACACCGGAAGCTTGCCTTGCGCCCGCAGGCGCGGCAGCAGCTCGGTGACGTCGCGCAGCCAAGCGCCGGTCGAATAGGCCGCGCCCGCCGGCACATGGCCGTAGAGCAGATGCGGCACGCCATCCATTTCCGCCTCGGACGGACGGGCGGTCAGCACGCGCAGCGTGTCATAGACCTGCATGCTGTCGGCATTGACGACCACGCCGTTTCGCTCACGCGCCAGCCTCAGCGCCAATGCGGACTTGCCGCTGGCGGTCGGGCCGGTTATCAGGATCGCGTCCTGTCGGTCGAGAAGGTTTTCCATCATGGCGTTCGTTGCCACGCTTATAGCCAATCCGTCAAACCCCATTCTAACGCCGGAGCTTGCGGAAAAAGCGGCAGCCGCCTTCGAGTCAAGCGGCCTCTACTGGCTGGCCGACGGCATCGCCTGCGATATCATGCTGAAGGACGGCGCTGATCGCCAGACCGCCGAATTGGCGCTGCGAAACGCAATCGGCGACCAACCCGTCGATATTGCCGTGCAGAATGCCGAAACGCGCCGCAAGCGTTTCCTGATCGCAGACATGGATTCGACCATGATCGGGCAGGAATGCATCGACGAGCTCGCCGCCGAAGCCGGCCTCAAGGAGAAGGTGGCGGCCATCACCGCCCGCGCAATGAACGGCGAAATCGCCTTCGAGCCGGCGTTGCGCGAGCGCGTCGGCCTTTTGAAGGGCCTGCCCGTTAGCGTTATCGACGAGGTGATCGCCAAGCGCATCACGCTGACGCCAGGCGGCCTTGAACTGGTCAACACCATGAAGTCGAAGGGGCATTACACTGCCCTCGTCTCCGGCGGCTTCACGCTGTTCACCGGCCCGATCGCCGCCCGCATCGGCTTCGATGAAAACCGCGCCAATATTCTCAATGCCGAGAATGGCGTGCTGAGCGGCACGGTCGAAGAGCCGATCCTCGGCAAGCAGGCCAAGGTGGATGCCCTCAACGAGATCGCCGCCCGGCTCGGCATCACGGCGCAGGATGCAATCGCCGTCGGCGACGGCGCAAACGATCTCGGCATGCTGGAAATCGCCGGCGCCGGCGTTGCCCTGCATGCCAAGCCAGTCGTCGCCGAGCAGGCGCAAATCCGCATCGACCATGGCGACCTCACCGCGCTGCTTTACCTTCAAGGTTATCGCAAGCACGAATTCGTCGCCGGCTGACCGGATCATGACGCCCGCCCCGCTCCTCGAAACCGCACGTCTGAGACTGCGTGATTGGCGCGAGGGCGACCGCGACCTGTTCCATGAAATCAATGCCGACCGCAAGGTGATGGAATATTTCCCCTTCCGGCGCACGCGCGCCGAGTCGGACGCCCTGTTCGACCGGCTACGGGCGACGATCCTGGAAAGCGGCCTGGGTTTCCACGCCGTGGCGCTCAAGGACGGTGACGAAGCCATCGGCTTTTGCGGATTGGCCAACGCCGGCGTCGAGCCATGCCTGCCATCCGACAGCATCGAGATCGGCTGGCGCCTCGCCACCCGATTCTGGGGCAACGGCTATATCACCGAAGCCGCAAGCGCATTGCTCGACCATGGCTTTCGAACGCTGAAACTTCCCGAAATCGTATCTTTCGCAGTCGCCACCAACAGCCGTTCGCTCGCGGTGATGAAGCGGATCGGGCTCAGCCATGATTCCACCCGCGATTTCGACCATCCCCGCATTCCCGAAGACCGGCCGGATCTGAAGCGGCATTTGCTTTACGCACTGACTGCGGGGGTATGGCGGGAGCGGCAAAGCCGCCGCTCCTGAGACATCCTCAGGCAATCACTCCATCGGCAGCGCAACAAAGCGCAGGTCACCATTGGGGCTGGCAATCATCAGGTTGATGTTGCGGCGGCCTTCGGTTTTCAGTTCCTTGACCTTGTCGGCAACGGCGCTCGGCGAACTCATGAAGGTCTGGGCCGCCTCGACGATGACCTCGCCCTTCTTCAAGCCCTTTTCGGCGGCGACCGAGCCTGCGGCAACGTCGGTGATCAGGATGCCTTCGACTGTTTCGGCAATGCCGAAACTCTTGCGCTCGTCAGGAGAGATCGGGCCGAGCGTCATGCCGAGCACGCTGGCAGGCGTCTGGTCCTCGTCGCCGGGCGTTGCCTCTTCCTCGTCATTGCCATCGTCAGGCGCAGCATCCTCGCTGCCCTCAGGATCGATGATGTCAGGATTTTTGGCCTTGGCGCTCGCATCGGCCGTGTCTTCCAGTCGGCCGAGCGTCACCTGCAGCGTCTGCTCCTTGCCGTCCCGCTGGATGACGACATCGACCGCCTTGCCCACCGGGCTTTCGGCCACGACACGGAGCAGGTCGCGCATTTCGGCGACATCCTTGCCGTCGAATTTCAGGATGACGTCGCCCGTCTTGATCGGCCCGTTTTCCACCGGCCCGCCCTTGACGATGCCGGAGATGAGCGCGCCGCGCGCCCGGTCGAGCCCGAGGCTGGCGACGAGATCGTCAGTGACCGGCTGGATACGGACGCCGAGCCAGCCGCGCCGCGTCTCGCCGAATTCGATAAGCTGCTTGACGACGTTTTCCGCCAATTCAGTCGGCACGGCGAAACCGATGCCGATCGAACCGCCGGACGGCGAAATGATCGCGGTGTTGATGCCGATCACCTCACCCTTCATGTTGAACAGCGGCCCGCCGGAATTACCCTTGTTGATCGCCGCATCCGTCTGAATGAAGTTGTCGTAGGGACCGGCATTGATATTGCGCCCACGCGCCGAAATGATGCCCACCGTCACCGAACCGCCAAGGCCGAAGGGGTTGCCGATGGCCATCACCCAGTCGCCGATGCGCATGACGCGGGAATCGCCGAACTTCACTGCCTTCAGCGGCGTCTTCGGCTCGACCTTCAAGACGGAGAGGTCCGTCTTGGTGTCGGTGCCGACCAGCCGCGCCTTCAACTTAGAGCCGCTCGGGAAGACCACCTCGATATCGTCGGCGCCCTCGATAACGTGGTTATTGGTGACGATAAAGCCGGAGGGATCGATGACGAAGCCCGAGCCAAGCGAATTGACCCGATGCGCGCTGTCATTGCCCTTTTCGCCCTTGAAGAAGTCGTCGAAGAACTCCTGGAAGGGCGAGCCTTGCGGAATGCGCGGCGCCGGGCCTTCCTCGCCCTTGTCCTTGACGTTCTGCGAGGTTGCGATGTTGACGACCGAGCCGAGCAACTGATCGGCCAGATCGGCAACCGAGGCCGGACCGTTCGTCGGCGCCATCGTCTGGGCGCGCAGGGGCGTGCTGCCAAGCGACACGGCCAGAAGCGTTGCGGCCGAAAGCATGGCCATGGAGCGTTTCAGGGGCATCGATGCGATCAGCGCCATAGACTTCCTCGAATTGTGACTGTCCAAAGCATTTCCGCATCCTTCGAATCGCGAAAATGCCTCTCATTCCTTGTCTTGTCGCATGTCCGAACGGAAAACCGGTATCCGCTTTTCCTGGAAATGCTCCCATGTGGCGACAAGTGCGGCAAAACGTTAAGATTCCCACCTGACCCGGCACGATCCGAAAGCCCGGCGTGATTTGCGCACACCATAGTGCAATTCGGCAAACAGTGCGTAGAGGTTTCCATACAGCCTCACACAAAACACCGTGTTCCGAAGCACTCCCGAAAAAGGCGAAAACGCTGCGGCCGATCATCCCCGGTTAAATGGCCTTTTCGGGGCGAGATGCCTCTCTACGAAAAAGGGAGCCGAAACCGGCTCCCTTGCTTGCATGTCCATCCACTCAATTCGCCGGCTGGGCAGCGGGCGCCGCTGGCGGCGTCGCGGGTGCGGGCGTTGCGCCCGGTCCATCGGCATTCTTGAAGAAGCGGAAGAATTCCGACGTCGGCGACAGCACCAGCGTCGTGTCCTGATCGGCCAGCGAAGCCGCATAGGCGCGCATCGAGCGGTAGAACTCGAAGAAGCCCGGATCACGGTTGAAGGCTTCGCCGAAGATGCGGTTCCGCTCGGCATCGCCCTGACCGCGCAGGATTTCGGCGTCGCGCTGGGCCTCGGCGATCAGTTCGACCACCTGGCGGTCCGCGATAGCGCGGCGACGCTGACCTTCTTCGTTACCGCGAGCGCGGATCAACTCGGCTTCGGCCAGACGTTCTGCCTTCATGCGCTCATAGGTCTGCTGCGAGACTTCCTGCGTCAGGTCGGTGCGGCGAATGCGGACGTCTTCGATGCGAAGGCCGAGCGATTCGGCATCCGGACGGAGATCGTTGCCGACCTCGCTCATCATCGAGGCGCGAGCGTCCGAAAGCGCCGCCTCGAAGCCACGCAGACCGTAAACCCGGCGCAACGAGGCGTCGAGACGGGTGCGCAGGCGCGATTCGGCAGCTTCGCGATCACCCGATACGGTTTCGCGGAAGCGGCGTGCATCGGTGATCTTGTAGACCACGAAAGCATCGACTTCGTAGAACTTGCCGCCCGAAACCTGGACGCGGATATTGTCGAGATCGAAGCGCAGCGCCTGATCGGACAGATACTGGACGCGGTCGGCATCCATGAAGGCGAAGGGCAGCTTGAAGTACAGGCCCGGCTGCGTCTTGACGTCCTTGATCTGACCGAAGCGGACGACGATTGCCTGCTCGCGCTCGTTGACGATGAAGACCGAAGAATAGACGGCAAGCAGAACGGCGACGACGGCGATGAAAATAGCGGGAATACGGTTCGACATTATTGTGCCCCAGCCTTCGGCTGCACCTGGGTGCGGCCGATTTCATTCAGCGGCAGATAGGGCACGACACCCGGCTGCTCGTCGAGGATGACCTTCTTGGAGGCCTTCAGAACGCCTTCCATCGTTTCCAGGAAGAGACGCTTGCGGGTGACTTCCGGCGCCTTGGAATACTGGTCGTAGATGGCGACGAAGCGCTGGGCTTCACCTTCCGCTTCCTTCACGACGCGATCCTTGTAGGCGGCGGCCTCTTCGCGGTTCTGCGCAGCCTGACCTCGGGCCTGACCGAGCTTCTGGTTGGCGTATTGATTGGCTTCCTCGACGAAACGGTCTTCGTCCTGCTCGGCGCGCTGCACTTCGTCGAAGGCATCGGCAACCTCGCGCGGCGGCGCCGCGTCCTCGATCGCCACCGCATTGACCGAAATGCCGGAACCGTAATTGTCCATGGTCGTCTGGATGGTGGTCTTGACGTCGACAGCGATCTGCTGGCGGTTGTCGCGGAAGATGTCCTGCGCCGGTCGACGGCCGACAACCTCGCGCATGGCGCTTTCGGCGACCTGCTGCAGGGTTTCGGTCGGGCTCTCCAGATTGAAGAGATAGCCGCGCGGATCGGAAACGGTAAACAGCACCGAGAACTGGACGTTGACGATGTTCTGGTCGCCGGTCAGCATCAGGCCAGCCGTCGAGGACGACGAGGCCTTGGAGCCGATATTCTGTTGCTGCTCGGTGACCTTCACGATTTCGACCGTTTCGAGCGGCCAGAAATGGAAGTGCAGGCCGGGCATCGCGATCTCGTCCTTGGGCTTGCCGAAACGCAGCTCGACGCCACGCTCATCCGGCTGCACGGTGTAGATCGACTGGATCAACCAGAAAACAGCCACAACGAGCAGGATGATCGCCACGACGCCGCCATTGAAGCCGCCGGGAACGGCATTCCTGAGCTGGTCCTGACCGCGCCGGATGATGTCTTCCAGATCCGGCGGTCCGCCGTTTCCACCACCGCCACCGCGCGGGCGGTTCGGCCCCTGCCCCCATGGCCCCTGATTGTTGCCGCCGCCGCCCCAAGGGCCGCCGCCGCCATTCTGATTGCTCCAGGGCATCAAAACCTCTTCTCAAAGAATACCGCAGACGAGCGCACCGGCCCTGCAGCCCGTGCGTTCCTCCCCTTATAGGTATGGCCGCTCCGCCTTTCAACGCAGGCTGCGGAACTTGGCGGCAATTAACGGAAAATAGTTGATTTTCAAGCGGTGCGACGACGGTAGACGGCAAAGCGCGTGGCATACGTATCGCGCTCGCCGGCCGGCACGGCTTCTTCCGAAACCATTTCCCACACGGCCGGATCGATCGAGGGAAAGCGCGTATCGCCATCCACCTGTGCGTGCACATGGGTGACATAGAGCACATCCACGCTGTCGAGAGACTGCGCGTAGATATTGCCCCCGCCGATAATCGCGACCTCAGTCGCCCCATCCCGCGCGGCAAGCGCACGTCCACGCTCCAGAGCGGCAGCGATGTCATGCACCACCTCGACGCCCTCGAAGCTGTAGCCGGCATCGCGGGTAATCACGATGTTCGGACGCCCGGGCAAGGGCCGGCCGATCGATTCCAGTGTCTTGCGGCCCATGATCACTGGCTTGCCGACCGTGAGCGCCTTGAAGCGCTTGAGGTCGGTCGACAGCTTCCACGGCAAGTCGCCATCGCGGCCGATCACGCCATTGTCCGCAACGGCGACGACGATGCTCACATCGGGGCGCTTGTCAGGCACGCTCATACCGCCACCGGCGCCCGGATGGCTGAATCGGCGTGATAGCCTTCCAGCGTAAAGTCTTCATAGGTGAAGGAAAACAGGTCTTTCACATCAGGGTTGATGCGCATCACCGGCAGCGAATGCGGCTCCCGCGACAGCTGCAGCTTCGCCTGCTCGAAATGATTGCTGTAGATATGGGCATCGCCGAAGGTATGGACGAAATCGCCGGGCTTCAGCCCCGTCACCTGCGCCACCATCATCGTCAGCAATGCATAGGACGCGATGTTGAAGGGCACGCCGAGGAAGATATCGGCGGAGCGCTGATAGAGCTGGCAGGAGAGCTTGCCGTCCGACACATAGAACTGGAACAGGCAATGGCACGGCGGCAGCGCCATCTCGTCGACTTCGGCCGGGTTCCAGGCCGAAACGATATGGCGACGCGAATTGGGGTTGGTCTTGATACCTTCCACCAGATTGGCGATCTGGTCGATATGCCCTCCGTTCGGAGCCGGCCAGGAGCGCCATTGCGCGCCATAGACCGGGCCGAGATCGCCGTTTTCGTCGGCCCATTCGTCCCAGATGGAAACGCCGTTTTCCTTGAGATAGGCGATGTTGGTGTCGCCCTTCAGGAACCACAGGAGTTCATGGATGATCGAGCGCAAATGCAGCTTCTTGGTGGTCAGCACCGGAAAGCCGTCCGCAAGGTCGAACCGCATCTGGTATCCGAAGACCGAGCGTGTGCCGGTGCCGGTCCGGTCGCCACGATCGGAACCGTTTTCCATCACATGCCGGAGGAAATCGAGATATTGCTTCATGATTGGCGCGCCACGTTTCGAGTCTGGCCTGAAGTTTACTCCTCAGCCCCGCCCAATCCAACCGAGCAATGCCGCTATCCCCGATTTTCGCCGGGAATAGCGCAAGGGAAAAATGCAGGCTCAGATCGCCTCGAGCTTTCCCAATTCCTTGGCAACCAGATAATAGAAGGTGACGCGCGACTTGGAGCGGTCGGCGGCCATGGCCTTGGCCGTTGCGGCGATCGCCTTGTCGGCGTCATCGCCGCCAATGCCGAACTTCTTCTCGCACCACTTTTCCTTGACGCGGGCAAGTTCGGTCGGATCGGAGGCGGAGACCAGCGACGAATCGCGATTGCGCAGCGCGATGCCGAGATGGCGAACGATCTTCTGGACAATGGCCTCGTCGGCGCCGGCGTCGTATTTCTTCACGTCTGCGAGATAGTCGGTCGTCATGTCCTGTCCTTCCTCCATATCGCCCTTGAAGATCGGGCGTTTCGGTTGCTACCGCGGCGAGAATGGGTCAAGCCTCTCGCGCCGTCAAGCGTCGAGAAAATCGTCACATTCCCTCTTTTAATGCGGCCCGGAAAGACCTATATGACGAGGTGCCGGTCTTCGGACCGGCTATGGCAATAAACGGTCGGTGTAATAAACCTATTGGACCCGGGGGCGGTACCCGGCGCCTCCACCAGGAACCGGCGGACCTTCTATTTGGAAGGCCGGCTGCTGATGGGGGCGAAATAGGATCGACAAGGGCGTAAAGATCGAACTTTTGCTCGGCATGATACCGCCGTTATCGGGTCACAAGTGTAGTTGCAAACGACAACAACGCTAAGGGTTATGCTCTCGCTGCCTAATGGCGGTGCGGGAAACCCGACCTAAGTCCTTATGGTTAGCACCGTAAGGCGGGGTCCGAAGGCACCTGGCAACAGAAGCCTTCACCTTCTCTGCCCGCTTGAAATTATGTATTATGGCCTCAATCGAACCGAAGGGGTTCCCCCTGAAGGCTCGACATGGCATATAGCCTTGAATTCACGAGGAATACAGAAAGACAGGACAAGATGGGGCAGGACCACATCCGTTACGACATTCTGGCGCAGGATGCCCTCCGTGGTGTCATCCGCAAGGTTTTGGCCGAAGTGGCGGCGACCGGCCGCCTGCCGGGCGACCATCATTTCTTCATCACCTTTCTGACGGGCGCGCCGGGCGTTCGCATTTCCCAGCACCTCAAGTCCAAATATGCGGAGCAGATGACCATCGTCATCCAGCACCAGTTCTGGGACATGAAGGTGACGGATGTCGGCTTCGAGATCGGCCTGTCCTTCTCCGATACACCGGAAAAGCTGGTCATCCCCTACAATGCCATTCGCGGCTTCTATGACCCTTCGGTGAATTTCGAACTCGAATTCGACGTTCCCGCCGCCGAGGACGAAGACGCCGGCTCCGCCGAGATCACCGCTTATCCGGTGCAGGCGGAAAAGGAAGAAGCCGAAGCCAAGGCCGAGGGTTCCGAAGAGAAGAAGCCGGGCTCCGTCGTCTCGCTCGATTCCTTCCGCAAGAAGCAATAATCGAAAGGCAGGCCTTGTCTTGACCGGCGACGTCGTCAATCTCCGCCAGTTCCGGAAGCAGAAGGACCGGCAGGACAAGGACCGGCAGGCCGAGCAGAATCGCCTGCAGCACGGCCGGACCAAGGCCGAAAAGAACCTGACCAAGGCCCTGAACGAGAAAGCCGAAAAGCAACTCGATCAGGGCAAGTTGGACCGGACGCCGCCGGACGGCGATTGATGCGCCGCCGTCCCTTGAAGCGCTTCCGCGCCTCTCTCAAGGCAAGAATACCGGACGGCTCTGCCGCCCCTTTGGATCGTGATCGATGATCCGAAAACACTCCACCACCCTGCATGGCCACCGCACCAGCTTTACGCTGGAAGATGCGTTCTGGGGCGAGTTGAAGGCGATTGCCGCTACGCGCGCCATGCCGGTGGCGCGCCTGCTTGCCGAAATCGACGACGACCGCGCCGAAGACAGCAACCTGTCCTCGGCGTTGCGTGTCTATGTGCTGCAATGGCTGAAGCGGCAACCGCCAGCCGATCACTGAACGTTTGGCAAAACCTCGAAGTTCAGCGACGGCGTATTGCCGGTGCCGGTATTCGAATTGGTCGACGGCGCTTGCTGCTGCTGCTGCTGCTGCTGCTGCTGCTGTTGTTGCAGTTGGCGCTGCTCCTGCAGCTTTCGCTCGGCTTCCGCCTTCTCCTGCGCGGCCTTCGCCAGCGCATCAAGGCGCTGCTGTTCTGCCTGTTGCGCCAGTTGCCGCAGGCGGATTTCTTCCGCACGGCGGATCTGCTCTTCGGCGGCTGCCCGTTCGCGCGCCGCCTGCCGTTCGTCGGCCCGATATTTGTAAAGCGCCACTTCCCGGCGCAGCCGCTGCTTTTCGAGAACATTCGACTGCAACCGCTCGACGCGCCGACGCTCACGCTCGAATGCACGCAGCGACAGGAACCCGGCGAGCTCCGATGCATCGACCGTGCGTTGCGGCGCGGCGACGGGGCCGGCAAAATTCAGCGTCACGCCCGATTCCGCACCGGACAAGGCTTCCGCACCGGGATTGAAAGCAACGGCAATCGCAGCCTGCATCGTCTCGGCAGCCAGATCGATGGCGGCATTCCCAGACAATTGCGCCTGATCGGTGCCTACCGTGACATTCTGCGCCCGAACGATGCCGGAACTGAGATTGAACGGCACGACGAACGGCGGCAGCATGGTTTCGCCCTGGTCGAGCGCAGTCAACGTCGGTTGCAGGATGCGCTCCTGCGTCAACTCGCCTTTCATCGCATCGACAGGCGGAATGATCGCCGGCAAGGCGGCGAGGTTGAGGCCGTTCAGCTTGGTGCCATTAAGGCCGAGTTCCCCCGAACCGCTTGCGGCATGAAACAGATCGGCAACAGACTTGCCTGTGGCTTCCGCCGACATTTCCATTCGAAACTTGCCGCTTGCAACCGGAGCGCCAGCATGTTGCCAGGCGATCGCTGCGGTATCGCCATCGGTCACCGCAAGCTGGGTCTGGAAGAAACCGTTGCCATTGGCATTGCCGAGCGCCAGGCGCCCGCTCAGCTTGCCGCCGTTCCAGGTCCCCTGCATGTCATCCAGCGTCAGCTGTTCGCCGTTGAAGCCGACCGTGGCAGTGAAATCGCGAATCGGACCGAACAGGCCGGGCGTCACCGACTGCACGGCAAGCTTGGCGCCGATGTTCAGCCCACCCATCAGCTTCGGAAGCGGCGTCGTTGCATATTGCCCATTGGCCGCGTCGAGAAGCGGGCCATAGACCAGTTCAGAGACAACCCCGAGATCGGCAGATGCCATCTTCAGATCGGCGGAGGCCGTAAAGGACGGCGCGTCGCGCACGACCGTCACGGCGCCGGTGACCGTATCGCCGCCGGCGGCAATCGACAGGTTCTGGAAATCGACCTTGGCGGCATCGATGGCCAGATCGGCGCTCGCCTTCACCGGAAGACCGGTGCCGATCTGCGGCAGCGGCATGGCGTTCATGATCAGATATGGCTCGATGTCGGTGCTTTCCAGCGTCAGCTTCATCTGGCCGGCCAGGAAATTCGCCGCTGAAAGATCGACCTTGCCGCCGGCGCTGAAGGCCGTCTGCTGGGTGTTGAAGGTCACGGTCGTATCGGCCGACGTGCCGTCGTCGCTCTTGATGCGGACCGAGAGCACGCCGTTGCTGTCTGCCTCCAGCGGCAGCGGTTCGAAACCGGCCTGCCCGAACAGGATCGAGGTGACGGGGTTTTCCAAGGTGGCGTCGAGGCCGATGGCGCTCGTCTCGCTCAACAGGTCCGCCAGCCGGAAATCGAGATTGACGCGGCTGCCATTGGTGACGCCGGCCATCTTGACGCTGAGGCCGCTGCCATCGTCGCCGCCGAGCGCTAACGTCAGCTTCAGGTCGGAATTGGCAAACCAGGCGGCATTGCGCACCAGCCGGTCGACGGCGGGATGCGCCGGCAGATGCTGTCGCAGCATGGTCAGGAACGGGCCGGGATCGAAGGCCTGCAAGGTCATCCGGCCGGTGCCCTTGTATTTCGCGAGCGTGCCCTCCGCCCGGCCGATCGCCGTCAGCGCCGCGCCGGCGAGATTGCCGACCGTCAACCGCTCCAGCGACATGGCGCCGTCGGCAACGGTGAAGACCGTATCGACATTTTCGGCCTGGACGCCGAAGGCGATGAATTTGGACGCCTTCAGCTGGGCGGCGATGCGATGGTCGAGCAGGCCGCTATCGGACTCTTGCCCGGCAACGATGCCGGCAATGGCGCGCAGCACGTCGAAGTCGATCGTGTTGCCGTTGAGGTCCATCGAAACGCTTGGCGGCTGCTTGTCGAGTGCCTGCCGTTCGAGGCGGCCGTGCAGGACATCCTGACCCGCAATGAATTCCAGCCGCTCGAAGCGCTGCAATTCCGGCGTCAGGCTGACCAGCGCCGAGAAACCGACGCTCTTCAATTGCCGGATCGCCGGATCGACATTGCCCGATAGCCAGCTCGACAGGCCTGACGGCTGGTTGGAAGCGACCAGCATATCGCCGCTGAAGGAAGGTTCCGGCCCGAGCGACAGCGTTCCCTTGGCTTCGACCTGGGTGCGTCCCGGCAGCGTCGCCACGGCATTGTCGACCGTCCAGCCATCGCCGGCGGGGCGAACGTCGAGCTTCACGTCGCGGATGGTCGTGTCGCCGATGACGATGGCCGGCAGGCGCAGATTGGCCTTGCCCGGCACCTGCGGCACCGGGATCGCCGCCAGCGTATCCATGAACAGGCCAAGCCGCTCCTTGGCGGAAATCGCGGCGTTGCGGCCGGTCTTGCCACGTTCGCCCTGATTGCCGAAACGGTTGACGTCGATCTGCTGACCCTCGGCGGTCAGCAGGAATTTCGGCAGCTTGCCGGTGTCGAGCGTCGCCTCGCCGGTGATGACGTAGGGGTCGTCGAGCGCGCCGACCTCCATGCGATAGGCGGGAACGCGCATGCTTTCATTGGTGAGTTCGAACGAACCCGTCAGGCGTGGCGGCGGCGTATCGGCCTTGTCCCGCTTGCCCGTACCCGACATGGAAAATGCGCCCTGATAGATCGGACGGCTGTCGACCAGCTTCAATTCGCCATCGAGTTCGACCTCGAACGGCCGCGTCTGCGGCATGATCTTGGATTTCAGCCGCATACCGGCGGCGCCCGGCTCCGGCTGGGCGCTGTTTAGCGAGAAGGCGCCCTTTTCGCCATCCAGCGCAGCACTGCCCTCGATGCGCCAAGGCCCCGCAAGAGACTTCGCCGACATTTCGGCGGAAAGATCGGAAATCAGCCGCGTGCGACCGGATTGCTCGTCGATGAACTCGACGCGGCCGCCGGTGACATGCACATTTTCCAGAACCACGGAGCGCGCCGGAATATCGGCGCGGCTGCCACGCATCCAGTCGAGCGTGCCGTCCTTCAAAAGACGCACCCGCGCCACCGGGTCCTCGATTCGCATGTCGAAGATCAGCGCTTCGCCGGAGAGGAAGGGCGCAAGCTCGGCATCCATGGAAAAGCGCTCGACGCGCACCAGTGGCGTGCCGTCCGGCTCCTGGCCAACGCGCACGTCATGCAGCGTTACCGAGGGAAAGGGCAAGAGACGGGCATCGACGGCGCCATGCACGACCACCTTCTTGCCGACGATGCGGCTGGCCTGCGCCTCAAAATCCTTGCGGAAATCGGTCCAGTCCACGAAGAACGGCGCCAACAGCGCTGCAAACAGCACCAAGACCAGCAAGCCGCCCAGAAAAACCAGAATCCGCCCTACCACCGCATCCCTACTCCGTTGCGCCGCCCTGCGGGCGCGCAAATACAGCCGCTCCGCCGACACCCTACCGGCAAAGCGCCGCGCACCAAAGCATGGTTTCAGTCAAGATGAAAGATTTTTCCGGGGTTGAAGATATTGTCCGGATCGAGCGCGCGCTTGACCTGCCGCATGAGGTCGACGGCGCCGCCAAGTTCGCGTTCCAAATAGGGAATCTTGCCCTGGCCGATGCCGTGCTCGCCGGTACAGGTGCCGTCCATGGCAAGCGCGCGCGCATTCAGCCGTGAGACGAAGGCCTCCGCCTTGGCAAGCTCGGCCGGGTCGGTATCGTCGATCACAAGGCTGACATGGAAGTTGCCGTCGCCGGCATGGCCGACGATCGGACCGGTCAGGCCATGGTTGTTGATATCGTCCTCGGTTTCGGCCACGCAATCGGCAAAACGCGAGATCGGCACGCAGACATCGGTGGCGATAACGTTCCAGCCGGGTCGCAGGCTCTTGGCGGCGAAGTAGACGTCATGTCGCGCCTTCCAGAGTTTCGCCCGCGCCTGCGGATCGCTGGTCCAGTCGAAGGCGCCGCCGCCGCATTCGGCAACGACAGCGGAAAACTCCTCCGATTGGAGACGCACGCTCTCCTCGCTGCCGTGGAATTCCACGAACAGCGTCGGCTGCTCGACAAGCGACAGGCCGGAATAGGCATTGCAGGCACGAATTTGCAGCGTGTTGACGAGCTCGATGCGCGCCACGGGAATACCGAGCTGGATGGTCATGATGACCGCATTGGACGCATCGCGCAGCGTCGGGAAACCGCAGACGCCGCCGGCGATGACGGCCGGAATACCCTGCAGGCGCAGCGTCACCGAGGTCAGGACGCCAAGCGTGCCTTCCGCACCGACGAAAAGCCGCGTCAGGTCATAGCCGGCGGAGGATTTGCGCGCCCGCCTTGCGGTTCGGATTTCCTCGCCATTGGCAGTGACGGCCGTCACGGCCAGCACATTGTCCTTCATCGTTCCATAGCGCACGGCATTGGTGCCGGAGGCGCGCGTCGAGGCCATGCCGCCGATCGAGGCATTGGCGCCGGGATCGATAGGGAAGAACAGGCCCGTGTCGCGCAGATAGATGTTGAGCTGCTCGCGGGTGATGCCCGGCTCGACCGTGCAGTCGAGATCCTCGGCATTGACGGCAAGCACCCGGTTCATTTTGGTAAAATCGATGGATATGCCGCCGAAGGGGGCATTCACCTGCCCCTCAAGCGACGAGCCTGTGCCGAAGGGAATGACTGGCACTTTCAAGGCGGCGCAGCGGCGCACGACTTGTTTCACATCGTCGGCGCTTTCGGCGAAGACGACGCCGTCGGGAAGCTGGGCCGGGATATAGGTGGTGGTATGGGCATGCTGGCGGCGAAAGGCCTCCCCGGTCTGAAAACGCTCGCCGAAGTGTTCCTTCAATCGAAGGACCGCCTCCGCGATACCCTCTTCATTACGCGCACCCGCACGCAGATCCTGCAGCGCCATGCCTTTCCCTCCCCTCAGACATGAAAAATCCCGGCGCACGGTCTGCGCCGGGACGAAACGACCGAATCAGCCTTGAGTGATCGGCGCGATGGTGATTTCCACGCGCCGGTTCTGGGCGCGGCCCGCGGAGCTGCCATTCGAGGCAATCGGCTGGCTGGGGCCGAAGCCCATGGCCGACACGCGGCGCTGGTCGATGCCCTGGTCGCCGAGATAGTTGGCGACGGAATAGGCGCGGCGCTGCGACAGATCCTCGTTGTGCTGGATGCTGCCGGTCGAATCGGTATGGCCGTTGACGTCGATCAGCGTGCGGTTGAACTTGCGCAGCACGATGGCGACGGAGTTCAGCGTCGGGAAGAAAGCCGGGCTGATCGCATCCTGATCGGTGGCGAAGGTGATGTTGGACGGCATGTTGAGAATGATGCGGTCACCGGCGCGGGTGACCGAAATGCCGGTGCCCTGAAGCTGGGCGCGCAGTTCGGCTTCCTGGCTATCCATGTAGTTGCCGATAGCGCCGCCGGCCAATGCGCCGATACCGGCGCCGATCAGCGCCGCATTGCGTCGTCCGACCGGCGAACCGCCGACGGCAAGACCGCCGAGCGCGCCGAGGCCGGCGCCGATCATCGCGCCGCCGGTGGTGTTCGACACCTTCTGTTCGCCGGTATAGGGATCGGTCGTGGTGCAACCGGACAGATAGACCGCCGCAACGCCAACAATGGCCATTTTCTTCAGCATCGGTGAGCCTGCTCCTTTGAGAGTCGAATTCAAAACCCTCATAGCATGAATCGCGGCAAATTCATGGGGGAGCGGTAAAATGCCGAACCGCCGCCTTATTCGGCGGCGGCGGCCGGCAAATTGGCATCATTGGCGGCGTTGACGATGCGTTTCGCATGGGCCATTTCGGCATGCAGACGCTGCTCTTCATCGGCATGGGGCTTGGCGAATCGGGCGATCAGCAGATAGGCGACCGGGGTGACGAACAATGTCACCAGCGTCGCCATGCCGAGACCGCCGACGATCACCCAGCCTAACGCATTGCGCGCCTCGGCTCCTGCTCCTTGCGCAAAGACCAGCGGCACGCCGCCGAGGATGGTGGCGATCATCGTCATCATCACCGGCCGCAGGCGGATCGAGCAGGCTTTTTCGATCGATGCACGCACGCCCTCGCCGTGATCGCGAAGCTGATTGGCGAACTCGACGATGAGAATGCCGTTCTTGGCCATGACCCCGACCAATAGCACGAGGCCGATCTGGCTGTAGATATTGAGGCTCGACCCTGTCAGCACCAGAGCGAAGACGGCGCAGGCCAAGCCCAGCGGCACGGTGGCCATGATGATGATTGAACTCAGCACGCTTTCGAACTGCGCCGCCAGGACCAGGAAGATGATGGCGATGGCGAAGCCGAAGGTCAGAGCCATGCTGGAGGAATTGTCCTGCAGCGTCGCGGCTTCCGCCAAGGGCAGGATTCGGGCGCCGGGCGGCAACAGAGGCGCTGCGATGCGTTGCGCCTCGGAAAGCGCATCGCCCAGCGCCTGCCCCGGCCGCAGATCGGCGGTGATCGCCACGGACGACAATTGCTGCTCTCGCGTTAACTGCGGCGCGACCGCGCGTTCGTTGAGCGAAGCGATGGTCGCCATCGGCACGATCTTCCCGTCACCGGTCTTGACGAAGATGTTTTCGAGATCGGTCGGATCGTCGATCGGCCGCGTATTGGAGGTCAGCAGCACCGGATAGGATTCGCCCTCCACGTAGACATCGACCACCGAACGGCCATCGAGCAGCGACTGGATCGCCGTGGAAAGCCCGGCAATGTTCACGCCCATGTCGGAGGCGCGCTCGCGGTCGATGGCGACGGAAAGCTGGGCCTGGGTCGGCTCGTTGGTCAGGCGCGGCTGGACGAAATCATTGCTCTCGTCCATGGCCTGCACGATCTTCAACGCCGATGCCGTCAGCTTCTCGTTGTCATTGCCAATGATGGCGAACTGCAAGCCGCTGCCGGCGCCACGAATGCGCAGGCTGTTTGACTGGATGGCGTTGACGCGCAGGCCCGGCACCTGCGCCGTCGCCGCGTTGATGTCGGTAACGATCTGGTTCTGGCTGCGCTCACGCTCGCCCCAGGGCGCCAGCGTCAGGACCATGAAGCCGCTGTTGGCCTGACCGTTCATGCCGGCGATGGAATAGATATTGCGGATTTCACCGCTGTCGCGCAGCGGCTGCAACCGTTCTTCGACGCGCTGCATCTGGTCCTTGGCGTAATCCAGGCTGACGCCCTGCGGCGCCGTCACCCGCAGCATGACCATGGCGCGGTCTTCGCGTGGGGTCAGCTCGCTGGTCACCGTATTGAACGCCATGACGGCAGCGGCGGCAAACAATGTGCCGACGACGATGACCACGACAGGCGCATTGAGGCAAGAGCGCAACAGCCGCAGATAAGTGTCCGAGAACCGATCGCCGATCCAGCCGAGCACCCCGTGATGCTCGACCATTTCCCTCGTCAGCATGCGCGAGGCCAGCATCGGGCAAAGCGTCAACGCCACGACCGACGACAGACCGACGGAGAAGGCCAGCACGAAGCCGAATTCGCGGAACAAGCCGCCCACCTGCCCCGGCAGAAAGGACAGCGGAATGAACACCGCCGCCAGCGTCGCCGTCGTGGCGATGACAGCGAAGAATACTTCGCGCGTGCCGAGAACGGCCGCGGCACGCGGCTGCAAGCCCTGCCCGCGCCGGCGCACGATGTTTTCCAGCACGACGATGGCGTCGTCGACCACGAGCCCGGTCGCCAGAACGATGGCGAGCAGCGTCAGGATGTTGATCGAAAAGCCCATGAGATAGGTGGCGGCGATGGTGCCGATCAGCGCCACCGGCATGGTGATCGCCGGGATGATCGTCGCGCGCCAGTCGCGCAGGAAGAGATAGATCACGACCACGACGATGATGGCGGAAAGGATCAGCGCCAGCTCCACCTCATGGATCGCGCCCTCGATAAAGGCGGCGTCGTCGCTGGTAATGGCGATCCGCACGCCTTGCGGGATGGCGGCCGACAATTCGTCCACGGCCTTGCGCACGCCAGTGGAGATATCCAGTGTATTCGATTGCGCCTGACGGATGATGCCGAGACCGATGCCGGTGACGCCGTTGGAGCGCAGCGATGTCGTGCCGTCACGCGGCCCAAGCGTCACACTCGCGACATCGCCGAGCCGCACCCGGTTCTGGATGATCAGGTTTTCGAAATCCTGCGGCTTGGTGAGGTTTGCAGTGGCGCGCACGACGATATCCTGCGTCGTGCTGGTGATCGAGCCGGCCGGCACGTCCATGGAGGCGGTTTGAAGCGCGGTCGAGAGATCGGCGACCGTCAATCCGCGGCTGGCCAGCGCCGTCTGGTCGATATCGATGCGGAAGACCTTTTCCTGATCGCCGTAAAGCTGAACGTCGGCAACACCGTCGACCGCGGCCAGACGGTCGGAGATCTGCTTGTCGACCAGCTGCGTCAGGTCGTCCATGCTCAGCGTATCGGAGGTGACCGCAAGGCGCATGACCGGCTGCGAATCGGCGTCCGCCTTGACGATCTGCGGCGCATCGACATTGTCGGGCAAAAGCGACTGGATGCGGCCGATGGCGTCGCGCACATCGCTGGCGGCGACCGCGAGATCGGTCTTGTCGGTGAACTCGAGCGTCACGCGGCTGGAGCCGAAGGAGGACGAGGAGGAAAGCGATTTCAACCCGCTGACCCGGGCAACTCCGCCCTCGATGATACGGGTGATCTGCTGGTCGATGGTCTGCGGCGAAGCGCCGTCCAATGTGGTGCGCACGGTGATGACAGGCTGGTCGGTATCCGGCAGCTCGCGCACTTCGATGCCGAAATAGGCTGCGAGGCCGGCAACGACCATCAGCGTGTTGAACACCAGCGCCAGGATCGGGCGGCGGATGAACAGGGCGGTGAAGTCGCCCGACTTCTCGTCCGTAGAGCCGCTCATGGGCTGGCCTCCGCCTGCTGATCCGTGGGTTGGCCGGAAATGCGCACGCCGCCGTTTTCACGAATGCGCAGCAGGCCTTCGATGGCGATGTTCTCGCCGGTCTTGAGGTCGGCCTGCACCAGAACCGCTTCCGGATTGCGCTGGACGATGCCGACACGGATTTTCTGCGCCTTGGCATCGACGATGCGCCAGACATAGGAGCCTTGCGAATCCCACTGCACGGACAGAGGATCGATGGCCGGATAGGCCCGGCCGGCAAACTTCAGGGCAACCGCGAACGACATTCCCGAGCGCAGGCGGTCATCGGTGTTGTCGATGCGGGCGCGAACGCGGAAGGTACGGCTGGCAGGATCGACGCGATTGTCGATGGCGTCGACAACGCCATTGAAGATGTCGCCGCGATGGGCGACGGCGCTGGCCTCTACCGGCACGCCGAGCGCGATCTGGCTGATAAAGCGCTCCGGCGCCCAGAAATCGACGAGGATCTCCGAGCGGTCGTCGAGGCCGACCAGTGTCGTCGCGCTTGTGACGTTGTCGCCGATATTCACCGGCACGATGCCGACGATGCCGTCGAAAGGCGCGGTGACGGCGCGGCGCTTGAGATTGAATTCGGCCGTCTCCAGCGCAAGCTTCGCCGTGTCGCGAGCGATCTCGGCATTCGAGACGTCGAGGCGCGACACGGTCGACTTGATATTCTGGTATATATTGAGCTTCTCTTCGGCATTTTTCAGCGCCACGCGGGCCTGATCGCGGGCGATCACCTGCTCGTCGCTGTCGAGGCGCATCAGCACCTGACCTTGAGCCACCTTGTCGCCGGACTTGATGCCGATCTCCACGATCGTGCCGGACACCTGCGGCGTCACGGTCACCGAACGGATCGCCTCGCCGCTGCCGATGGCATGCAGCCGGTCGTTGACGATGCCTTCCTGAACGGTGCGGACGACGACCAGCGGCGAGCGGTCATTATTTTGACCGGCCTGGCCAGCGCTGGCGCCTTTGGTCGGATCGGCTTCCTTCGCCTTCGGTGCGATGGCTGCGACCATCGCTTTCGGCAGGCCGAGCTTTTCCAGCGTGGCGGCCGATCCGGGCACGATCCACAGCCAGGCGAGCACGCCGCAACAGAGAAGGACAAGGCTGGTGACCAGCTGTTTCCAGATTCGCATTCAATTCTCCAAGCAAAGCCGTCAGCATTCGCGACCGATAGAAACAGGCAAAGCACGGTCGCGGTCTGCACGTTAGCAGCGTATTATGGTGCCGGAATGATAACCGGCAAGGCGAACCCTGTCGCCTTACGGAATTGTAATGTCAGCAAAACTTCGAATCGGCGGGATACTGCACTTCAAGTTTGCGTGAAGACGGGCCGCTTCACGCCTGACGCCAGCGGCAGGCTTTGCCTGTGCGCTTCCCTCCCTTATCGCGCATTTCAGGAATGAAACCAGAACATGCGTTCTGGTCTTTCAGGGCCGAATCACTACATTACGCCGCATGACCAACGGTTTTGACGATATTCCCTTCTTCGACGAAGAGCCGGACGCACCTCCCCCGCCGCGCAAAGCTGCCGCTCCCGCGCATGATGTGGGCATGCCGAGCGGCATCGCCGCCCGCGCCATGGCGGCCCGCGAACCGGCCCGCCCGCAAAGCAATTATCTTTCCGGCCTCAATCCCGAGCAGCGCCGCGCCGTCGAAACGATGGACGGTCCCGTTCTGGTGCTCGCCGGTGCGGGCACCGGCAAGACGCGGGTGCTCACCACCCGCATCGCCCATATTCTGGCGACCGGCAGCGCCTACCCGTCGCAGATCCTCGCCGTGACCTTCACCAACAAGGCCGCGCGCGAGATGAAGGAGCGCATCGGCGTGCTCGTCGGCGAGATGGTCGAGGGCATGCCCTGGCTCGGCACCTTCCACTCCATCGGCGTCAAGCTGTTGCGCCGCCATGCGGAGCTGGTGAACCTTAATTCCGATTTCACCATTCTCGATACCGATGACGTCATTCGTCTGATCAAGCAGCTCATCCAGGCGGAAGGTCTGGACGACAAGCGCTGGCCGGCCCGGCAATTCGCCGGCATGATCGACGGCTGGAAGAACAAGGGTCTCGGCCCCGCCGACATTCCCGAGGGCGATGCCCGCGCCTTTGCCAACGGCAAGGGCCGCGAGCTCTATTTCGCCTATCAGGCGCGGCTGAAGACGCTGAACGCGTGCGATTTCGGCGATCTGTTGATGCATCCGATCCACATCTTCCGCACCTATCCCGACGTGCTGAAAGATTACCACAAGCGCTTCCGCTACATCCTCGTCGACGAGTATCAGGACACCAACACCGCACAATATATGTGGCTGCGGCTTCTGGCGCAGCGGCCGAAGGGCGTTTTGCAGAATGTCTGCTGCGTCGGCGACGACGACCAGTCGATCTATGGCTGGCGCGGCGCGGAGGTCGACAACATCCTGCGCTTCGAGAAGGATTTTCCGGGCGCGGCCGTCATCAAGCTGGAGCGCAACTACCGCTCCACCGCCCATATCCTCGGCGCCGCCGGCCATCTGATCGCCCACAATGAAGGCCGGCTCGGCAAGACGCTGTTCACCGACCGACCGGATGACGGCGACGACAAGGTGATCGTCCATGCCGCCTGGGATTCGGAAGAAGAAGCCCGCGCCGTCGGCGAGGAGATCGAGCAGCTTCACCGCAAGAAGCACAATCTCAACGACATGGCGATCCTTGTGCGCGCCTCCTTCCAGATGCGCGAGTTCGAAGACCGCTTCGTGACGCTCGGTCTGAACTACCGCGTCATCGGCGGCCCGCGCTTCTATGAGCGGCAGGAAATCCGCGACGCCATGGCCTATTTCCGCCTCGTCTGCCAGCCGGCCGACGACCTGGCGCTGGAGCGGATCATCAACACTCCGAAGCGCGGCCTTGGCGATGCCGCCGTGCGCGCCGTCCACGACCATGCCCGCAAGCGCGGTATCCCGATGCTGGCCGCCGCCGGCGAGCTGATGGATACCGACGAGATGAAGCCGAAGCCGCGCAAGGCGCTGTTCGACATCGTCACCGATTTTCGCCGCTGGCAGACCCTGCTCGAGACCACCACGCATACCGAGCTTGCCGAGCAGATCCTCGACGAGAGCGGCTACACCGCCATGTGGCAGAACGACAAATCTGCGGAAGCGCCGGGACGGCTGGAAAACCTCAAGGAACTTATCCGTTCCATGGAGGCGTTCGAGAGCATGCGCGGCTTTCTCGAACACGTCTCGCTGGTCATGGATGCCGAGCAGAACGAAAATCTCGACGCCGTCTCGATCATGACCCTCCACTCCGCCAAGGGGCTGGAATTCGACACCGTTTTCCTGCCCGGCTGGGAGGAAGGCCTGTTTCCGCACCAGCGGGCGCTGGACGAAGGCGGCCGCTCCGGGCTGGAGGAAGAGCGCCGCCTCGCCTATGTCGGCCTGACGCGCGCCAAGCTTCGCTGCCATATCTGGTTCGTGTCGAACCGGCGCATTCATGGGCTATGGCAGTCTACCCTGCCCTCGCGCTTCCTCGACGAATTGCCGCCCGCCCATGTCGACGTCGCCGCCGGCGACACGTCCTATGGCGGTTACGGCGGACGCGGCGGCTATGGCCAGTCACGTTTCGACAAAGCCGATCCCTTCACCAATTCCTATGCAACGCCTGGCTGGAAACGCGCCCAGGCCAACCGCTCCGAGGCCACCCGCGACAATTGGGGCACGCGCTCCGGCCATGCGGTCGAACGGATCGGCTATGGGGAAAGCGGCCCGCGCGGACGCACCATCGAGGGTGAACTGGTCGCCAAATCGACGAGCGAGACGCCATCGCAATTCTCGGTCGGCGACCGGGTGTTCCACATCAAGTTCGGCAACGGCACCGTGGCAGCCATCGAAGGCAACAAGCTGACCATCGATTTCGACCGCGCCGGCCAGAAGCGTGTTCTTGAGGGTTTCGTCGAGCGGGCATGAGCCAGCTCGATTTTGCGTCAATCTACTCACAATCGTCATCCTCGGGCTTGTCCCGAGGATCTGCCTTCTTTACCCAAACAATTGAGATATCAGACAATATCTGACTTTCACAGATGCTCGGAACAAGACCGAGCATGACGGTGGAGAGGGGTGGCGCCAGTCCAGACGAACCGCAAGGCCCGCCTGGAAATCGTCAACGCACGCGCCGTTCCGAGGCAATGCCGCCGGACTTGCGGTCGTCGGCGGAGGCCGTAAGCCCGCCCCAGGCAGACATCTTCGGCACGATGATCATCGTATCGACCTGGCCGCTCTGGAATGCGCGCAGGAAGCGCTTGTAGTCGGCAAAAGCGACACAGCCATGCGAATCGCCGCGACGACGCAGCAGATAGCTATGCGCCAGCAGGCCGACGCGTCCCTTCGGCGCGATGCCATTGGTCGGCGTCAGGCGAATGGCGGCGACGCCATGGAACAGGCTTTCGCGCATCGACAGCTTGTAGGTGCCGGGCGGGGTCGGCCCGCGCATCGTCACATGCGTATATTTCGGATTGTCGCGCATTTCGCCGATGCCGGAATGGGCTTCCAGCTTCTCGCCGTTCGGCATGTGAACCACACCGGCGGAAATGTCGTAATACGCGATCTTGCCGCCCCGGCGACGCTGGAAGGTGGGCATCGGCGACCGGTCGGAACCGTCATCCTCTTCCAGCGCCGATTGCGGCTTGGCATAGGCGAGTTCGGTCGGCTTGGCCGGCTTGCGCTCGTCCGGTTCCGGCTTGGCAAGCGCCACCCGCAATTCAGGCTTTGCGATCGGCAGCGGGATGGAGTCCGGCAGCGATTCGGCAGCGGCCGCAGCCGTTGCTTCGCGTTCGGCCATGACATAGCTGAACGGCTTCGGCAGCGTATCGCCCGTTGCCGCCGAGGGTTCGACGAGCGCGCTCGCCAGGACCGGCTGGGCGGCTGCCTTGGCGGTAGCGGCCGCCAGAATCGCATCGTCCTTGCCGCGCGTCAGCGCCGCGACCGCCCTGGCGGGCTCGGCCGTGCGCTCCGGCTGTGGCGCAATCGAGGCGACCATCATCGACTTGGTATGGAAGGCGCGGATCGCATCCGCCGTCAGCCCGTTCGCCTTGGCGGCATGTGCCTTGTCCGGCATCAGGCGAGCAACGACCGCCATGCGTTCCCGCGACGAGCGGATCGCATCGCCGGTCAGGCCGCTCTGGGCGATCTGGTCGACCAGCGGCAGCGGCGCGCGCGAAAATTTCGCCGGACGGATGCGCCGCTCGCCGGCGTCTGCCCGCACGATCGGATTGAGCGCCAGCCGGGTTTCGAAACGGCCCCGGTCGCCCGATGCCGTTGCGCTGGTCAGGCTATGCATCGTCGCCAGCGTGCCGACGATCCAGCAGACCGTTGCGGCGCCGACGCCGGTTGCGACCAAGCCATGAAGGAGTGCGCGGGAGCTGCGCTTGCGCGCCGTTTTTGCCGAAGACGGCAAGGCGCGATGACTGGTCTGTGTGACGGCAGATACCATGTTACTCAATACCCAAACGCAAAACTCGATCCGGCGTCACCAGACATTGCCAAAAGGCCGGGAACGGCAGCGACCGAAGAGGGAGCGCTTCGTGTCGGCTGGTGTGATGGTAAGGATGACAAACTATGGTAACCAATTCCTTTACGTTGTCCCGAAGCGGGCAATGGCCTGATGGAAATTTTTACTACGTTTCGACATCGGTCGTTGCGTGGTTGCGCGACTGAACAGCGGCGCAGGCCAAGCGGCATCGCGCCCGGGCAGCCTCAGCTGCGCGAGCGGACTTCCAGTGCGAGTACGGCAGATTCCCCCGGCCCCGCGCGCAATTCCGGGCCGGCGCAGCAAGCGTCGTCACGGGACATTGCGTAAAATCAATACGATAAGAATATCATTCGCGTTTCAGCAAAAGCGCGAATGCCCTCTGGTCGTCACTGGCATGGTGGGACGGCTCTCCGAACCGTCGGCGGCATCGGCAGTCCCACACAAATATGGAGAGACTGCGGCAGAACAGCCACGCGTGAAAAAAATGTTAACGCAGGCGTAAACCCGCATCACTTTATCACTTGGCAATTTCCGGCAGCTGGCGCAGCCAATCGATACGCGATTCGTAGGCCGCCGCCATGTGCAGAACGGCGAGATCGGCGCGCGGACGGCCGATGATCTGGATGCCCGCCGGCAGGCCATTGCCGCCGAAACCGGCCGGCATCGCAGCGACCGGAAGCCCCGCCATGGTCGGGCCGATCACCACCTCCATCCAGCGGTGATAGGTGTCCATCTCGCGCCCGCCGACCGTCTTCGGCCAATGGAGCGTCACATCGAAGGGGAAGACCTGCGCGGATGGCAGCACGAGGAAATCGAACCTCTCGAACAGGCCGCAGACGTAACGATACCAATCGCTTCGGGCGGACGATGCGGCAAAAACCTGGGGCGCGGTCAGCGCCTGGCCGTTTTCCACTTCCCAGATCATTTCCGGCTTCATCTTCGCGCGGCGCTCGGGGTCGGCATAATCGGCGTTCTGGCCACCGGCGACGAGGAAGTGTCGCAGCGTGCGCCAGCTCTCCCATAGCCGGGCCATGTCGAAGCGCTCGGAAACGTCATCCACGCGGCAGCCGATCTTGCGGAACACGTCGAGCGCTTCGCGGCAGAGATCGAGAACCCCGTCCTCGAACGGCAGATAGCCGCCATAGTCGCCAAGCCAGCCGATTCGCGCCCCACTCATATCGACATTGGGATCGAGGACGAAAGCCTCATCCGGCAGCGAATGCGGATCGCGCGCGTCATAGCCGGTCTGCACGGCCAAGAGTGCGGCGACATCGGCGACGCTGCGCGCCATCGGACCGTTGACGGCAAGCTGACCAAGAAACAACTCCCCGCCCAGCGCCGGCACGCGGCCGAAGCTAGGGCGGAAACCGACGACATTGTTGAAGCCGGCCGGGTTGCGCAGCGATCCCATCATGTCGCTGCCATCGGCGACCGGCACCAGCCGCGCCGCCAGCGCCGCCGCCGCACCGCCGCTGGAGCCGCCGGCGCTTTTGGCAGTATGATAGGGATTGCGCGTCGGACCGAAAACCGGATTGAAAGTATGCGACCCCAGGCCCATTTCCGGCGTGTTGGTCTTGCCGATGATGATCGCGCCAAGCGCCCGGATGCGCTCCACCTGAATATCGTCGAAATCCGGAACGTAGTCGCGGTAGATATCGGAGCCGAAGACGCAAGGAATTCCAGCCGCTTCCGACAGGTCCTTCACCGCATGCGGAAGCCCGTGCATCCAGCCCCGCGAGCGGCCGGCCTCAAGCTCGGCGTCCCGTTCTTCCGCTTCGCGCAACAGTTCTTCCCGGCCGCGCAGGCTGACGATTGCGTTGATCTGCGGGTTGATACGGTCGATGCGGTCGAGATAGGCCGACATGACCTCACGGCAGGTCACCATGCGATCGTGAATGGCCCGGGACAGTTCGAGGGCGGAAAGATCGGTGATCGCGGTCATGGCTGTTTCCTCATTGCAGCAGATAGGCTCCCGGAGGAGGCTTAGCAGGAGTCGCAAGCCGGCCGGAAGCCCCAAGCTTGATCCGGGCGCGCGAAGTTGGCATCCTGCCGGCCATCATGGTGCAAGGGATAACGGATTTGAAAGCGCTGCTGCTCATCGACATTCAAAACGGCTTCTGCCCCGGCGGCAACCTGGCGGTCGCCGAAGGCGATCAGGTGGTCGGCATCGCTAACCGGCTGATCGACAGTGGGCGTTACGATCTCGTCGTCGCCTCGCAGGACTGGCACCCGGCCGGCCATGGCAGCTTTGCCTCCGCCCATCCCGGCAAGCAGCCCTTCGACATGGGTGAATTGTCCGGCAAGCCGCAAATGATGTGGCCAGATCATTGCGTTCAGGGCACGAGCGATGCGGATTTCCACCCTGCCCTGCATCTTGCCGGCATCGACTACATCCAGCAGAAAGGCCAGAACCCGGCCGTCGACAGCTATTCCGCCTTCCGCGACAACGACCAGACGGCCCTGACCGGCCTTGCCGACTATCTGGAGCAGAAGGGCGTCACCGAACTCGACCTTTGCGGCCTGGCCACGGATTATTGCGTCAAGTTTTCGGCACTCGACGCGGCCGACATGCTGCCGGGCGTTACGCTGCGCTTCATCGCCGATGCAAGCCGCGGCATCACGCCCGAAGGCGTTGCAACCGCCGTTGACGAGATGCGCGCCCGTGGCATCGAGATCACCACCAGCGATGCGGTGCTCGCCGGCTGATTGGCCCGCCTTCGACATTGCCTTTTTGCACTGCACAGTATAAAAACCCCTCGCTTTTCAGGGAGGAAAGGCTGAGGCAGGCGGGTTCATACCGCACTGCCGCATGGCTGGATTTTTCCGGAAAAACGCAGTGCGTTTTCCGTCTTCACAGGCGGAAAACAGATGGATCGAGCGTTTCGCTGTTCGTTGAAAAGCGGCTCGCTCCTGGGGAGGCTGGGATGGATATCGTCAGCAACATCGCCGTTCTTCGCGAGCGGCTGGCCGCGCAGCGTCGCGCCGGGCGCAGCATCGGCCTCGTGCCAACCATGGGTTACCTGCATGTCGGCCATATGCAGCTCGTTGCCCGCGCAAAGGCGGACAACGACGTCAGCGTCGTCTCGATCTTCGTCAATCCGCTGCAATTCGGGGCCAATGAGGATCTGGCGCGCTATCCGCGCGATCTCAAGCGTGACGCGGCGATGCTGCGCGAAGCAGGCGTCGATTTCCTCTTCGCGCCCGAAGTCTCCGATATGTATCCGCGCCCGATGGAAACGGTGGTCGACGTGCCCACGCTCGGCGCCGAACTCGAAGGCGCCGTCCGCCCCGGCCATTTCGCCGGCGTCGCCACCGTCGTCACCAAGCTTTTCAATATCGTCCAGCCGGACAGTGCCTATTTCGGCGAAAAGGACTATCAGCAGGTCGCCGTCATCGGCCGCATGGTCGAGGATCTGGCCCAGCCGGTGCGGGTGGTGCCGGTGCCGACCGTGCGCGAGGCGGATGGCCTCGCCTGCTCCTCCCGCAATGTTTATCTCACGCCCGAACAGCGCCGCGCCGCGGTCATCGTGCCGAAGACGCTGATCGAGGCCGAACGGCTCTATCGCGAGGGACTGCGCGACGTCGCCGCTTTCGAAGCCGCCTTGCGCGCCTTTGTCGCCACCGAGCCGCTGGCCAAGCCGGATGTCGTCGCCATTCGCGATCCCGAAACGCTGAAGCCCATCGCCACCCTCGGCGACAAACCGGCGCTTCTCGCCCTCTTTATCCAGATCGGCCAGACCAGATTGCTCGACAACGGCCTGATCGGCACCTCGCATCCCATTCTCGGAAAGGCCGCTTGAGATGAGCGCAGTCGCAAGCCAGAAGCGGGTTTCACCCGCCGCCATCACCGCCTTGAAGGGCGAACGCCCCATCGTCTGCCTGACGGCCTATACGACCCCCATCGCCAGGTTGCTCGATCCCCATTGCGACCTGCTGCTGGTCGGCGATTCGCTCGCCATGGTGCTCTACGGCATGGATTCGACCATCGGCGTCACCACCGACATGATGATCGCCCATGGCAAGGCCGTGATGCGCGCGGTCAGCCATTCCTGCGTCATCGTCGACCTGCCCTTCGGTTCCTATCAGGAATCCAAGGAGCAGGCGTTTCGCACCGCCGCCCGCACGATGATGGAAACCGGCTGCGACGGCGTGAAGCTGGAGGGCGGCGAGGAGATGGCCGAAACCGTCTCCTTTCTCGTCAAGCGCGGCATTCCGGTCTTCGGCCATGTCGGGCTGATGCCGCAGCAGGTCAGCGCCACCGGCGGCTATCGCTCGCTCGGACGCACCGACGACGAGAGCGACAAGATCCGCCGCGACGCCGCCGCAATCGCCGATGCCGGAGCCTTTGCCATGGTCATCGAAGGCACAGTCGAGCCGCTCGCGCGCGACATCACCGCAAACGTCTCCGTACCGACGATCGGCATCGGCGCTTCGCCGGCCTGCGACGGCCAGGTGCTGGTGTCGGACGACATGCTCGGCCTGTTCAACGACTTCAAGCCGCGTTTCGTCAAGCATTTCGCTTCGCTCGCCCCACAGGTCTCCAAAGCGGTCGAGGACTATGCCCGCGAAGTCAAGGCGCGCACCTTTCCGGGCGAGGAACATACGTTCAAACTGAAGCGTTAGGTCCGTCACAGGCGGGCAAGCGCGGCAGCGGATCTGATCGATCACGCCGCGCTTCCAGCCAATACTTCAGAAAATTGCATCGATCCATCACATCGGCCGGCTTGAAGCACTAAGCCATGCGGAGTAATGGCTGCCATTCTCTCGGTATCGCGCGTTTCCGGACGGATACCGCTTCGGCATTTTTCCCGGAAATGCCCTGGAAGGCAAAGCGGATGAGCACCAATTCGGATTTTGCGGAAGGCCTGCGAGGCGCCTTTCCGATCATGGCTTCGGCCGCACCCTTCGCGGTTCTGTTCGGGGCGGTGGCGGTTGCCAATGGCCAGACGGTGGCGGAAGCCGCGCTGATGAGCGCAACGGTCTTTGCAGGCGCCAGCCAGTTGGTCGGCATCGAGCTTTTCGGCCACAAGGTGCAGCCCTGGCTGATCGTTCTCTCGGTGCTGGCGGTGAATTTCCGCCACATCCTCTATTCGGCGGCCCTTGCCCGGTACGTCAGCCATTTCACGCTGCTGCAAAAGCTTGTCGGCTTTCACCTGCTGACCGATCCGCAATTCGCAAAGAGCGTGCAGCGCGCCGAATCGGGCATGGGCGTGAGCTTCGCCTGGTATTTCGGCTTCGGGGCGATGATCTTCGTCCCCTGGGTGATCCTGACCGTCGTCGGCGCCGTATCCGGCAAGCTGATCGGCGACCCCAAGACCATCGGCATCGACGTGCTGCTGCCGATCTATTTCATGGGCCTGGTGCTCGGCTTCCGCAGGAAAGACAGCTTTCTGCCGATCGTCGTCGTCAGCGCGCTGGCCTCTGTCTTGGCCTATCGTTACGTCGGCTCGCCCTGGCATGTCAGCATCGGCGCAGTCGCCGGCGTGGCGCTCGCCGCCGTCCTGCCTTCGACAACCGCATCCACAACGCAAACCAGCATCAAGGAGCCGGCCGAATGAGCACGCTCTTCAATTGGGATATGGTCGTTCTCATCCTGATGTGCGCCGTCGCGACCTTCGCGACACGCATCGGCGGCTACGTGCTGATGACCCAGATGAAATCCATCCCGCCGCGTCTCGATGCGGCGCTGAACGCCGTGCCGGCAGCGGTCCTGACCACGCTGGTCGCCCCCGCCTTTTATGCCGGCGACATCGACGTCAAGGTGGCCATGGCGCTGGCGCTGATCGTCGGCTTGCGTTTTTCCGTGATGCCGATGCTGCTCGCCGGATGGTGCGTGGTGATGATCTTCCGCCACCTGCTCTGAAATTGAAGCCGGCGAAGTTTCCCTCGCCGGCTGTTTTTTTCATTTCATAAGTGGGCGCGTTGCCTGCGCCAGCCAGTCGCGCACATCCTTGCGCTCGATCAGCGGCGTCAGCGCCTCGCGCGTGCGCGCGTGGTAGTCATTGACCCAATCCAGCTCCTCGCGGGTCAGAAACTCGGTGACGATCAGGTCGCGATCGAGCGGGCAATAGGTCAGCGTCTCGAAGGACAGCATCGGCGCGTCGCCGCCATCCACTGCTTCCGCCTCACGCACATAGATCAGGTTTTCGATGCGAATGCCGAAGCTGCCGGGACGATAATAACCGGGCTCGTTCGAGAGGATCATGCCGGGCAGCAGCTCCTGCGTCGACAGGCGTGAAATTCGCTGCGGCCCCTCATGCACGGAGAGATAGGAGCCGACGCCATGGCCGGTGCCATGGGCGAAATCGGCGCCTGCCTTCCAGAGATTGATGCGCGCCAGCGGATCGAGATCGCAGCCGCGCGTGCCCTTGGGGAAACGCGCCGTCGAAATGGCGATCATGCCCTTCAGCACCAGCGTGAAGAATCGCTTGCGCTCGTAATCCACGACGCCGATGCCGACGGTGCGGGTGATGTCGGTGGTGCCGTTGATGTATTGCGCGCCTGAGTCGATCAGGAACAGCTCGCCGGCATCGATCGTCCGGTCGGTTTCCGTCGTCACCCGGTAATGCATGATGGCGGCATGTTCGCCGGCGCCTGCGATGGTGTCGAAAGAAATGTCCTTCAGCGGGTTCTGCATCGACTGGCCGACGCCGGCGCGGATCTCTTCCAGCTGCTTCGTCGCATCGATTTCGGTAACCGAGCCAGGCTTGACCTGATCGAGCCAGTGCAGGAATTCGGCCATCGCCGCCCCGTCCTGAAGATGCGCCGCGGCCGAACCGTTAAGCTCGGCGAGGTTTTTGCAGGCGCGCGGGATTTTCGCGGGATCGTTGCCCTCGACAATCTCGCCGCCCTTGGCGCGAATCAATTCCGCCAGCGCAAACGGCGTCAGGTCGGGATCGACGAGAATGCGCCCGCCATCCGCCGACTGCCGCGCCAGGGCGGGTCCAAGCTCGGACGGCGGCTGCTGCAGGCAAAGCTGCGCCAGATAGGCCTCGACCTCGATATTGGTCTTGCGCTTGTCGAGAAACAGAAGCGGCTTGCCCGCTGCGGGGATAATGGCGCGCGCCAGCGGATGCGGCGTATGCGGAACGTCGCTGCCGCGCACGTTGAAGATCCAGGCAACCGAGGACGGATCGGTGATGAGAACCGCCGCAAGACCCTTCGCCTCAAGATCGGTCTGGATCGTAGCGATCTTGTCCTTCGCCAGCAGACCCGATTCGGAAATATTCTGGATGTGAACGGCGCCAAGCGGCTCGGCCGGGCGGCTGACCCAGAGACGGTCGAGCGGGTTGTGATCAAGCTGGACCAGCGCGCCGCCGATTTCGGAGAGCGCCTTTTCGAGGCGGCGCACTTCGGCTCCGGTATGCAGCCATGGGTCGATGCCGAGGCGAAGTCCCTTGGCGCCATGCGCCTTCAGCCACAGATGCGGCGGCTCGCCGACGAGATCGCCGCCTGTGAACACGCTGTCGTCCACCTGCTGTGCAAGCTGGGTAACGTAGCGGCCATCGACAAAGACGACGGCGCGGCTGCGGTCGATCAGCGCGATGCCGGCCGAGCCGGTAAAGCCGGTCAGCCAGGAAAGGCGCTCGGACGAAGCCGGCACATATTCGCCCTGATATTCATCGGCGCGCGGCACCAGAAAAGCATCGATGCCAAGCGTATCGAAGCTTGCCCGCAGCGCCTCGACTCGTTCGCGCCCATATTGCGGCGTTGACGTGACTTCGAAGGATTGAAACATGGCGGCCATCCCGGTTCGCATGAAAAACGTGCCTACTTCTACTCTCCCGGCCGACCCGGAAACAAGGTGGCGCCCACGTTTTGAACCGCTTCGCGCAACGGGTGAAAAACCAAGGCAGACGAACAACGTCCAATACATGATTTATGCGGATGTTGCATGGCACCCATGATCAATCGGCGCTTTCCTGAAATCTGAAAATGAATATAGTTCCGGCCAACGAAGCGGTTTCGTATGAAACCAAATCGAAAGAAAACGAAGAGCTGCTTGCTCGAAACGAAATGTGTCCGGTCACTCCTCCTCCCTCCTCCGGCCACATTGTCGAGCATCAGACGCCCGCTTGAGCACTCTCCTCCTCCGGCTCGCGGGCACCGATCAGGTCAGACTGATCGAGCAAGGCGGTGCCTCTGGCGCCGCCTTTTGCTTTTTAGGAGATTTTTCCGGATACCGGACGAAAAAGGCGCGCCTCAGCGCGCCTTGTCGAGATGGATCGTCACCCAGCCATTGCGCCAGATGGTGCGGATGTGACGCAGATGGGCGCCATTATAGGCGGCCAGCACTTTCCAGCGCTGCGAAGCGAGAATGCCAGAGAGCACGACCGAAGCGCCAGGCGCGAGATGATTGACCAGTTGCGGCGCCATCTTGATCAGCGGCCGCGCCAGGATATTGGCAATGATCAGATCGAAAGGCCCGGCCTTGTCGAAGGCATCGGAATGGAAGCCCGGCGCGGTGGCGACGGTGATGCCCGAGGCGATGCCGTTGCGTTTGATATTGTCGCGGGCGACAGCCGTCGCGATCGGGTCAATATCGGTCGCCAGAACCGGAACAGGCCTCAGCTTGCGCACGGCAATCGCCAGCACGCCGCTGCCGGTTCCCAGATCCAGCGCATTGCGCACGGTGCGCGAACGCACCACCCGGTCGATCACTTCAAGACAACCCGCCGTCGTACCGTGATGTCCGGTGCCGAAGGCTTGTCCTGCATCGATCTCGATGGCGATGTCGTTGACCGCGACCTTGTCGCGGTCGTGCGACCCGTGCACGAGAAAGCGCCCGGCGCGCACCGGCGACAGACCTTCCAGCGATTTCGTCACCCAATCGACATCGGGAATGACCTCGCGCTCGATGGCGAGATCGCCATGCTCGCTTGCAAAAAGCGCCTGTAGCCGCTCGGTCATTGCCTGCTCGTCATCGAAGGTGATGTAGACGGAGGCTTCCCAGATATCCTTGCGCTCGTCGATCTCGGTGGTGGCGATGGCAAGGTCTTCCTCGCCGAAGGCCTCCGTCATCAGGTCGAGGATAACCCCGGCCCGAACTTCCGTCGTCGTCACATACAGGCGAATATCCACGGCAACCTTCTCTCATGCGAATAGGGCGGCCGATACAGCCGCCCGCACCCTTGATTTTCCGGGCTTGTCTTAAAACGGAATCATGCTCAGGTCAAAACCGCGAGGACATCGGGCGGTGGCTTTCGCCCTCACCCCTTCTTCGCCAGATTTTCCAGCTTCTTGACCGCGGTCTCCGGATTTTCCTCGTAAGCGATGGTGCCGGCGAAACGCCCGCCGCCATCGAGCAGGAACACCGATGCCGTATGGTCCATCGTATAGTCGCCGTTGGGCTCCTTCTCGTCCAGCGGCACCTTCTTGGCATAGACGCGGAAACCCTTGATCACATCCGCCACTTTTTCCGGCGGGCCGGAAATGCCGACGATGCGCTTGGACACGTTGGAGACATACTGGCCCATGATCTCGGGCGTGTCGCGCTCGGGATCGACGGTGACGAAATAGGCGTTCAGCTTGGTGCCATCAGGGTCTACCTTGGCGAGCCAGCCATCGAGTTCGAACAGCGTCGTCGGGCAGACTTCGGGGCAATGGGTAAAGCCGAAGAACAAGGCTGACGGCTTGCCGCGAAACGCCTGTTCGGTGATCGGCTTGCCATCCTGCGAAACAAGCTGGAACGGCACGCCATAGGGTCCGTCAGCAATTTCCTGGCGCGTCTTGGTCATCTCCAGCGTCAGCCAGCCAAGCACCCCGGCGACGACGACGATGGCGACCCAGATAACGATTCGGAAGCGCTTCATGGACATTGGAGCCCCTTTTCTACCCTGTCTGCTGCAAGAGCCCGCCTGATATCGGCTCGGCCGATGTCTTGCAAATCAAGAAGTCCGTGAAATCCCACGGAATCGGGGCGGTGCGTCAATTTTTAGCGAAAGTTTAAACAGTGTTTGCAACAGTGAGCATCGCGTTGGCGGGCAAAAGCCGCGATGACATCATGTCAGCCGATCCGAAGCGGCACTGCGCATGCACCCAGCCACATCGTATGCGGCACTACGACCGCCAGGTTAGCACGGAATGACTTCCAGGCAGATTCGAAAGACCCTTTCGGTGCGGCAGCGGCTTCTGACGCTGACCTGTGCGTCGTTGATCGGTTTTGGCGGCGTCATCGCCGTCGGCTGGTATGAAAACGGCCATGTCAGCGGCGCGTTGAACCGGGCAACGGAAATCCAGCGCAATGTCGACCGCGTCAACGAGATGCGTGTCGCCAATCTCAATCTTGTGCTGACGGCGATGGATACGATCATCGACCGCAATGACCGCGTCGTTTCCCCGGAGCGGATCGAGATCATCGCCAAGTCGCTGCAAAGCCTGCGCGAAGGCGGTGACCAGATGCGTGCCGTGGCCGCCGAAATCGGCAAGCCGGACATCGTTTCCGCCTATGACGCCGATCTTGCCGAATTGCAGAGCAAAATCCAGGTCGACCTCAAGCGGATGGTCGAAACCGGCGCACCGGAGGCCGACTACGCCAAACTCGACGACGTCGTCGATGGCGCTGGCGCGCGCATGAAAGAAATGCTGCAGACCCTGTGCACCGAAGGCCGGAAGGTCGTCGATCTGCGCGTCGCCGACGCGGGTGCGGCATCATCACAATCGCTCTTCCTGCAAACCGCCTGCGGCCTGCTGGCGCTGCTTCTCACCATCGGCCTGCAGGCATGGCATGGCGGACGGCTGCGCCGCGGCATACACGGCCTGCGCGACAGCATGCAGCGCATCATCGGTGGCGACTACACGTCGCCGGTCTCCGAAATCGATACCAGCGACGAAATCGGCGAAATGGCGCGCTCGACCGAGCTGTTCCGCCAGGCCGCTTTGGAAAAGCGTGATCTCGAAGCCGCCAGCGAAACAGCGCGCGGCGAGCGCGAGCGCGAACGGCTCGGCCGCGAAGCCGCAAAGACGGAAGAGGATCGCGAAGTCCGCGCCGCGGTTGAAGCGCTGGCCGGCGGGCTGACCCGCCTGTCGGATGGCGATATTTCCGTGCGCCTCGAGCGGCCCTTCCGCGCCGATCTCGAGCAACTGCGTCAGGACTTCAACCGCACGACCGAAAAGCTCAGCGACGTTCTGGTCCAGATCCGTGAAAACGGCTCCTCGATCGAGGCCAACAGCCGCCAGATGCGCGCCTCCGCCGACGATCTGGCCCGCCGCACGGAACAGCAAGCCGCATCGCTGGAAGAAACCTCCGCAGCGCTCGAAGAAATTACCGCCACGGTGCGCAGCACCACCAACCGCGCCGAAGAGGCGAGCCTGATGGTCGACGACACCCGCGCCCGCACCAATCAGGGCGGACGCATCGTCGGCGACGCCATGGAGGCGATGGAGCGCATCGAGCGCGCATCGAGCGAAATCGGCACGATCATCAACGTCATCGATGAAATCGCCTTCCAGACCAATCTGCTGGCGCTGAACGCCGGCGTCGAGGCCGCTCGCGCCGGCGAAGCGGGCAAGGGCTTCGCCGTCGTCGCCCAGGAAGTGCGCGAGCTTGCCGGCCGCACCGCCACCGCCGCAAAGGACGTCAAACACCTGGTGTCGAAATCGAGCACCGAAGTGAAGACCGGGGTCGATCTCGTCACCGCCACCGGTGATGCACTCCGCCAGATCGGCGAGGACGTTTCGCGCATCAACGATCACGTCAAGGCGATCGTCACGTCCGCCCGCGAGCAATCCGTCGGCCTCACCGAAATCAACACCGCCGTCAGCCAGATGGATCAGGCGACGCAGAAGAACGCGGCAATGGTCGAAGAAACCAATGCCGCCAGCCATGCACTGGCCGGCGACGCCGAAAACCTGGCGCAACTGGTCGGCCAGTTCCAGATTCGCGAAGGCGCCCGCGCCGCTCGCGCACCGCAGGCGGCAAGCGCTGCCTCGCGTCCAGCACCGTCTCCCGCAAGGCGCCTCGTCGGCAAGCTTGCGGGAGCATTCACATCCGGCAGCGCCGTTTCGAGGACGGCTGCCGCAAGCGAAGAGTGGGAAGAGTTTTGAGCATGTCCAACGCCATCAAGCAGTCGGGATCCTATCTCGAGATCGTATCGTTCCATCTGGGCGATCAGGAGTTCTGCATTGACATCATGGCCATCCGCGAAATCCGCGGCTGGGCGCCGGTGACGCCGATGCCGCATACGCCGCCCTATGTGCTGGGCCTTATCAACCTGCGCGGCGCGGTGATCCCAGTCATCGACATGGCCTGCCGCCTCGGCATGAAGATGACCGAGCCCTCCGAGCGCTCGGCGATCATCGTTACCTATATCGAGGGCAAGCTGGTCGGCCTGCTGGTCGAGCAGGTTTCCGACATGATGACCATTCGCAGCGAAGATCTGCAGCCGCCGCCGGAAGTCATCCCGGATGCGCAGCGCGCCTTCTGCCGCGGCATCGTCGCGCTTGAGAAGAACATGGTCTGCTTCCTGAACCTGGATACCGTCATCGCCGACGAACTGGCGCAGGCCGCTTAAAAAGCAGCCGGCCGGTCTTGCCGCCACTCTTCCTCGACAGCCGCCCTGCCCATCCGGCTGGGCGGCTAAAGGCGTTCGTACCGCGCCCTTTCGGCATTATGGTTAACAAAATCTGAAAAAAGCGGAACTCGAACCGATTCACCGACGTTGTCTGACTGGATTTCCCGGAATATCGGAGGAACTCGGTCATGAAGACCTTCACCTGTACGCTTGGCGCCGCCCTCGCACTGGGGGCAACGTTGGTTGCTGCAAGCCCCGTCCTGGCCGCAGCACAGAAGGGCCCACGGCTTGGCTTCGACGTCGCAGCGCTGGAAGATCGCATGATGGCGCCGGATATGATGGCGCCCGACATGATGACGACCGGCTCGATCAATGCACATCGCCCCTTCAGCGTCGTCTTCCTCGACGATCTGGCGCCGAACGACCCGTTGCGCCGCACTGTGGAGCAGCAGGCAGAAAATCCTGTGCACAGGGCCGCAGCGCGTGGCTTCGTCACTGCCGACCCGACAGTCTCTGCGCAACTGCGCGCCCAGAGCCTTGACGAGAGCAACATCGTCGGCATCGGGAAGGACGGCGAAGGCAATGACGTGATCTACGTCCGCTGAAATCTTCAGCCGAAGCCGGAAACGAAATCCGCCCCGAGACCGGAAGGTCTGCGGGGCGGCAATCGATTCCGGCAAAGGGGTAATTTCACCGGTTCCAATTCGGGCAAGACATGAACACACGGAGCCGAAGCGTCCCCCGGACCGTTTGGATGTCCGCCCGATGTTGCATCATTTTCTCATTTCGGGAAAGCGCTCTATCGGGATAGGTGCAATAATGTTTTATCCTCAACCGACTTTTTTTGGGCAGAGGTCGCTAATATAGCCCTGAAATCAGGGCTTTCCCTTCGTCCAGTTTACTTGTTGACCGTAAAGCGGAACTGTGGAGATCGCCATCTTCGCCGATCCATCCGTCAGTTCACGGGTGTGAACGAGGTAAATCAAAGTATCGTTGGCCTTGTCGTAGATGCGATTGACGACCAGTTTCTTCCAGATCAGCGACATGCCCTCGCGGAAAACTTCCTCGCCGTCCTTGGACAGATCGATGTCACCGACCTCGACCGGGCCGGTCTGTCGGCAGGCGATGGAATTATTGGAAGGGTCCTCGAACCATTTGCCGTTCTTCAGCCGGTCGATGACGCTGCGATCGAAATAGGTGACGTGGCAGGTAATGCCCTTGACCTTGGGATCGGCCACCGCCTCGACGATGATGTCGTTGCCGATCCAGTCGACCCCGACCTTGCCGACCACTTCGGCCTTTGCTGCAACCGCTCCGCCGAGAACAGCCGCAGCGACCAATCCTGCACGAACACTCTTGCCGATCATGGCGTCTCCTTCCGACAATATATGCGTCAGAGATAGGCATCGCCTCCCCCTTCGCCAAGATCATGCCTCGGCGATAAAGGCCAGCCACTCGTCCTCGTCCATGATGCGGATGTCGAATTCGCGCGCCTTGTCGAGTTTCGAGCCTGCGCCCGGCCCGGCGACGACGATATCAGTCTTCTTCGACACCGAGCCGGAGACCTTGGCACCCAGCCGCTCCGCGCCGGCCTTGGCCTCGTCGCGGGTCATCTTTTCAAGCGAGCCGGTGAAGACCACCGTCTTGCCGGCGACCGGGCTGGCCGTCGTCACCGGCTGTTCCGCCGCCTCGGGGCGCACTTCGCCGAGCAGCCGGTCGACCACCTCGATATTGCGCGGCTCCTTGTAGAATTCGACGATGGAGCGGGCCACGATCTCGCCGATGCCCTCGACGGCGTTCAGCTCGTTCCACGCCTCGCCGGCAAGCGGCGCCGCCTCCTTCATCGCGCCCGCAAAGGCCTCATAGGTGCCGTAGGAGCGCGCCAGAAGCTTGCCGGTGGTTTCGCCGACATGTCGGATGCCGAGCGCATAGATGAAGCGATGCAGCGCGATATCGCGGCGCTTGTCGATTGCCTCGAACAGTTTTTTCACACTGACCTTGCCGAAGCCGTCGATGTTTTCGAGCTTGGCGAGCGAGGTCTCCTGCCGCGCCTTGAGCGTGAAGATATCCGGCGCGGTGCGGATTTGCAGCGCCGGATCCTCGCTTTCGAAGAAGAAATCGATCTGCTTCGCGCCCAGTCCCTCGATATCGAAGGCGTTGCGCGAGACGAAATGCTTCAGATGCTCCGTCGCCTGCGCCCGGCAGACGAAGCCGCCGGTGCAGCGCGTCACCGAATCGAGCTTGCCGGTCTTCTCGTTGCGCTCACGCACGGCATGGGAGCCGCAGACCGGGCATTTCTTCGGAAACGCATAAACCGCAGCATCGTCCGCGCGTTTCTCCAGCACCACATCCAGCACCTGCGGAATGACGTCGCCGGCGCGCTGGACGATAACGGTGTCGCCGATGCGGATGTCATGGCCCTCGGGGCGGATGCGTTCGCCGCTATTGCCGATGCCTTCGATGTAGTCGGCATTGTGCAGCGTCGCATTGGTGACGACGACGCCACCGACGGTCACCGGCGTCAGCCGCGCCACCGGCGTCAGCGCGCCGGTGCGGCCGACCTGGATGTCGATCGCCTCGACGGTGGTGAAAGCCTGCTCGGCGGGGAATTTATGCGCCGTCGCCCAGCGCGGCGAGCGCGAACGAAAGCCGAGGCGCTGCTGCAGGTCCAGCCGATCGACCTTGTAGACCACGCCGTCGATATCGTAATCCAGCTCCGGCCGCTCCAGCCCGATCTCATGGTAGTGGGCGAGGATCTCGGAGACGGAGTTCAGCCGCTTCATCAGCGGGTTGACCGGAAAGCCCCATTCCCTGAATTTTTGCACCATGCCGAACTGGGTATCGGCCGGCATTTCCGACATCTCGCCCCAGGCATAGGCGAAGAAGCGCAGCTTGCGGCTGGCGGTCACCTTGGCGTCGAGCTGACGCAGAGAGCCGGCGGCCGTGTTGCGCGGATTGACGTATGTCTGCTTGCCCTCGGCCTCCATCTGCCGGTTCAGCGCCAGAAAATCGCTTTTCGCCATGTAGATTTCGCCGCGCACCTCCACGACCTCGGGCACGCCGGCCGGAAGGCGCTCGGGAATTTCCTTGATGGTGCGCACATTAGCCGTGACGTTCTCACCCGTCGTGCCGTCGCCGCGCGTCGCCGCACTCACCAGCCGGCCGTTCTCGTAGCGCAGGGACATGGAAAGACCGTCGATCTTCGGCTCGGCGGTAAAGGCAATGGAATCGTCCGGCAAGGCTCCCAGAAAGCGATGAACGCTGGCGACGAAATCGCTGACATCCTCATCCGAAAACGTATTGTCGAGCGACAGCATTGGCCGGGCATGGACGACCGGCGAGAAGGTGACCGAGGGCGCCGCCCCCACCCGCCGTGACGGGCTGTCTTCACGCACGAGCTCCGGAAAGCGCGCCTCGATGGCGTCGTTCAGCCGCTTCAACCCATCGTAATCCGCATCGGAAATCTCCGGCGCATCCTTGCCGTGATAGAGCGCGTCGTGATGGGCAATCTCGCGCGCAAGCCGCTCCAGTTCCGCAGCGGCCTCTTCCATCGTCATGATATCGACATTGGGATTTTCAGCGGACATCGGCGATCACTCCGGGCAAAGGTTTCGCCAGTGACATTTAGAGATTATAGCATCGAAGGGAAGTCGGTAAGCGGTCACACAGGGCGCTAACAACAGCAAATTGCCGGCGTTCACACGCCGCCGGTCAAAAGCCGCTTGGCGGCGGCACGCGCTTCCTCGGTAACCGATTCGCCGGCAAGCATACGGGCAATCTCTTCCGTCCGATCCGATGGCGCCATGGTCACGACACGGGTCGTCACACGGTCGCTGCCGGCGGCGGCCAGCCCCTTGGAAATCTGGAAATGGGTGATGGCCCGGGCAGCCACCTGCGGCGCATGGGTGACGGTCAGAACCTGCACCGTGTCCGACAGCCGCTTCAGGCGCTGGCCGATGGCATCCGCCACCGCGCCGCCGACGCCCGTATCGATTTCGTCGAAGACCAGCGTCGGGGCAGAACCGCGATCGGCAAGCGCCACCTTCAGCGCCAGCAGGAAACGCGAGAGTTCGCCGCCAGAGGCGACCTTGGTGATCGGCCCCGGCCGCGTACCCGGATTGGTCTGCACATGGAATTCGGCGACGTCGATGCCCTCCGCCGTCGCCTGCTCGGCATCGGTGGTCATCTGCACGGTGAAACGGGCGCGCTCCAGCTTCAGCGCCGGCAGCTCCACCATCACCGCCTCGGACAAAGCCTCAGCCGCCACATGGCGCTTCGCGGAAAGGTTCCGGGCTGCCGCGTCGAAAGCCTCGCGCGCGGCGGCCACCTGCCGCTCCAGTTCCGCCAGCCGCTCCTCGCCGGCATCCAGCTCGGCAAGATCGGCGATCATCTTCTGGGCCAGCGCCGGCAGGTCGGTGACGGGCACGGAATATTTGCGGGAGGCGGCGCGCAACGCAAACAGCCGTTCCTCGACGCGCTCCAGCTCGCGCGGATCGTACTCCGTCTTGCGCAGCGCCGCCTCGATTTCCATCTGCGCATTCGACAACTGGTCGAGCGCCGAATCGAGCATCTGCACCGCGTCCTCGAGCAAACCGGGCGCTTCATGGCTCTTGCGCTCCAGCCGGCGCACCAGCGAAGCGATATGCGGCACGGGCGAGGCATTGCCGTTCAGGAAATCGCTGGCCTCGGAAATGTCGCCGGCGATGCGCTCGGCCTTCTGCATGCGTGAGCGGCTTTCAGCCAGCGCCTCCTCCTCGCCGTCCTGCGGCGAGAGCACTTCCAGCTCTTCGACGGAAGCGCGCAGGTAATCGGCCTCGCGGGCGGCAGTCTCGACCTTTTCGCGATGCTTGCGCAAGGTGCGCTCATTGTCACGCCAGGTGCGATAGAGGGCGGCAACGCCCGTCGCCTCGTCACCGAGGCCGGCGAAGGCATCGAGCAATTGGCGGTGAGCGTCGGTATCGATCAGGGCGCGGTCATCGTGCTGGCCGTGGATTTCGACAAGCATCTGCCCGGCCTGGCGCATCAGCTGCACGCCGACCGGCTGGTCATTGACGAATGCCTTGGTGCGGCCGTCCGCCGATTGCTGGCGGCGGAAGATCAGGTCGCCATCGTCATCGATGCCGTTGTCGCGCAGCAGGCGACGGGCGGCATGATCCATCGGCACGTCGAACACGGCCGTCACCTGGCCCTTGTCCTCTCCATGGCGAACAAGGCCGCCATCGCCGCGCCCGCCGAGCGCCAGCGAAAGACTGTCGAGGAGGATGGACTTGCCCGCGCCCGTCTCGCCGGTCAGCACCGACAGCCCGGACTCGAAAGCCAGATCCAGCCGCTCGATCAGAACGATATCGCGGATCGATAGCTGGGTGAGCATGGCTTATCCGGCCGTCAAGTGCCCAGGAGCAGCTTCTTGCCGGCGCGCGCGATCCAGGAGCCGGAGCTCTCGCGCGGCTCGACGCCGCCGCTCTGCAGCAGCTTGTAGCTGTCCGCATACCACTGGCTGTCAGGATAGTTATGGCCCAGCACGGCGGCCGCGGTCTGCGCTTCCTGCACGATGCCCATGGCGTAATAGGATTCCACGAGACGCGCCAGCGCTTCCTCGACCTGATTGGTGTTGGAGAACTGCTCGACGACGACGCGGAAGCGCGAAATCGCCGCCAGATATTCCTTGCGTTCGAGATAGTAGCGGCCGATCTGCATTTCCTTGCCGGCGAGCTGGTCGCGGGCGAAGCGGATCTTGGACTGCGCATCGTCGACATATTGCGACTTCGGATAGTTCTGCACCACCTTCATCATCGCTTCGATGGTCTTGGCGGCGGCGCGCTGGTCCTGCGTCACATCCGAAATCTGCTTCGAATAGGACAGGCCGATCAGGTACTGCACATAATCGGCATCCTGCGAATGCGGATACTGGCCCATGTAGCGGTTGCCGGTCGTGATCGCCTCGTCATACTTCGCCTGGCGATATTTGACGAAGGTCGACATGACGAGCGCCTTGCGCGCCCAGTCGGTGAAGGGATGCTGCTGGTCGATGGCGTCGAACTTGCGGCCCGCTTCGGCCGTGTTGCCGGCGCGCAGGTTTGCCAGGCCCTGATTATAGAGGGTTTCCGGCGGATCGGTCTCGACGCCCAGCTTGGTGATGTCGATGTCGGGATCGGTCTGGCAACCGGAAACGAAGGCAGCCGTACCTGCCAACAGCAAGGAAACGCATACCATTCTTGCCGTCTTCTTCATCATCAACGACCCCGTCCGTTTCATTCGGTCTGATCCCACTTGCCGCCCCGATTGCTCCGCGGCGCTCAACTGCTGGCGTTTCTAGCCATAAAAGCACCCGGAGAGCAACGCAATGATGAGGCATTAACGCATTTTTATGGCAAGGCAAGCCACAATTGAAGGTTTAAGACGCTTTGCAAATACAGGAAAAGATTTGAAAATTTCCCTTTAAGCATTTTTGCGCATTTCCGGACGGAAAACCGTTTCACACTTTTCCTGGAAATGCACCGGTTGCAAGACGCCACGAAGACCTTGCACGAAAAAAGCCGCCCTGGAGGGAGCGGCTTTGAATTTCGAAATTTTGATGCTCACGCCGACCAGGGCGCGAATTCAGGCGCGTTGACCGCCACGAATTCCCGCGCGCCGACTCGCTGGCGGGCTGCCGGCGGCTCGACCACTTCGTAAGCCGTGGGATCGCTGAGCAGCGCCTTCAGCGCCTGCGCGTTCATGCGATGGCCGCCGCGATAGGAACGGTAGCAGCCGATGAACTGCGCGCCGGCCATGGCAAGGTCGCCGACCGCATCCAGCGTCTTGTGGCGCACGAACTCGTCGCCCTTGTAGCGCAGACCCTCGATATTGATCACGGCATGGTCGTCGGAGATGACGACGGAATTTTCCAGCGACGAACCCAGCGCATAACCGGCGGCCCACAGGCGCTCGACATCGCGCATGAAGCCGAAGGTGCGAGCCCGCGACAGTTCCGTCTTGAAGGTTTGGGCAGTCAGGTCGCCCTTCCAGGACTGGCGGCCGATCAGCGGCGTTTCGAAATCGATCTCCACTTCGAAGCGCGTGCCGTCATAGGGCAGGAATTCCGACCAGGAGGCGCCCGATTCGATGCGAACCGGCTTGACGACGCGAATGTAGCGGCGCTTGACGCCGAGCGTCTTGGTGCCGACCTGCTCGATGGCTTCGATGAAAGGCTCGGAGCTGCCGTCCATGATCGGCATTTCCGCGCCGTGAACCTCGACGACGATATTGTCGATACCCATCGCGTAGAGCGCGGCCATCACATGTTCGACGGTGGCGATGGAACGGTCCGGCTGGACGCCGAGTACGGTGCAGAGATCGGTATTGCCGACCTGAGACGACACGGCCCGCACTTCCGCCACGACCTCACCTTCAGTCACCCGCTGGAAGACGATGCCCGTCCCGGCTTCGGCCGGATGGAACACGATCGAGACGGGGGTTCCCGAATGAACGCCGATGCCATTGAGCCCAACCGGGCTTGCAATCGTCGTCTGAAACCCCAGCAATCCTATCGCCATGAATATGCGCCTTCTCTTGTCGGGACCACGCGCATCCGGTTGTCGGAACACAGGCCCTTCGCTTGTTCTTTCGGCGCTTCGAACCGGTGAGTCCGATCGCCTTCATTCTCTACATACGCGGCGGGGAACGACATTCCAAATCACTGTTTCTTTCGCTTTGTTACGAACTCACGTAATTGAAAAGAAACGAATTTTTAACATTTTGAGACAGGCTGAAACACAAACGCCCGGGCATGGCTGCCCGGGCGTTCGCTAGCGAAGATTCAAGGTCCGTCAGTTGGACTGACGACGCAGGAACGCCGGGATTTCAAGCTGGTCTTCCTCGCCGCCGATGCGGCCGGAAGCCACCTGGCGACCGTGATCGTCAAGCTGGCCGCGGCGCGGCGCGTAGAGGCTGGCTTCCGGCGACAGCGGGCGACGCTGCTGCTGGGGAGCGGCCTGCGCGGGGGCGCTAGCCTCTGCCGGGAATTCCTCTTCGTCGCGACGGTTCAGCGAGCTGGTGATACGGCGCAGCAGGCCCATCGGGCCACGCTCTTCCGCATGGGGAGCCGCTGCCGGCTGGGTGCGATGATCCAGTTCGGCCTTCACGACCGGCGGGAAGTCCTCGACCTTGGGCATGCGCACCGGCGCTTCAGCGGCGGGGCGGATGACCGGAGCGGCAGGCTCCTGGCGCATCATCGGCTGCTGCGTGCCGAGCGGCTGGCCCATGCTCGGGGCCGGGGCATGCTGCTGCATGACCGGCGCCGGCTGATGGTGAACCGGCTGCTGCGCGACAGGCTGCTGCATCAACGGCGCTGCCGGACGGGCGGCGACGGGCGCCTCCACCGGAGCGGACTGGGCAAACAGCTTGCTCTGCGGACGGAAGGCGTCTTCCTGCGGAGCGGCCGCTTGCTGCGCCTGCATGGCAGGACGATGGGCGGCGATGTCGAGTTCACGCTCCAGCTCGGCTTCTGCCGAACGGATGGTCTGCGCAACCGGATCGATGACGGTCTTCGGTGCCTGCATCACGGCGGCAGGCTGAGGTGCGGCCACTGCCGGAGCGGCGGCCGCGGACGGACGGATAGCGGGCTTCGTCATCTGGCGAAAGTCGATATCCTTGTTGGCTTCCGCCAGAACGCGGTCGATACCGGTGGCGACGACCGAAACGCGGATGATGCCGTCAAGCGATTCGTCGAAGGTGGCGCCGAGGATGATGTTGGCGTCCGGATCGACTTCTTCGCGGATGCGGGTCGCAGCTTCGTCGACTTCGAAAAGGGTCAGGTCGCGACCACCGGTGATGGAGATCAGCAGACCTTGAGCGCCCTTCATCGAGGTTTCGTCGAGCAGCGGGTTGGCGATCGCGGCTTCGGCGGCCTGCATGGCGCGGCCCGAACCGGAGGCTTCGCCCGTACCCATCATCGCGCGGCCCATCTCGCGCATCACCGAGCGGACGTCGGCGAAGTCGAGGTTGATGAGGCCTTCCTTGACCATCAGGTCGGTGATGCAGGCAACGCCCGAATACAGAACCTGGTCGGCCATCGCAAACGCATCGGCGAAGGTCGTCTTGTCGTTGGCGATACGGAACAGGTTCTGGTTCGGAATGACGATCAGCGTGTCGACCGACTTCTGCAGCTCCTGGATGCCCATTTCGGCCAGACGCATGCGACGCGCGCCTTCGAAATGGAACGGCTTGGTGACGACGCCGACGGTGAGGATGCCCTTGTTGCGCGCAGCCTGCGCGACGACCGGGGCAGCACCCGTGCCGGTGCCGCCGCCCATGCCGGCGGTGACGAAGCACATATGCGTGCCATTCAGGTGATCGACGATCTCGTCGATGCATTCTTCAGCGGCGGCGCGACCGACTTCCGGCTGCGAGCCGGCGCCGAGGCCTTCCGTGACATTGATGCCGAGCTGGATGATTCGATCCGACTTCGCCATGGCGAGCGCCTGGGCATCGGTATTGGCGACGACGAAATCGACGCCCTGCAGCCCGGCTGTGATCATGTTGTTCACGGCGTTGCCGCCGCCGCCGCCCACGCCGAATACGGTTATCCGAGGCTTCAACTCGGTGATGTCTGGCTTTTGCAGCTTGATTGTCATTTACCCGTTCCTTCTTTATCCGGTCGCATCACCACGCCGGCCAATATGTTGCTATACCTGCGTCACCTTGCCCGGAACCGGTGTCGGCTCCGGCGCGGTGTCAAAAACTCTCTTTCAGCCACTGCCCTACGCGCGCGATCCGGCTATTGCCGCCGCCCAGAGACGACAGCAGACCACCCTGACCCGCATGGGTTTCCATATCGGCGACCTGCGGATAGATCAGCAGGCCGACCGCCGTCGAAAAGGCCGGGCCCTTGGCTGCCGTCGGCAGGCCGGAGACGCCCATCGGGCGGCCGATGCGGACATTGCGCGCCAGGATGCGGCGTGCGGCTTCCGAAAGGCCGGTCAACTGGCTGGCGCCGCCGGTCAGGACGACGCGCTTGCCGACGATCGGGCTGAAGCCGGAGCGCTGGATGCGGTCGCGGATCAGTTCCAGCGTTTCCTCGATGCGGGCGCGCACGATCCGCGACACCAGCGCGCGCGGCACCTGGGTCGGCTGATCGCGGTCGTCCTCGCCGATCGGCGGGATGGAGACCAGATCGCGCTCGTCGCCGGCATTCGGCAGCGCGGAGGCATGAACCACCTTCAGCCGTTCGGCATCCTCGATCCGGGTCGAGAGACCGCGGGCGAGATCGGTGGTGACGTGATGGCCGCCAAGGCTGACGGCATCGATATGCACCAGCTTGCCTTCGGCGAAGACCGAGATGGTCGTGGTGCCGCCGCCCATGTCGATGGCGGCGCAACCGAGTTCGACCTCGTCATCGACGAGAGCAGCAAGGCCGCTGGCATAGGGGGTCACGACCATGCCTTCGACCGACAGATGCGCGCGGTTGATGCACAGTTCGAGGTTCTTGAGCGCTGTGCGCTCGGAGGTCACCACATGCATGTCAACGCCGAGAACGTCGCCATACATGGAGAGCGGATCGCGGATGCCGCGCTCGCCGTCCAGCGAATAACCTGTTGGTAGCGAATGCAGTACGGCGCGGTCGTTGCGGACCGATTGCTGGCAGGCGGCGGTGAGCACGCGCTTGAGGTCGTTGCCCTCGACTTCCTGGCCGCCGAGATCGATGGTGGCGGTATAGACGTCGCTGGCGACGCGGCCGGCGGAAACATTGACGATCAGGCTGTCGACGGTCAGCCCCGCCATGCGCTCGGCCGCATCGACGGCAAGCCGCACGACGCTTTCGACCGCTTCGAGATCGGCGATGACACCGGCCTTGATGCCGCGCGAGCGCTGGTGCCCGATGCCGATCACCTCGACATGATGGGTGCGATTGGGAAGGATTTCGCTTTCTTCGCGCGGCGTCAGCCGGCCGATCATGCAAACGACCTTGGTCGAACCGATGTCGAGCACCGTAACGACATGAGACCGCTTGGATGACAGCGGCTTGAGACGCGGAAGACCGAAATGTGAGGATCCGAAGATGCTCATATCTGTTTCTCCGCTTTCTTGATGGCCTTGTCCCGGGCCTGTACGGCCACTTGGCGACGCTCGGCGGCGCCGGGAGTCAACTGAATGGTGGTACGATCGGCCAACCGCAGATCGACGGCGGCGATGTCGCGATCCAGCAGCCGATGCTCGGCCTCAAGCGACGTCAGCTGCTGCAGGGCGCGCGATACGTCGGTTTCCGGCAGCTTGACGACGATGCCGTTGTCGAGATGCAGATCCCAGCGGCGACCGGCAACGCGAACGAAGGCCTTGACGCGCTTCTTCATCTCCGGCCAGTCGGCAAACTGCTTTTCGAAATCGTCGACGGCGCGCTCGGCATTCTGGCCGACGAAGAGCGGCAAGGCGGTGTATTTGTTGTCGCGCAAGGGGGCGATGACGCTGCCGCTTCTTTCGATCAGCGACAGTTCCGCGCCATGCTGCCAGATCGCATAGGCTTCGCGCTCTTTGAGCTTAACCTCGATCGTGCGCGGATAGATCTTGCGCACTTCCGCATCCTGCACCCAGGGCAGATGGATAAGCTTCTGGCGCGCGGCATTGATGTCGAGCGCAACCAGCGAGGTCGTCCCGTCAAGGCCCAGCAATTGCAGGATATCGATTTCCGAGGTCTGGTTGTTACCCGAAACCTTCACGTCCTCAATGGCGAAGCCGACGGCGGTCGTCGTCGCTTCCGCCAGCGAATCGGCCTGGCCGCCGAGGGACATGCCGTAGAGGCCCGTCGCGCCGAAGAAGACGAAGGTGGCGAGCGTGCCGGTATGGGCCGGAATATGGATACGACCGGTCGCAAGGCTCACCATAAAGCGAACCATGCGTCGCAGGGGTCTCGGCAGAACGAGCTTGTCGTCCAGCTCGAACGGCAACGGCGCGGCATAAGCCTGCTGCTGCTTCATCGCCTTTTTGCCAATCAGCGCGAACAAGAAGCGTCCTCCACCATCCAACGGAGAAATTCACCAAAGGAAAGGCCAGCATGCTGAGCCATTTCGGGCACCAGGGATGTCGGTGTCATGCCGGGTTGCGTGTTGACCTCCAGCCAGATGACTTCGCCATCGCCGGAGGAATCATCGAACCGGAAGTCGGAGCGGCTGACGCCGCGGCACCCGATCGCTTGATGCGCCTTGAGAGCCAATTGTTGTATTGTTTGGTAAATATTCGGTGAAATCTGCGCCGGAATGACGTGGCGGGAACCGCCTGCGGCATACTTTGCATCATAGTCGTAGAATTCATGCGAGAGCGGGATGATCTCGGTGACGCCGAGCGGGGTATCGCCCATGACGCCGCAGGTCAGCTCGCGGCCCGGCACGTAACGCTCCACCATGACGCGGTCGCCATAGCGCCATTCTCCGGAGGAGAGGATCTGCGGCGGATGCGTACGATCCGCCTGCACGATGACGACGCCGAAGGACGAGCCCTCGCGAACAGGCTTGACGACGTAAGGCGGCTTGATCGGGTGGTCGTTGCCGATGTCGAAACGGCTCATCACCCGCGCTTCTGCAACGGGAATGCCCGCCGCCTTGGCGACAAGCTTGGCTTGCGCCTTGTCCATGGCCAGCGCCGAGGCAAGAACGCCCGAATGGGTATAGGGAATTTCCAGATATTCGAGGACGCCCTGGATCGTGCCGTCCTCACCATAGGGGCCGTGCAATGCATTGAAGGCAACGTCGGGACGCAGGTCCGCCAGAACCGAGGCGACATTGCGGTCGACATCGATACGCGTCACGCGAAAACCTTCAGCTTCGAGCGCATCCGCACAGGCTGCGCCCGAGGACAGGCTCACCGGCCGCTCCGAGGAAAACCCGCCCATCAGGACAGCAATATGCTTCGTCATTCACGCCCCCAAACCATGTCTGCGTTGGCCCAGTCCTTCATCTCCGCGTCCGCGGCGAATCGGGACATTCCGCGCCATGTCCGAGTTAGACGCCATTAAGGTTAATGAAGTGTTTACTTTTGTTAACCGGCGCCGGTTCGGCACAAATATTTCTGCGCCGCCTCGATCATGGAATCGGATTCATCCTCTGGAATCAGAGCATTGCCGCCAAATCAAGTCCCCGCGGACGAGTGTCGAAAATGGGACGCTAAAGTGTGAATGGGGCAAATTCCCCGGCTTTTCCGGCAATTTTCGCCGGCAGGACATTCTCCGCCTCGATATCTATGCATGGCAGGAATGCAAAATTTGCAAATAAGCAAGACTTATTAATACCAACTGCGCATTTCGCGGCCCGGCAAAATCGATTAATGACACGACAGGCCGATGACGGCCCTGATACATTCCCGATTGGAAAACCAATGACCGACGCGATATCGCGCATATCGCCGACCCCGGACTCATCGAACAAGGTCAATTCGCCTGCACAAGTTCTGATGGCCAGCCTGGTCGGCACGACCATCGAATTCTTCGACTTCTACGTCTACGCCACCGCCGCCGTTCTGGTGTTCCCGACGCTGTTCTTCCCCAACAGCGATCCGACGACCGCGCTGCTCTCCTCCTTCGCCACCTTCTCCATCGCCTTCTTCGCAAGGCCCTTCGGCGCCATCGTCTTCGGCCATTTCGGCGACCGCATCGGACGCAAGACGACGCTGGTGGCGGCGCTGCTGACCATGGGTATCTCGACCGTGGTCATTGGCCTCTTGCCTTCCTACGAACAGATCGGCGTTTTCGCGCCGCTGCTTCTGGCGCTGTGCCGTTTCGGCCAGGGTTTCGGGCTTGGCGGCGAATGGGGCGGCGCGGTGCTGCTCGCCACCGAAAACGCACCCGAGGGAAAGAAGAGCTGGTACGGCATGTTCCCGCAGCTCGGCGCGCCGGTCGGCCTGTTCCTGTCGTCCGGCGTCTTCTGGCTGCTGCTGCAACTCATGTCGCAGGAAGCTTTGCTGAGCTGGGGCTGGCGCGTGCCGTTCATCGCCTCGATCATCCTGATCGCTATCGGCCTCTGGGTGCGTCTGTCGATCACCGAAACGCCGGACTTCCAGAAGGCCATCGACAGCCATGAACGCGTCGCCGTTCCGGTCGCCGAGCTTTTCGCCAACCATAAGCGTTCGCTGCTGCTTGGCACCTTCGTCGCGCTGGCGACTTTCGTGCTGTTCTACATCGGCTCGGCCTACCTGCTTTCCTACAACGTCAAGGTCCTGAAGATACCCTTCCTCGACGCGCTGGAAGTGCAGATCCTCGGCTCGATCGTCTTCGGCATCTTCATCCCGATCATCGGCAAGCTTGCCGAGCGCTTCGGTCGCCGCGAGATGCTGATCCTGACGACCGTACTGATCGGTATCTTCTCCTTCTTCCTGCCCGGCCTGATGACCGGCGGCGAAGGTTCGATCTTCGTCTTCGTGATCTTCGCGATGGCGCTGATGGGCATGACCTACGGCCTGATCGGAACGGCGCTGGCCGCACCCTTCCCGACCGCCGTGCGCTATACCGGCTCGTCGATCACCTTCAACCTTGCCGGCATTTTCGGGGCGTCGCTTGCGCCTTACATCGCCACCTGGCTGCAGGCGACTTACGGCATGACCTATGTCGGCTATTACCTCGGCATTTCCGCCGTGGTGACGCTGGTCAGCATCTTGGCTTCGGGCAAGGACGAGGTCTGATTCGAGCTGGGCCGCGCTCGCCAGCGCGGCCCTCTCCCTTTCGCGCAGGTTGCAATAACCCTATAATCCTCGCTCCCCTTCGATGGAGCGTATCTTGATTCGCAGACGTGATTTTCTGGCCGGCGGCAGTCTTGCCCTCTTTCTCGGCCCCCGCGCCGCCAGTGCTGCCATTCCCGCCACAGACGTCACCTTCCTCGTCATCAACGATGTCCATGCCTGCCGCATGGGCGATGGCCTGAGCCCCAATTGCCTTCAGGAAGGCAAGACGGATGCGAACCTGCTGCGCCATATCGCGGCGCTCAACGCCGTCCACAAGAATCGCTGGCCGACAGAGATCGACGGCAAGCCGACCGGCTTTGCCAGCGCCGGCCAGGTTATCGCCAAGCCGCTTGGCGTCGTCGTCTGCGGCGATGTCACCGATGACGGCGGCGGCCAGACGGCAGAGCCCAGCGAAGGCGCGCAGCTGCTGCAATTCTCGCATCGCTACCAGCAGGGGCACGGACCGGACCGCGTGCATTATCCCGTCTATGTCGGCCTCGGCAATCACGACCTCGATCAGGACGGGCGCCCGCCCAATCTCGACTGGTATCGCAACGAGCTGCGCGACTACGTTCGCCTCAATCACAAGCCGAGCGTCTTCTTCAAGCCGACCGTGCCGGTCGACAATTACGACGAAGCGTCGGACAATTACTCATGGAACTGGCAAGGCCTGCATCTCGTGCAGATGCAACGCTTCGCCGGCGATCGCAACAAGGGTGCGGCCGGCGGCCTCGACTGGCTCAAGGCCGACCTTGCAACCTATGCCGCAGACGGTCGCCCGGTCGTGCTGTTCCAGCATTACGGCTGGGATCACTTTTCCCTGGAGCGCTGGGATCCGGACAAGAAGACCTTCGATGTCGATGGCAGCGGCGCGCCGCACTGGTGGTCGGATGACGAGCGCAAGGCCTTCCTCGATCTGCTCAAGGGCTACAACATCGCCGCCATCTTCCACGGTCATGAGCATGATACGGCGATGATCTATCAGGCCGCCGGCTTCGACATCGTCAAGGCCACCGCCGCCTTCATGGGCGGCTTCGCGCTGGTGCGGATCACCGAAAAGGGCATGGATGTGGCGCTCGCCACCACCACAAACGACATGGGCGGCGTGAAATTCATCGCCGCCCATCACAAAGCTTTCGCCTGATTTTAATGCCTTTTCGCTTTTTCTTCCGAAGAGCGAAAAGGCTTTACTCGGTCGTCACGCCCTGGAAGGGCGCAACCTCGCGTCCCGGCATGAAAATACCGAGGCGCTTGATTTCCCATTGCAGCTTGATCCCGGACGTTTCAAACACCTGCGCGCGAACGGTTTCGCCGAGATATTCGAGATCGTAACCGGTCGCATGGCCGATATTGATCATGAAATTGCAATGCAGCGACGACATTTGCGCCCCCCCGATCATCAGTCCGCGGCAGCCGGCGTCGTCGATCAGCTTCCAGGCCGAATGGCCCTCAGGGTTCTTGAAGGTCGAACCGCCGGTCTTTTCGCGGATCGGCTGTACCGTCTCGCGATGATTGCGCACGGCATCCATTTCGGCCCGAATCACCGCGCGGTCTTCGGCGTAACCTTCAAAGACGGCATGGGTGAAGATCAGGTCGGACGCCGCCTCGCTGTGGCGGTAGCTATAGCCCATATCGGTATTCGAGAGCACATGCTTGTTGCCCTTGCGATCGACCGCATGGACCTCGACGACGCGCATCGCCGTCTCGACGCCGTTGGCGCCTGCATTCATGCGCAGCGCGCCGCCGATGCTGCCGGGAATGCCGTAATAGAAGTGCAGACCGCCGATGCCGTTATCGGCCGCCATCGCCGCCACGTTCTTGTCCGGGCAGATCGCGCCGGCGCGGATACGGTTTTCGCCGGCAAGCTCCACCTGGCCGAAGCCCTTGGCGGACAAGCGCAAAACGACACCCGGAATACCGCCGTCACGCACCAGAAGGTTCGAGCCGACGCCGACGACAGTCAGCGGTACGTCCTCGGGCAACAACTTCAGAAACGTCACCAGATCGTCGACGTCATGCGGCTGGAACATCAGTTCGGCAAGCCCGCCAGCCTGGAACCAGGTTACCCGGTCCATCGGCGCGTCAGGCGTCAAACGTCCACGAAGTTGGCTCGTCCCGTCTCCGAGGGATGCCAGAAGTTTTTCCCCATTCACCTGTTTCATGCGGACTGTCCCGAAATGCCTTCCAATTCCCTGGGCAGCGCCGCTGCCCATTGCGTGATATTACCAGCCCCCAACAAAACCACGAAATCACCGGGCTTAGCAATGCCTGCGACGATCGGCGCCAGATCCTGTGGCGTTTCGAGATAGCGGGCGTCGCGGTGGCCGGCAGACTTGATGCGCGAAACCAGCGTCTGCGAATCGGCCTCGGGAATCGCGTCTTCGCCCGCCGAATAGACCGGCGCGATCAGGATGCTGTCGGCATCGTTGAAGCAGGCGGCGAATTCCGCCATCAGGCTCGACAGACGGGTATAGCGGTGCGGCTGGTGCACGGCGATGATGCGCCCACCGGTCGCCTCGCGCGCCGCCTTGAGCACGGCCTTGATCTCCACCGGATGGTGCCCGTAATCGTCGAAAACCTGGACGCCGTTCCACTCGCCGGTCAGCGTGAAGCGCCGCTTGACGCCGCTGAACGAGGCCAGACCCTTGCGGATATCCTCATTGGAAATGCCGAGCCGATTGGCGACAGCAATCGCCGCCGTGGCATTGGACACATTGTGACGACCGGGCATGGGCAGCACCAGATCCTTGAGCTCGAACACGCGGCCCGTGCGGCGGCGGCGAATCTCGACATCGAAGATGGATTTCGTACCCTGCATGCGCACATTCATGAAGCGCGCATCGGCCTGCGGATTTTCACCATAGGTGATGACCTTGCGGTCTTCGATCTGGCTGACCAGCGCCTGCACTTCCGGATGGTCGAGGCACATCACGCCGAAACCGTAAAACGGCACGTTTTCCACAAATTGACGGAAAGCGGCGCGCACGGCGTCGAAGTTTCCGTAATGGTCGAGATGCTCGGGATCGATATTGGTGACGACGGCGACTTCGGCGGGCAGCTTCAGGAAGGTGCCGTCCGATTCGTCGGCCTCGACCACCATCCACTCGCCCTCGCCCATGCGGGCGTTGGTGCCGTAGGCATTGATGATGCCGCCATTGATGACGGTCGGGTCGAGCCCGCCGGCTTCGAGCAGCGTGCCGACCATGGAGGTGGTCGTCGTCTTGCCATGCGTGCCGCCGATGGCGATGGAATTGCGGAAACGCATCAGCTCGGCCAGCATTTCGGCGCGACGCACCACCGGCAGCAGCTTTTCACGCGCGGCGATCAGTTCGGGATTGTTCTTGCGGATGGCCGTCGAGACCACCACCACCTCGGCGTCGCCGAGGTTTTCGGCCTTGTGACCGACGAAGACTTCGATGCCCTTGTCCCGCAGACGCTGCACGTTTGCGCTCTCGGACTGGTCGGATCCCTGTACGCGATGGCCGAGATTGTGCAGAACTTCGGCGATGCCGCTCATGCCGATCCCGCCGATTCCGATGAAATGGACAAGGCCGATGGCCTTCGGCATTTTCATGCGCGCGCTCCCTTGAACTGTGTAATCGATTGCCCGGCGGCGACAGCCTCGACCATGTCGGCGAGAACCTGCGTGGCGTGCGGGCGCCCTGTCTTCCTCGCCGCCGCGGCCATGCGCGTCAGCTTGTCCGGGTCATGCATGCAATGCTTGATGATGGAAGCGAGACGCTCCGGCGTCAACTCGGCCTGCGGGATCACCTTGGCGCCCCCATGTGCGGCCAGAGAAGCGGCATTGGCCGCCTGGTCGTGATCGAGCGCGTAAGGATAAGGCACCAGTACCGAGGGGCGGCCGATGACCGAGATCTCGGAGACCGTCGAGGCGCCGGACCGGCAGATCACCAGATGGGCGGCGGCGATGCGCTCGGCCATGTCGGTGAAAAAGGGCGAGATATCGGCCGGCGCACCAAGCTTGGCGAAGCAACTCGTCACCTTGTCCTTGTCTTCCGGCCGCGCCTGCTGCGTCAGCACCAGATGCTTGCGGTCTTCGTCTTCGAGCAGGCTGACGGCATTGGGAATGGCGGAGGAAAAATACTGCGCACCCTGGCTGCCGCCGAACACGACGAGCCGGAAAGGCTCGCCGGGCATCGAAGGCGCATAGGGCGTTTCCGCCGCTTTCAGCACCGCCGGGCGCACCGGATTACCGGTCGTGACGATCTTGTCGGCAAACGGTCCTTCGCCCTCGGGGAGAAAACCACCGGCAATGGCCTTGACGCGCTTGGCCAGCGCCTTGTTGGCGCGGCCCATTACGGCGTTCTGCTCATGCAACATCGAGGGCACGCCGAGCCCGGTTGCGGCGAGCAGCGGCGGCAAGGTCGGATAGCCCCCGAATCCGACGACGATGCGCGGCTTGATCCGCGAGATCAGCCGCCGCGCCGCGCGCATGCCAGTCCACAGCGTCCAAAGCGAGCGCGCCACGGCAATCGGGTTCTTCGAGCCGATGGTCGCCGAGGGAACGACATGGATCTCGTCGGCGGGAAACTTGCCGGCAAAGCGTTCGGCGCGGCTGTCGGTGACCAGATGCACCGCGTAGCCACGCGCCTTCAGCTCATGCGCCAAAGCTTCGGCAGGAAAGACATGGCCGCCCGTTCCGCCGGCGGCGAGGAGGACGATACCTTTTGTCATACATTATCTCCGGATGTGCCCGTCATTCGGCAGGAACGCCCTGCTGCATGCGGAACAGGCTCCGCTCCTGCGCGCGCCGTTCCGGACGGTGGCGGGTCAGCGCAAGAATGAAGCCAGCCGTGACACATATGGCGATCATCGACGATCCGCCATAGGAAATAAGTGGCAAGGTCATGCCTTTTGCCGGAAGAAGCTCGAGATTCACCCCGACATTGATCATCGACTGCATGCCGATCTGCAAAACGAGACCTGCGACGGCGAAACGGTTGAAGTCGTCACGCTCGTTGAAAGCATGCTTGAGGCCGCGCAGCACGACGAAGGTGAAGATCCCTACCAGCACCATGCAGAACAGGATGCCGAACTCTTCCGCCGCCACCGAGAAGATGAAGTCGGTATGGCTGTCGGGGATGATGCGCTTGACGATGCCTTCGCCTGGGCCCTGGCCGAACCAGTCGCCGCGGATGATCGCTTCGCGGGCGGTGTCCACCTGGAAGGTGTCGCCTTCGCCGGTGAGGAACTTGTCGATACGCGACGCAACGTGGGGGAAGATGTAATAGGCGCTGAACAGGCCGCCGACGCCGCCGACGCCGAGCAGGATGATCCAGATCCACGGCATGCCGGCCATGAAGAACATGCCGCCCCAGACAGCACTGGTCAGGATCGTCTGGCCAAGGTCCGGCTGGGCGACGAGCAGGGCCGCAACGATGCCGTAGAGAATGATGGCGAAGAGATTGCCGGGGATTTCCGGCTGGCGGGCATGTTCGGAAAACAACCATGCGCAGACGACGACAAAGGCCGGCTTCATGAATTCCGACGGCTGCACGCCAAAGCTGCCGATCGAGAACCAGCGGCGCGAACCCTTGATCTCGACACCGAAGAACAGCGCCAGGATCATCATCGCCAGCGCGACGACGAGCAGGATGACGGCCGTGCGGCGCACCTGGCGCGGCGTCAGGAAGGAGAGGCCGACCATGATGATGATCGACGGCACGAGGAAGGCCGCGTGGCGCTTGACGAAGTGGAAGCTGTCGAGGCCGATGCGTTCGGCGACCGGCGGCGAGGCCGCGAAGGACAGCATGAAGCCGATCCCCATCAACAGCACGAAGGTGGCGAGAAATACCCGGTCGATCGTCCAGAACCAGTCTGCGACAGGTCCACGCTCAGCTCGGCTTACCATGTCATTTGCCTCCGGAGTCGGTGTCGATCAGCATGGTGATGCCATCCAGCGCCTTGACGTGGCTGACGAAGGCGTCACCCCTGATCTCGAAATTCTTATACTGGTCGAAGCTTGCGCAAGCCGGGGACAACATCACGGCCGAAGACCCCTTGGAATCGGCCGCCGCATCCGCCGCCGCGTGCGCCACCGCCCGCTCCAGCGTGCCGGAGATCTCGTAAGGCACCGCCTGCCCCAGCGTCGCGGCAAACTCCGCCGCCGCCTCACCGATCAGGTAGGCCTTGACGATGCGCGGGAAGAAGCCGGTCAGCGTCGTGATGCCGCCGGCCTTGGGCAGGCCGCCGGCGATCCAGTAGATGCGCTCGTAGCTCGACAGAGCGGGCGCTGCCGCATCGGCATTGGTCGCCTTGGAATCGTTGACGAAGACGACTTCGCCACGCTTGCCCACCGGCTGCATGCGATGCTTGAGGCCCGGAAAGGAAGCAAGCCCCGCACGGATTTCATCCGCGGAGACGCCGACCGCGAGGCAGGCTGCAATCGCGGCCGCCGCATTCTGGGCGTTGTGGCTGCCGCGCAGCGTCTGGATGCCGGCGAGATCGGCGATCTGAGAGGTCGCGCCGGTCTCGGCGCGGATGATACGGCTGCCCTCGGCATAGAGACCATCGGCCAGCACCTGCCGCTGCGAAATGCGCACCACCTTGGTGCCGGCGCGTTCGACGCGATCCGCGATCAACGCGCAAAAACTGTCGTCGACGCCGATGACGGCGATGCCGCTGCCGGCGACCAGCCGTTCCTTGACGTCGGCGTAATGCTGCATCGTGCCGTGCCGGTCGAGATGATCGGGCGTGAGGTTGAGCAGGATGCCGGCGGAGGGGTTCAGCGTCGGCGCAAGATCGATCTGGTAGGATGAGCATTCGACGACGAAATAACGCTCGGCTTTGGGGGGATCGAGCGTCAGGATCGCCGTGCCGATATTGCCGCCAAGCTGCGTATCGCGGCCGCTGGAGCGCAGGATATGGGCGATCAGCGCCGTCGTCGTCGATTTACCGTTGGTGCCGGTAATGGCAATGAACGGGCAATCGGGCGCATGCGCTCGACGTTCGCGCACGAACAGTTCGACGTCGCCGACCACCTCGACACCGGCAGCCCGTGCGAGATCGACGGTCCAGTGGGGTTTGGGATGCGTCAGCGGCACGCCGGGCGACAGGACGAAAGCGGCCAATTTGCTCCAGTCGATGCCGCGCAGGTCGGCTGTGGCGATGCCCTCGCCGGCAGCCTTTGCAACGCTGTCGGGATTGTCGTCCCAGGCCGTGACGTCAGCGCCGCCGGCGACAAGCGCCCTCGCCGTCGCCAGCCCCGAACCGCCGAGGCCGAAAAGCGCAACCTGCCTGCCCTTGAACGTCGTTACCGGGATCATCGTCGATCTTACCGCAGCTTGAGGGTGGAAAGGCCGACCATGGCGAGGCCGACGGCGATGATCCAGAAGCGGATGACCACCTGGCTTTCCGTCCAGCCCTTCTTTTCGAAATGGTGATGGATCGGCGCCATCAGGAAGACGCGCCGGCCGGTGAGCTTGAAGAAGCCGACCTGGATGATGACCGACAGGGTTTCCATCACGAACAAGCCGCCAATGATGACCATGACGATTTCATGCTTGGTGGCGACAGCGACCGAACCGATCAGACCACCGAGCGCCAGCGAGCCGGTATCGCCCATGAAGATGGCGGCGGGCGGCGCGTTGAACCACAGGAAGCCGAGGCCGGCCCCGATGACCGCGCCGAGAATGACGGCGAGTTCGCCGGTGCCGGGCACGAAATTGATCTGCAGGTAGCCGGCAAACACCGCATTGCCGGCGAGATAGGCGATCACACCGAAGGAGGCGGAGGCGATCATGACCGGCACGATGGCAAGGCCGTCGAGACCGTCCGTCAGGTTCACCGCATTGCCGGCGGCGACGATGACGAAACCACCGAAGATGACGAAGAAAATGCCGAGATTGACGAACAGGTCCTTGAAGAAGGGAAAGGCGACCGAAGTCGCGAAGTTCGCTGCATGTGCCGAACTCGACATCGACGTATGCATCATCGCATAGACGGCAATGCCGGCGATGATGAATTCGATACCGAGGCGCGCCTTGCCGGAAAAGCCCTTGTCGCTTTGCTTGGTGACCTTCAGATAGTCGTCATAAAAACCGATCGCGCCGAAGCCGAGCGTCACCAGCAGCGTCGAGACGACGTAGACGCTGGAGAGATCGGCCCAGAGCAGCGAAGAGCCGACGATGCCCGCAAGAATCATCAGCCCGCCCATGGTCGGCGTGCCGGCTTTCTTGAAATGCGTCTGCGGCCCATCGGCTCGGATCGGCTGCCCCTTGCCCTGGCGGATGCGCAGCGAATTGATGATTCGCGGACCGAACAGGAAGACAATGAAGGCGGAGGTGAAGAGGGCGGCTCCGGTGCGGAAAGTGATGTACCTGAAAAGGTTGAAGATTTGAACGTGGTTCGCCAGTTCCACAAGCCAGATTAGCATAAAAGCCCTTTCTTACGCCCGGTTTAGGATTGGGGCTGCGTGTCCAAGAATGCCGGATACTTGTCAAGCAGCGCGGCAACGATCTTGCCGAAGCCGATCCCAAGCGAGGATTTGATCATCAATACATCGCCGGGTCCGACGGACCGGACCACGAAATCCGCCAGATCTTCCGTGGCCTGACGGTATTCGACGCCCACCGTCAGCGGCAGGGATTCGCGCAGGTGCATCATCTCAGGCCCGGCAAGCCAGACATGCTCGATGCCGCCGGCCAGAAGCGGCGATGCAAGATCGGCATGCACCTGCTCGGCAAACTCGCCCATTTCCAGCATGTCGCCGAGAATGGCGATGCGCCGTCCCTCGCCTTCCGGCTGCGCCGAGGACAGAAGCGCGATCGCCGCCCGCATCGAGGCAGGATTGGCGTTGTAGCTTTCGTCGATCAGCGTGAAGAAGCTGTCATGGCCTATGGCGAGCTTGTGGCGCTGGCCGCGGCCCTTGACGGGCTTCAGATCCTGCAGCGCAAGGGCCGCCTCGTTCAGATCGGCGCCCGCCAGTTGCGCGGCGCCCAATGCGGCAAGCGCGTTTTCGGCGATATGGCGGCCGGGCGCGCCGATGACGACTTCCATCGGTTCGCCGTCGATGCTGGCGAGAACCGTCGAGCCCTCGGCCGTGCCGTCGAAATCGGCAAGCTGGTAATCCGCCTTCGCGTGCTGGCCGAAAGAGTGGATATGGGCGACGCCGGCTGCCTGGGCAGCGGCTTCGAGGAAATCATATTGCTCGTTGTCACGGTTGAGGATCGCGTGACCGTCCGGCTCGACGCCCTCGAAAATTTCCGCCTTGGCGGCGGCGATTTCATCGAGGCCCGAGAAATTGCCGAGATGGGCGGCGGCGATGGTGGTGACGATGGCGACATGCGGGCGCACCATCTTCGTCAGCGGCCGGATTTCGCCGGGATGGTTCATGCCGATCTCGAAAACGCCGAAGTCGGTATCGGCGGGCATGCGCGCCAGCGTCAGCGGCACGCCCCAGTGATTGTTGAACGAAGCAACGGCGGCATGGACCTTGCCGGAGGGCTCCAGCACATGGCGCAGCATTTCCTTGGTGGTCGTCTTGCCGACCGAACCCGTGACGGCGATGATCCTGGCCTGGCTGCGCGCGCGCGCGGCAACCGCAAGGCGGCGCAATGCCTCGAGGACGTCATTGACCACGATCATCGGCGTGGTCAACAGATGGCCGAGGCCGGCAAGCCTGCCTTCCGCAACGACGAGAACCGTCGCGCCATTGGCGACCGCCAGACCGGCAAACGTATGGCCATCGACCCGGTCGCCCTTGATGGCGAAGAAGGCATCGCCCTTGGAGATCGAGCGGCTATCGATCGAGATACCGGTAATACCCTGCGGCGGCATGCCGATCGGGCGGCCAGCCATCGCGGCGATCATCTCGTCGGTCGTCCAGAGCCAGGTCAATGCTTCATCTCCTCCAATGCCTTGCGTACTTCATGATGGTCGGAGAACGGCAGGGTCACGGACCCCACGGTCTGGCCTTCCTCATGTCCCTTGCCCGCCACGATCAGCGTATCGCCGCTGGAAAGCAGCGAAACGGCGTGGCGGATGGCGGCGGCGCGGTCGCCGATTTCGGTCGCCGAGGGTGCGGCGGCCATGATTTCGGAACGGATGGTTTCCGGCACTTCCGAGCGCGGATTGTCGTCGGTGACGATGACCACATCGGCGAGCCGGCAGGCGATCTCTCCCATGATCGGACGCTTGCCCTTGTCGCGATCGCCGCCGCAACCGAAGACGACGATCACCCGGCCGGTGGTGAACGGCCTGACTGACGTCAGCACGTTTTCCAGCGCATCCGGCTTGTGGGCGTAATCGACATAGGCGAGCGCGCCGTCGCCGGTCTGCCCGACGAGTTCGAGGCGGCCCGAGGCGCCCTGCAATTTGCCGAGTGCCGCCATCGCCACAGACGGCGCGACGCCGGTCGACAGGGCAAGACCGGCTGCGACCAGAGCATTGGCGATCTGGAAATCGCCGGCCAGCGGAATATGCACTTCATAGATCTCGCCGTCGTGATGCACTTCGGCCATCTGCTTGTGGCGGAAATGCTCGACACGCTTCAGCGTCAGGTAGTTGCCCTTGCGTCCCACGGTGCGCACGTCATGGCCGGCGGCAGTGGCGACGCGGATCGCCTCGTCGGACCAGGGGTCGTCGGAGAAGATTACAGCCGGCGCGCCCTTCGGCGTCAGATCGGTGAACAGCCGCATCTTCGCCGCCATATAGTCTTCCACCGTCGGGTGGTAATCCATGTGGTCGCGTCCGAGATTGGTGAAGGCGCTGGCGACAAGCCGCACACCATCGAGGCGCGACTGATCGAGGCCGTGGCTGGAGGCTTCCATGGCGGCATGGGTGACGCCCTCGCCGGCCAGCTCCGCCAGCAGCCGATGCAGCGATACCGGATCCGGCGTCGTCAACGAACCGTAGTCATTGCGCTTCGGCGAAATCACGCCGGTCGTACCGATCTGCGCGGCGGCAAGGCCGGCATGCGCCCAGATCTGGCGGGTGAAGGAAGCAACCGAGGTCTTGCCGGCGGTGCCGGTGACGGCAACCATGGTTTCCGGCTGCGCGCCAAAAAAGCGGGCGGCGGCCAGCGCCAGGAAACGGCGCGGATTGGCAACGGTCAGCACCGGGACGGAGACACCCTCGACCGGATGGCCGGAGACGACGGCGACTGCGCCGCGCGAAACGGCGTCGCCAATGTAACGGGCGCCATCCGCCTTTGTGCCGGACAGCGCCACGAAGAGATTGCCGGGTTCGACCGCGCGGCTATCGGCCGTCAGGCCGGAAATGTCGAGGGAGCCCGCTGCGCCCGAGAGGGAGGATTGGAGTTCCGGGAATGCCTGCCCGGCCAGATCGCTGAGTTTCATCGGCTTGACTGTTCTTTCCTTGCGCCCGCGTGACCCCACGCGAATCGCTGTCTTATTATTTTCCGCTCAATACGACTCCAGCAAGGCCGTGCCGTTGGCGCCGAATTGCGGCTCCACACCGAGGATCGGACCGGCGCGACGAATGATGTCGCGCACCATGGGCGCTGCGGTGAACGAGGCGATGGTGCCGCCCTCGCCGGCATGCGGCTCGTCGCAGAAGGTCAACACAATATATTGTGGATTGCGCATCGGGAAGGCGGCCAGGAAGGCGTTGAAGTTCAGCGAGCTGCTGTAGCGGCCGTTGACGACCTTGTCGGCCGTGCCGGTCTTGCCGCCGACATCGAAGCCCGGAACGCGGGCATTACGGCCGGAACCGTTCACGCCGTTATACTCGAAGAGATAACGCATGTCGGCGCTGGTCGCATCCTTGATGACCGTCTGCGCCACTTCGTCGGCCTGTTCGCGCGAGCGCGGCAGGAAGGTCGGCTGGATCAGGCGGCCGCCATTGATCAGCGCAGCACCCGCAACCGCCGTCTGCAGCGGTGTCGTCGAGACGCCATGGCCGAATGAAATGGTGATCGAGTTGATCTTCTTCCACTCGCGCGGCTGCGACGGCATCTTCACTTCCGGCAGTTCGGTCTGCATCTTGGTCAGCAGGCCGAGCTTGGTCAGAAATTCCTTGTGTCCCTCGATGCCGACGACGTCGGCCATCTTGGCCGTGCCGATGTTGGACGAATACTGGAAGATTTCCGGGACGCTGAGAACACGATGCTTGCCGTGGAAATCCTTGATGGTGAAGCCGCCGATGCGGATCGGGAAGCGGGCGTCGAAGCTGTCCGACAGCTTGACCTTGCCGGAATCGAGCGCCATGGCGGTCGTGAACGACTTGAAGGTCGAGCCCATTTCGAACGTGCCGTTCGACATGCGGTTCAGCCAGCCTTCGGCAGCCCCTTCCTGCGGATTGTTCGGATCGAAATCCGGGGCCGAGGCCATGGCCAGCACTTCGCCGGTATTGGCGTCGAGCACGACGGCGCCCGCGCCCTTGGCTTTGTAGTTGGTCACCGCGTTGACGACGACGTCGCGTACGATCGCCTGGACGCGCAGATCGATGGAAAGTTTCACCGGTTCGAGCGGCGTATCGCTGGTCATGCCGACGGCGGCAAGGTCGGCAAGACCCTGCGTGTCGATATAGCGCTCCATGCCGGCGACGCCGCGGTTGTCGATGTTGACGTATCCGACGACATGCGAAGCGGTCGGCCCGCCCGGATAGAAACGGCGCTTCTCCGGCCGGAAGCCGATGCCGGGAATGCCGAGCGCAAGGATCTGGCTCTGCTGCTTCGGCGTCAACTGACGACGCAGCCACTGGAAGTGAGACTTGGACGAAAGCTTGCGGAAGGTGCCCTTGACGTCGAGATCGGGCAGCACCGTCGCCAGCATTTCCACCGCCTCGTCGGGATCGACGATCTTGTGCGGCTCGGCATAGAGCGAAACGGTGCGGATGTCGGTCGCCAGCACTTCGCCGTTGCGATCGAGGATATCCGGGCGCGAGGCCATGAAGCGGTCAGCCGGCATGATCGAGGAAACGACATCGGGAGAGGCGATGCCGTATTGCACCAGGCGTCCGCCGATGACGACGTAGACCATCGAGAAACCGACCATGAGAATCGCCACACGGCTGCGCGTCTGGCGGTTCTTCTTTTTCATCGTTCCCTGAAAGGCGGCCCCCTGCGGCCCGCCGGCGCGGTTGTGACCGCCGGCGGAAAAGTGAGCCTTGCTCTTCAGCACCATGATCCGGGATAGAAAGGACATCAGGGCTTCACCGATCCAGTTACGATTTTGTCCGCGGGTTTGTGGCCATTCTCCGCCGTCTTCTTCGGCTTTGCCGCCTTGCCATCCTTGTCGCCCTTGTCGTCGGCGACCTCGACCGCCGGCAATTCGTCGCGCAGCATCGGCAATTCGACCGACTGCACGAGCTGGGTGGAATCGGTCGGCGCAAGCTTCAATTCGCCGTCATAGGTCTTGATCAGCTTTTCCAGCCGGTTGGGCTGGGTCAGCAGCGCCCAGTCGGCGCGCAACAGGTCGATCGTGTCCTTTTCCAGCTTGATCTCGGATTCGAGGCGCTTGACCTCTTCGAGCTTCAGCTCGGCGCGGTGCTTGATCGAATAGGTGACCGTCGCGGTCGCGGTCATGACGCCGATCAGGATGAAATCGAAGGTCTTCAGCATCGGTTTCAGCCTCCCAACTTTTCAAGACTGGCGAGATCGGGCAGATCGAAAATGGACATGTCGGCCTTTTCGGCCGGAGCCGTCGTACGTTGCCCCACCCGCAGCTTCGCCGAACGGGCGCGCGGGTTGAGATCGGCCTCCGCATCGGATGCCCCGACCATGCCCTTGCCCACGGGATCGAAGGTCGCGGCGCGCTCGACAAGCATCGGCATGTGGCGCGACCCTGCGGCGCGACCGGAACGATCCACGAAGAATTTCTTGACGATACGGTCTTCCAGCGAATGGAAGGTGACGACGACCAGACGGCCGCCCGGCTTGAGCACACGCTCCGCCGAAAGCAGCGCCTGCGCCAACTCGCCAAGCTCGTCGTTGACGAAGATGCGCAGCGCTTGGAAGACGCGGGTCGCGGGATGGATCTTGTCCTTGGCCTTGCGCGGCGTGACAATCTCGATCAGCCCGGCGAGATCGCGGGTGGTGCGGAAGGGTTCATCGGCGCGCTTCTTTTCGATGGCGCGCGCGATCCGCCCCGCCTGCTTCTCTTCACCGAGAAAACCGAAGATGCGGATGAGATCGGAAACTTTCGCCCGATTGACGACATCGGCCGCCGAAACGCCGGATGCCGACATGCGCATGTCGAGCGGGCCGTTCTTCTGGAAAGAGAAGCCGCGATCGGCCTCGTCGATCTGCATCGAGGAGACGCCGATATCGAGCACGATGCCATCGAGGCCTTGCGCCGGCGCTTGGTCAGCCAGTCGCGAGAATTCGGAATGGACCAGCGACAAGCGGCCTTTGCTGGCTTCGACCAGCGTCCGGCCGCCTGCGATCGCCGTCGGATCGCGGTCGAGCGCGATCACGTTTGCCCCGGCTTCGAGGATGGCGGCGGTATAGCCGCCGGCCCCGAAGGTTCCATCGAGGATCAGCTTGCCGGCCGCCGGTTCGAGCGCCTCGAGCACTTCCGCCAGCATGACCGGAATATGGCGAACCAGTCCGCCTTCGGCATCAGGATTCGTTCCTCCGCCAAGATTCGCCGTCATTCCGCATCCCCGTGTTACGTCGGACGCGTCCCTCTCAGTCTGCGTCCCTCTCGCGCCGCCGCCTGCACTTCCGCAAATGCGGGCGGATGCCATAGCTGAAAATGATCCGCCCGGCCCACAAAGGTCACTTCGGAGACGATCCCGGTAAAATCCCGGATGAAGTCCGTCACCATCATGCGCCCTTCGGAATCGAGCTTGATGAAGACCCCGCCCCCGTGAATGAGGAGCGACATCTCGTTCGCTTCCGGCGAGAAGGGATCTTCCGCCGCAATCTGCCGCTCGAACCGGTCGAGCACATCCGGACCCCCGGCGCTGATCGCCGGGAACACGAAATCCTGGAAGCAATAGAGCTCCTGGATATTTCGCTGAATCAAGACCGAACGAAATACCGAGGGGACGGAGACCCGGCCCTTGGAGTCGATCTTGCTGGTCACATTGGAAAGGAAGCGGTTCATGATTCGATACAGCCGTTTCCCGTGGACGAAGGCGCCGCATCCGCCCCCGTGGTATCGCCAGAATGGACGCGACCGGACCTGCGCCAAGGGTTTCATTCCCTTGGGCTTTTCCTTTCGGAACCCGTGCCGTCTGTACTTCCGGCCGGGTGTCAAATCGCATCTGAGCAATGTAGATTTGGGATACCATGGGACCATATGGGCGTCAATGGGAAGCGGCCGCGGGCGTCCCCGTAACCTGGATTGTTTATAAGCTGTTAAGTTTAATGAATCGTTATGAAACCGGGGCCGGCCAGCATGGGCCGCGCGGGCGGGCGCGATAGCGCGAATAAGAAATAGGCGTGCTATTCCAGCCGTTTGACTGAAATATTCGAAACTTCGGAAATTCGAAGGGAAAAACGCCAGTTGGCCTGTAAGCCGGGTTCTGTATGGCTCCGGCTTTCACCGGAACGTGGCAGCCATTCCTCTGGGACAGGACTTGCGCCCTGCCTCTCGCAACCCACCCGGATGACTGGCCTGGAAACCGGCTGTAACGCGCAAGCGCGTCCGTATCATCCCTATTCGGTCTTGCTCCCGGTGGGGTTTACCGTGCCGCCGCTGTTGCCAGAGGCGCGGTGGGCTCTTACCCCACCCTTTCACCCTTACCCCGCCAGCTTTGCCGTCCGAAAACGGGACGGAAAAGCAGGCGGGGCGGTTTGCTTTCTGTGGCACTTTCCCTGAGGTCGCCCTCGCCGGACGTTATCCGGCACCGTGTTTCCTTGGAGCCCGGACTTTCCTCACCCTACCGCCTTTCGGCATTGGTAAAGCGCGGCTGCCCGGCCAACTGGCAGGGCGGTGCTTAAACGAGCGAGAGCCGAATTGCTACCGAAATATCGGCGCTTACAGAAATCGCGGCGAAAAATCGACGTCGGCATAGGCGGCATCGGCAATGCCGCCGGCAAGGATCGTCTGCGCCCCCAGCAGACCGATCTCGTCCGAACTCTTGGCCGCAGCCCCGCAGCCGCCGGTGACCAGCGCGACGCGCGGCGAGGCCGAAAAGCCGATGGCCGGCAACCCGGTCGGCGTAAAGCTGGTCACACAGGAGCCGGTCGAGACCGAGCGGATGGAAACGCCGTCCAGCAATCCCTGCGCCACGCGCAGCAGATGTGCCTTCGCGCTTTCTCGACCTTCGCCCCGGAACCAGATGCGCAAATCGGAAGCCCCCCTCAGTTGGAGGTCGTCAGGATCGCCGCCGATCTTGAGATAAAATCGCCCGTCCGGGTATTGGATCGGCGGCAGCATATAGATGGCATCGCGTGGATCGTGCGGTTTGGTAATCAGCGACGGCATGTCCGCCAGCCGCGCCGCTTCCGCCTCGTCCACCTCCATGAAGACGATGGTGCGGGCATAAACCTTCAGATCAACCGGCTGCGGCAAGAGATTCTCCGCAATGGTGAATCCACCCGTCGCCACCAGAACCTTTTCCGCCGTATGGTGTCCGCCCTCTGCCGTCACCACCTCGACGCCATCGGCATGGGGAAAAATATTCAGCGCCGTTTCGCGGATCAGCCGCGCACCCGCCTTTTCCGCCAGCAGCGACTGCGCCGCCACAAGCCGGCGCGGGCTGATATGTCCGGCGCCCTGCGGCTCGAAGACGCCTTCGCTGCCGGCTTCGATCGAGAAGAATGGAAAACGCGCCCGCAAACCGTCATCGTCCAGCAGCGTGGTTTGCGCATTGAGAGACCCGGCAGCGGCGATCACATTGGCGATGTAGTCATCGCCGCTCGCCCGCTCGGCGCCAGCCACCAGGCATCCGACCTCGGAAAAGAAATTCAGACCACTCTCCCGCTCGATCTCGCGGTATCGCGCAATCGAGCGATTGGCGAGCCGCGCCCAGACCGGATGCGGATCGATGGTGCGGGTGATGCGGCCCTCATCGTAATGGCTGGCGAAGACGCCGTCATGCGCGCGCTTGTCCTCCGGCTCGTCCGGGCCGATGACGCCGACGCCATCGATCTCGCGGGCCAGATATTTCGCCGCCGCAGACCCCATCATGCCACGGCCGATGACCAGAACCTTGAATGCCGTCATGACGGTCTCCTTTTACGCCCCGAAGCGCGGCAGGGCGGTGAGCAACCGGTGCAGCGTGTCGATGGTCGAGACATCGGCGATGCCATCCACCTGCGCGGCGCGGAAGTGGCGCTGGAAGGCCTCGACGCAACCCGCCGTCTTCGCATCGTATTCGCCCGTGATATCGACGCCATAGCCGTAAAGCGACAGCATGGATTGCAGCGCCTCCACCGGCTGGCCGCTATCGCCCTGCTGGAAGAAGCGCCCGCCGCCAAGCGCTGCCGGCTCCACCCAATGGCCAACGCCCTGCGCCGCCAGCCGATCCCATGGAAACCTTTCGCCCGGATCGACCTTTCGCACCGGCGCGACGTCGGAATGGCCGAGGATACGCTCCGGCGCGATCCCACGCCGCGCCGCGATATCGCGGCAAAGCGCGACGACTGCCTCGATCTGCGCGTCGGGAAACGCCGGCAGGCCGCCGGGGTGGCCGGCATTGGCGATCTCGATGCCGATAGACAGCGAATTGATGTCGATTTCGCCAGCCCAGAGAGACTTTCCGGCATGCCAGGCACGGCGCGCCTCTGGCACCAGCTGCAGCACACGCCCATCTTCATGCACGAAGTAATGGCTGGAGACCTGGCTCTCCTCGCGGCACAGCCAGTCGAGCGCGCCATCGGCGGTGCCCATGCCGGTATAATGGAGAAGGATCATATCCGGCAGGCGACCATCCGCCCGCTCGCCATGATTGGGGGACGGCTGCACCATGGCCGCCGCATAATCGGGCAGGAATGCGAATGTCATGCGGCGCGGCGCTCTTTCTCGATGGCTTCGTAAGCCGCATTCAGCGTCGCCATGCGATTGTTGGCGATGGCGTGGAATTCCTCAGGCATGCCGCGCGCGATCAGCATGTCCGGGTGATGCTCGGTGACCAGCACCCGGTAACGCTTGCGGATGGTGGCGAAATCATCGGAGCGATTAACGCCGAGCACGATATAGGGGTCGATGCCGTCGCGATGCACATGCCGCGCCGTGATCGTCTCGAAATGGGTCTCGTTGATCCCGAAAATCTCGGCGACGCGCCAGATGAAGGCCAGTTCCTTCTCGTGGATGGCGCCATCGGCCTTGGCGATATGGAACAGGCCGTCGATGACGTCTTCCAGCACCGGGCAATTGGCCGCGCAGGTGATGCACAGGCCAGAGAGCTTTTCGGCATAGGCCTCGTAACCCGCCACGTCCTGCCGGGCGAGGTTGTAAAGGCGCGCCACGTTCTTGGCCTGGTCGGGCGGATAGTCGAAGATCTCGCGAAAAGCATCGACTTCCGCTTCCGTCACAACGCCGTCCGCCTTGGCCATCTTGGCCGAGAGCGCGATCACGGCAACCGAGAACGCCACCTTGCGGCGCGTCTCGGGGTCGCCCTCGAACACCGTGCGGATTGCTTCGATAACGGCTGACAAGGCATTGCTGGCGGTGTCAGCGACCGCGCCCAGCAGTTTTTCCCAGAATGACATCTTGAGTCCGCGGATACAAACAGAAGGACAAGCTCACCAAAAACCACGCGGAAAAGCAAGTCAGCCGATAGACGCAGGCATCGCCGCAAGCGCCGTCCCTGTCGGCGACGGGGCTCCGCATCTTCCATCCGCAGTTTCGATTGGTGTTTCTAGACGGAAATTTCGACGGAAACGCGGCCATGGACGCGACTGGTTCCATTGGCGAACCCAGATTTTTCGCCGGTCGATTTTCAGGCAAACCTCTCCTTGAACCGATTAGCTGCGGCAAGTGGCGCAAACACCGTGAAAAGGCCGAGGATTTCCGCAAAACTTCACTTTACACGCGGGACCGGCTGACGCATCCATGCCGTGACGATATGACCGGCACGCCCGATGCCGAAGGAGGAAACGATGGTGAAACATAAAGTTGCAATGCTGACCGCCGGCGGTCTCGCGCCCTGCCTCTCCTCGGCGGTCGGCGGGCTGATCGAGCGGTACAGCGACGTCGCGCCCGAGATCGAGTTGATCGCCTATCGCTCCGGCTATCAGGGCGTTCTGCTCGGCGACAGCATCGCCATCACCAAGCAGATGCGCGAAAAGGCGCCGCTTCTGCATCGCTATGGCGGCTCGCCGATCGGCAATAGCCGCGTCAAGCTGACCAATGCCGCCGACTGCGCCAAGCGCGGCCTCGTCAAGGATGGTGAGAACCCGCTCAAGGTGGCCGCCGAGCGGCTGGCTTCCGATGGCGTCACCATCCTCCACACCATCGGCGGCGACGACACCAACACGACCGCTGCCGACCTCGCCGCCTATCTCGGCGCAAACGGCTACGAACTCACCGTCGTCGGCCTGCCGAAAACGGTCGACAACGACGTCGTGCCGATCCGCCAGTCGCTCGGCGCATGGACGGCGGCCGAATACGGCGCGGCGTTTTTCGACAATGTTTCCAACGAGCAGAGTGCCGCACCCCGCACCCTCGTCGTGCATGAAGTCATGGGTCGCCATTCCGGCTGGCTGACGGCTGCGACCGCCAAGGCCTATGTCGAGCGCATCCGCAACAACGACTATATCGACGGCATGCTGATGGACCGCACGCTGAAGACCGTCCAGGGCGTTTATCTCCCGGAAATGGCCTTCGACCTGCAGGCCGAGGCCGCTCGGCTGAAGCAAAAGATGGACCGCAACGGCTTCGTCTCGATCTTCGTGTCGGAAGGCGCCTGCCTCGACGCCATCGTCGCCGAACGTGAAGCGGCCGGCGAGACCGTCAAGCGCGATGCCTTCGGCCATGTGAAGATCGACACGATCAATGTCGGCAACTGGTTCTCCAAGCAGTTCGCCGCCCTTCTCGGCGCCGAGCGCGCCATGGTGCAGAAATCCGGCTATTACGCCCGCTCCGCGCCGGCCAATGCCGATGACCTGCGCCTGATCCACAGCATGGTCGATCTCGCCGTGGAAAGCGCGCTGGCCGGCGTGTCCGGCGTCACCGGCCATGACGAGGGACAGGGCGGCAAGCTGCGCTGCATCGAATTCCCGCGCATCAAGGGCGGCAAGCATTTCGATATCCAGACCAAGTGGTTCGCCGACGTGATGGACGGCATCGGCCAGAAATATCAGGCCGCCTGATTGACGACGCGCGGCGGCCATGGCTTCCTTGAACCTATTTCCAACAGAGGCGGAAACCGGTTTTTTCCTTTCGGAAATGGGATACACTCTGAAGGGAACACCGGGAGGAATCGATGCCGATTGAGTTCTGGGTGATGTTCGCCTTGGGCGCCGCCATTCTCCAGCTTCTGCCGGGGGCGGGAAAACGTTGCCTGCTTTCCTATGCCCGCAGCGGCCGGCCACTGCGGACGCTGGCCGCAGGCGTCGCCGTGACGTTTTCGGCAACAGCGGTCATGGCCGTGATGCTCATCGTCATCGGCGTCGTCATGTCATCCTCGGCGCTGCTTGCCGCCGTCATCGGCGGATTCGGGCTGTCCATTCTTCTCGTCGGCGCAATGATCGCATGGCGCGTCAAAGGCATGACCGGGCTGATTGCCGACAACGACAACCTTTCCGAAACCAAGCCCTTGCAAACATTCGGAAAAATCGCCTGGGACAATGCAACCGACCGTTGGCAGGCCCTGCTTTCGGCCGCGCTCGCCAGCCAGTTCGTTGCGACGAACGGAGCGATTTTCTCTCAAGCCTTTGTTTTAGCAGCGACTTTTTTTGCAATCTCGCTTGCAGCGTCGCTTGTTTACGTTTTGGCGCCAAATTGGCTGCTGATGCGCCTGCGCCGCCTGGAATCACGGAAAATCAAAGGCCGCGCACGGGGTTGCCTGCGCGTCAGCACCGGTATCGTGACGGTCGGCTACCGCCGGTTAGCGGCCTGACTGGCTTGCCCCAGGCTTGCCGCTCGGTCACGAATACGTTAATGGGTGCAAAAAGGTGTTAACAGTGTCCCCTGATTTTTTGCGTGGCGGGGCGCCAGAATTCACGAGAGTGACTCTATGGTAGCGATCGGATATTCCACCCTGAAACGCAATTCGGCTCTCGGCGTCGTCATGACTTTCGCCCTTGCCGGATGCACCAGTGTCGAATACACCCCGCAACATCAGCTGACCGCCGCGCACAGTGCCGTTCCGGCCGCAAAGCCGCAGGCGACGCAGGTCGGCTATGCTGCACCCAACACGCAGGCAGCCGGCACGGTCGCAACGGCGCAGGCCGTTTCCGGCACCGGGCAGACCCTGCCGACAACGGTCGCGACCAAGACGTCGCGCGTCGTGCCGCAGGCCGAAACGGCCCAGGCACGCATGATGCAGACCGCCGAGGGGCAGACGGCCCTTGCCCCCACGACCTCCGCCCCTGCAAGCGCTGCCATTGCCGCAGTCGCCCCGCAGAGCGGCGCCCAGGCGATGTCCGTCGCCTATGCGGAAATGCCGCTGACGGACGAAGTCACCGCCATCCAGTCGGTCATCCCGACCAAGCGTCCGGATCGCTCCTTCGGCGCTGAAGGCGGCCCGCAGCTCGCCTATGCCGCCACGCCATCGCAGCCGCAGGCGCGCGCCGCCGTCACATCGCTGGCGATGATGGATTTCGATACTCGGCCGATGAGCGAGATCGAAAGCCGCATGGCCCCGAGCGACGACGCAGCCGAGGCTCCCAAGGGCGGCCCGCGCGTCAATGACAGCATGATGAAGAAGCTGATTTCCAAATACGCTTCGCTTTATCAGGTGCCGGAAGCCCTCGTTCATCGCGTCGTGCGCCGCGAAAGCACCTACAATCCCCGCGCTTATGCGCATGGCAATTACGGCTTGATGCAGATCCGCTACAACACGGCCAAGTCGATGGGCTATAGCGGCCCGGCTTCCGGCCTGTTCGATGCCGAGACCAACCTGAAATACGCGGTCAAATATCTGCGCGGCGCCTGGATCACCGCCAACAACGACCACGACAACGCGGTTCGCCTCTATGCCAGCGGCTATTACTACACTGCCAAGCGCAAGGGCCTGCTGAACCAGGTTCAGTAAGCTGCGCCATCTGCGTGCGAGCATGTTTCCCAGGGCCGGCGTTTCACGCCGGCCTTTTTCATATCCGCCGTTTGAATGCTGTCACAAATCATAGCTCAGTCGCGCCGGAACCCTTATTTCATAAGCCTCCGCGTCGTCCCCCGCCATCGTCATCGCTCTGTAGCAGAAGCAGTTTACAGGCAGGCCTACCAAGACGGAGGCCCGATCCAAATGAGCGAATTCGCCCACGATGCCGGTTTCAATACCAATCAACGCCTGAAGGACGCCCTGCTGCAACACCGGACCTTTTCCAAGGCCGGCCTGTCCGAGCGGTTGTTCGGCTTTCTGTTCTCCGGCCTCGTCTACCCGCAGATCTGGGAAGACCCTGAGGTCGACATGGAAGCGATGGACCTTGGCGCCGGCCACCGCATGGTCACCATCGCGTCCGGCGGCTGCAACATGCTCGCCTATCTCAGCCGCCATCCGGCCCGCATCGACGTCGTCGATCTCAATCCGCATCATGTCGCGCTGAACCGGCTGAAGCTCGCGGCCTTCCGCTTCCTGCCCACCCATGGCGACGTCGTGCGCCAGTTCGGCATGGAGAATATCGCCAGCAACAGCCGCGCCTACGACGCCTTCATCGCGCCGAAGCTCGATGTGGCCACCCGCCGCTACTGGAACGGTCGCACCAACGCTTTCGGCCGCCGCCGCATCGACGTCTTCAACCGCAATATCTACAAGACCGGCCTGCTCGGCCGCTTCATCGGCGCCGGCCATCTCATCGCCCGCCTCTATGGCGTGCGCCTCTCCGAGATGATCGAAACGCGCTCGCTGCGCGAACAGCGCCAGTTTTTCGAAGCCCATGTCGCGCCGCTGTTCGACAAGCCGGCGATCCGTTGGCTGACCAGCCGCAAGAGCTCGCTCTTCGGCCTCGGCATCCCGCCGCAGCAGTTCGACGAACTGGCCTCGCTGTCGGATGGCAAGTCGCTCGCGCCGGTGCTCAAAGCCCGCCTTGAGAAGCTGAGCTGCCATTTCCCGCTGCGCGACAATTATTTCGCCTGGCAGGCCTATGCCCGTCGCTACCCGACCGGCGCGGAAGGTACGCTGCCGACCTATCTCAAGCCCGAGCATTACGACGCCATCCGCGCCAATGCCGAACGCGTGGAAGTGCACCATGCCGGCTTCACCGAGCTTCTCGCCCAGAAGCCTGCCGCCTCCGTCGATCGCTTCGTGCTGCTCGACGCACAGGACTGGATGACGGACAGGCAGATCAACGCGCTGTGGACCGAGATCAGCCGCACCGCCGCCTCCGGCGCCCGCGTCATCTTCCGCACCGCCGCCGAAAAGAGCGTCATCGAAGGCCGCCTGTCGCCGGCCTTGCGCGAACGCTGGACCTATCTGGGCGAGCGCTCGACCGAAATGAACCTGCGCGACCGCTCCGCCATCTATGGCGGCTTCCACATCTATGAGAAGACCGCCTGATGACACATGTTGACGCCCATGCGCTCAGCATGGACCGGATGTATCGCTACCAGCGGCACATCTACGACCTGACCCGCAAATATTACCTGCTCGGCCGTGACGGCACGATCCGCCGGCTGGCGCCGGCGGCCGGGGGTACGGTGCTGGAAGTCGGTTGCGGCACGGGCCGCAATCTGCTTCTGGCCGCCCGCGCCTTTCCGCAAGCCCGCCTGTTTGGCCTCGATATCTCCGCCCAGATGCTGGCGACCGCGCGGCGCAACTTTTCCGGCAAGGACCAGATGCCGGAATTGCGCGTCGCCGATGCCTGCGCCTTCCGCGCTGAGGACTTCGGCCAGCAGGGTTTCGACCGGGTGCTGATCTCCTATGCGCTGTCGATGATCCCCGACTGGGAAGCGGCGGTCGATAGCGCGCTCGATGCGCTCAACCCTGGCGGCTCGCTGCATGTCGTCGATTTCGGCCAGCAGGAAGGACTGCCGCGATGGTTCGGCACCGGTCTCAAGGCGTGGCTCAGACGCTTCCACGTCACGCCTCGCGCCGAGCTCAACGCCGTCCTCGCTGACAAGGCCCGACAGCGCAATGGCCGTCTCGAAGTCGAAATCATCGGCGGCGGCTATGCCTGGCGCGGCATTATTCGCCTTCCGGCCGCCTGAGGGCCTTGCAACTAACCGAATTTTTACGTTGTTATGGTGAAGAAGAGGTTCACGCCTCTGGGGGACATCGAATCACGGAAACCGTTCAGTGGGCGCCAATCATCTTGCCATGCTCTGTGGGATGCTCATGCGGCGTTTTCTTCTTGCGTTTCTCCCCCTCGCCCTCGTGCTCGGCGGCTGCACGTCGTCGAGTTACGATCTGATCGAAACTGCGGCGATCTCGCCGAAATTCCAGGACAGCGATCCGCAGGATTTCGGCCCGAAGCATCCGAGCAAGCATCCGATCCACGGTATCGACATCTCCAAATGGCAAGGCGATATCGAGTGGCAGAAAGTGAAAGCCTCCGGCGTTTCCTTCGCCTTTATCAAGGCCACCGAGGGCAAGGACAGGCTCGATCCGAAGTTCAACGAATACTGGCAGCGCGCCGGCGCCGTCGGTATCCCTTACGCGCCCTATCATTTCTATTATTTCTGCTCCACCGCCGACGAACAGGCCGATTGGTTCATCCGCAACGTGCCGAAGGTCGCGATGCGCCTGCCGCCGGTTCTGGACGTCGAATGGAACGGCGAATCCAAGACCTGCACCACCCGGCCCGATCCTTCGACGGTGCGCAGCGAGATCAAGCGTTTCATGGACCGGCTGGAGGCCTATTACGGCAAACGGCCGATCATCTATACCTCCGTCGATTTCCACCGCGACAATCTCGTCGGCTATTTCAGCGATTATTACTTCTGGGTGCGTTCCGTCGCTGCCCACCCTGAAAAGACCTATGCCGACCGCCGCTGGGCCTTCTGGCAATATACATCCACGGCGGAAGTGCCCGGCATCAAGGGCAACACCGATATCAACGTCTTCGTCGGCTCGGTGAAGAACTGGAAGAAGTGGCTGGCCTCGGTCAACGCCTCCTGATTTCGCCGCCAGATCACCTCCAGCAAAAGCGATTGCCGGATGTTGCGAAAACCATACCAGGAAGCAGACATTGAAGCATTTTCGGGCCAAGAACCGTAAATGCCTGGGAGCGAGACCGCCGGTTTCTTGCTTCCGTCACAATGTTCTGGAAAAGCCGGCACACGAAAACGACATAAAGGATTGCCGCATGAACTCTCGTCTCGTCCGCCGTTTCGGTCTCGCGCTCGCTTTGGGAACGCTGCTGGCCTCGACCGCCTCGGCCGAACAATGCGGCGGCGATCTCTCCGCCTTTCTCGCCGGCGTCAAGGCCGAAGCCGTCGCCAAGGGTATCCCGGCCGAAGCCGCCGACAAGGCGCTGGCCGGCGCTCAGATCGACCAGAAGGTACTGTCGCGCGACCGCGCACAGGGCGTCTTCCGCCAGACCTTCCTCGAATTCTCGCAGCGCACCGTCTCCAAGGGCCGTCTCGATCTCGGCGCCAAGAAGATCAAGGAATATGCCTCCGTCTTCAAGCGCGCCGAAGACGAGTTCGGTGTGCCCGCCGGCGTCATCACCGCCTTCTGGGCGATGGAAACCGACTTCGGCGCCGTGCAGGGCGATTTCAACACCCGCAACGCGCTGGTGACCCTCTCGCATGATTGCCGCCGCCCGGAATTGTTCCGGCCGCAGCTCATCGCCCTCATCGAGATGGTGCAGCATGGCGACGTCGATCCGCAGACCAATACCGGCGCCTGGGCCGGCGAAATCGGCCAAGTGCAGATGCTGCCCAAGGACATCATCGCCTTCGGCGTCGATGGCGACGGCGATGGCCATGAAAGCCTGAAGACCAGCGCGCCGGACGCGATCATGACCGCCGCCAAGTTCATCCAGCATCTCGGCTTCAAGCGCGGCGAACCCTGGATCCAGGAAGTGACGCTGCCAAAGGAATTGCCCTTCGAGAAATCCGGCCTCGGCGGCACGATGACCGCTGGCGAATGGTTCTCGCTCGGCGTGAAGCCACGCGACGGCAATACGGCGTTTTCGTCGCTACCGGCCTCGCTGGTGCTGCCGCAGGGCCGCAACGGCCCGGCCTTCATCTCCTATCCGAACTTCAACATCTATCTGGAATGGAACAAGTCGTTCATCTACACGACGTCGGCAGCCTATTTCGCCACGCGTCTGATGGGCGCCGAGCCCTATCTCAAGGGCACACCGGAACAGGGCCTCACCCCCGACGACATGAAGGGCCTGCAGACCAAGCTGCAGCAGCGCGGACATGATGTCGGCGAAATCGACGGCATCCTCGGCTCCGGCACCCGCGTCGCCATCCAGAAGGAACAGCAGCGCCTCGGCATGGCTGCCGACGGCTGGGCAACGCCCGCGCTTCTGAACGCGCTCTGATCGCCTGACGCCCCGCCCTTCGAAAGAAAGGCGGGGCTCTTTGTCTCAGTGACAAGAATCGGGTGGTCCCGCGCCGGCCGTCATCCTAAGCACGATTCCGTTCAGGAGGAATCGCCATGGCCGAAGTCACCGCCCCCCGCATGAATGCCCTGACATGGGGCCTGCTTTTGCTGCTCGGCCTGATCTGGGGCGGCTCGTTCTTTTTCGCCCGTGTCGCCGTCCAGCATATCCCGCCCTTCACGCTGGTCTTTCTGCGCCTCTTCCTCGCCGCGCTTGCCCTGCATATCTACCTGCATGGCGGACACGACCTTTATAGCTGCCTGCGCCGCCGCTGGCGCGAATTCGCCATTCTCGGCCTGCTCAACAATGCCGTGCCGCATGTGCTGATCTTTTCCGGCCAGACGCAGATCGGCGCCGGCCTCGCCTCGATCCTCAATGCCACGACGCCGATCTGGACGGTGCTGGTCGCCAATAGCTTCACGCCCGACGAAAAGCTGACAGGCCAGAAACTCGCCGGCTGCATCCTCGGCCTCATGGGCACGGCGGTGCTGATCGGCCCCGGCGCTTTCGCCAAGAGCGACATTCCCTTCTGGGCGCTGTTGCTGCCGGTTCTCGGCGCCGTCTCCTATGGTATTGCGGCAACCTATGGCAAACGCTTCCGCGGCCTGCCCGCCCCCGTCACGGCCACGGGGCAGTTGACCTTCTCGTCGCTGATGATGTTGCCCGCCTGCCTCGTCATCGACAACCCCTGGACGCTGCCGATGCCGCCGCTCGACGTCATCCTGGCGGTGCTGGGCCTCGCGCTGCTTTCGACCGCCTTCGCCTACATTCTGTTCTTCCGCATCATGAGCCTTGCGGGCGCCACAAACACTTCGCTGGTGACGCTGATCGTGCCGCCCGGCGCCATTCTGCTTGGCGCCATCTTCCTCGGCGAAAGGCTGGGATGGGAAGACATGGCCGGCATGGCCCTCATCGGTGCGGGACTCATCGTGCTCGACGGCCGACTCGCCGGAAGGTTGCGGCGGGCTTGATGAAAGCGGCTGTGGATCAAGTCAAGAAATACCAGTTAACCAATTGAACGGAAATGATAATTTAACCCAGACCCCTGTGGAAAACCGGGCTTTTCAGGTGTGTTTGACGAGACTCACCAAATGTAAATCAATCCAAATAAAGCGTGAATTTTTTTCGTCTTAAATTCCATGGACTTACTCGACAATTGCTGCGGAAAACGCGATCCGCTCCCGCAATGCAGCATGGAAAAGGCTTTCCGACCGACATATTTCAGACATATGTTTTAACGGTCAACGCAAGGAGGCACGCAAATGGGACTCACCTATTCTTTCAATGTCCTTCTCGTCGGTGCAGCGATTGCATTCATCGGGGCCATGCTTTTCATTTGAAAGGCCCGGCATAAGGGTCATGTCCGTCATTAATGACTTTGGACCCATTCGTACAAACTCTAAGCAAGACAAACCCATGGCGGATCCCGCCATGGGTTTTACATTTCAAGACCTGCCATATGTCTGGGATCAGGCTGCCGCGCCGGCCGCCGTGTTTGCCGACTTGAGGCCGAGCAGGCGAAGGGCGCGGTCGGTCAGCGGCGCACGGTTCATCGTGTAGATGTGGAATTCGTGGATGCCGCGGCGATAGAGATCGGCCATCTGCTCGGCGGCCAGCTCCGCCGCAGCCGTTGCGCGGGCGATGGGATCGTCGTCGAGATGCGCCAGCCTTGCATCGAGGGCGGCGGGAATGCCGGCCCCGCAGGCGCCGGCGAAACGCTTGAGCTGCTGCAGGTTTTGGATCGGCATGATCCCCGGCACGACGGGAATGCGGATACCGGCGGCGCGCACCTTCTCCAGGTAACTCTCGAACGTGTCGTTATCGAAGAAGAACTGTGTCAGCGCCCGCGTCGCGCCCGCATCGACCTTGCGCTTGAGCATATCGATATCGGCGGCGACATCGGCGCTTTCCGGATGCTTCTCCGGATAGGCGGAGACGGAAATCTCGAAATTGTCGATCTCGCGTAAGCCGGCCACAAGTTCAGCCGCGTTGGCGTAACCGCCGGGATGCGGCTGGTAGGCGGCGCCGACGCCATTGGACGGATCGCCGCGCAGGGCCACGAAATGGCGCACGCCGATGCTGCGGAAATCTTCCACCACCTGCGCCACGTCTTCGCGCGTCGCGCCGACGCAGGTGAGGTGCGAGGCGGTGCTGAGCGGCGTGTGGCGCAGCAGGCGCTCGACGGTGCTGCGCGTCGGCTCACGGGTCGAGCCGCCTGCGCCATAGGTCACCGAAACGAATTCGGGTTGCCAGACCGAGAGATCATCGACGGTGGACCACAATTGCCCCGCCATCTCCTCGGATTTCGGCGGGAAGAATTCGAAGGACAAACGAATTCGGGCAGCGTCGAGGGAAGAAAGAAGGGGCTGGGACATGTTAGCTCCTGTCGGGACTGGAAGAATTGGAATGCGACGGGCGGCGATCCTGCGCCAGCCAGATGGTTACGGTCAGGCTACCCTGCCCGCTTTGGTTACCCTGCGCGCCCGAATGCAGATCGACAGCACGCACGAGGTCGAGACCGGCGCGCTTCAGCCAGTCCGCCATCGTCTGGTGCGAGAAGCCGAGGCGCACATGGGCATGCTCGTCGCGCAGATGGTCAAGTGTGTGCGGCGCGAGATCGATGATCACGAGCCGGCCGCCGGCTTTCAGCATCCGCGCCGCCTCCGATATCGCCAGCTCCGGCTGGTCGAGGAAGTGCAGCACCTGATGGATGGTCACCAGATCATATTCGTTGCCGTCATAGGCGAGGTTGAGGATGTCGCCATGGCGCACCGTCGCCTTGCTGACGCCGGCGCGGTCGAGATTGGCGCGCGCCACCGCCAGCATGTCGCGGCTGGCGTCGATGCCGAGCGCCCGGTCGTAATAGGGCTCCAGCAATTCGAGGATGCGGCCTGTGCCGGTGCCGAGATCGAGCAGCGCGCCGACGGGATGCTTACCGATCTGCTCGACCAGCGCCGCATCGATATCGTCGTCGCTGACCTGAAGACGGCGCAGCTCGTCCCATTCGGATGCATTGCGGCTGAAATAGTCCTGCGCGCGCTCCGAGCGCTGGCGCTTGACGGCAGCCAGTCGCTCGCCGTCACGTTGAAGCACGCTGTCGCTGGGCGCCGTGGCGGAAAGGATGGTGCGGGCGAGACTGGCTGCGCTGGCATCGCGGCGGAAGCCGAAATAGGCCCAGGCGCCTTCCTGGTAACGGTCGACGATCCCCGCCTCCGCCAGAAGCTTCAGGTGGCGTGAAATGCGCGGCTGCGACTGGCCGAGAATTTCGGTAAGATCGGAGACGGTCAGGTCGCCCTCGGCCAGCAACGCCAGCAGACGCAGCCGCGTCGGCTCGGCCGCCGCCTTCAGAATATCCACCAGATTGTCCAGCCCGAAGGTCGTCAGGTTCTTCATCTCTCATCCAATCAAGACATAAAGATATCTTTATGTGATTAAGCGACGATACGCAAGCGCCAATGTCCGCCACCAACAAAAAACCCCGGCAAAGCCGGGGTTCGCTGTAGTGTCGAAAAGAGCGTCCGTTTAGCGCGTGAGGCGCTTGTAGGTGACGCGCTTCGGATTGACCGAGTCCGGGCCAAGGCGGCGGATCTTGTCCTTTTCATAATCCTCGAAGTTGCCTTCGAACCATTCGACGTGGCTGTCGCCTTCGAATGCAAGGATATGCGTCGCAAGACGGTCGAGGAACATGCGATCGTGGCTGATGATGACGGCGCAACCGGCGAAGTTTTCCAGTGCGTCTTCCAGCGCCGACAGCGTCTCGGTGTCGAGGTCGTTGGTCGGTTCGTCGAGCAGCATGACGTTGCCGCCGGACTTCAGCATCTTGGCGAGATGCACGCGGTTGCGCTGACCGCCCGAGAGGTTGCCGACCTTCTGCTGCTGATCGCCGCCCTTGAAGTTGAACGCGCCGCAATAGGCTCGGGAGTTCATTTCGAACTTGCCAAGCTTGAGAATGTCGTTGCCGCCGGAGATTTCTTCCCAGACGTTCTTGTTGCTGTCGAGATGGTCGCGGCTCTGGTCGACATAGCCGAGATCGACCGTCTCGCCGATGCGGATTTCGCCGGAATCAGGCTTTTCCTGACCGGTGATCAGCTTGAACAGCGTCGACTTGCCGGCGCCATTCGGGCCGATGACGCCGACGATGCCGCCCGGCGGCAGCTTGAAGTTCAGGTTTTCGAACAGGACGCGATCGCCGAACGACTTGGAGAGGTTCTCCGCCTCGATGACGACCTGGCCGAGACGCTCGCCGACCGGAATGATGATCTGCGCTTCGCCGGGACGGCGGTTTTCGGCGGAAGCCACCAGCTCGTCATAGGCGCGGATACGGGCCTTGGACTTGGCCTGACGCGCCTTGGGGCTGGAAGCGATCCATTCCTGCTCGCGCGACAGCGCCTTCTGCTTGGCGCCTTCCTCGCGCTCTTCCTGCGCCAGGCGCTTTGCCTTGGCGCCGAGATAGGCCGAGTAGTTGCCTTCATAGGGAATGCCGCGGCCACGGTCGATTTCGAGAATCCAGCCGGTGACGTTGTCGAGGAAGTAGCGATCGTGGGTGACCATCAGGATGGCGCCCGGATATTCGCGCAGGTGCTTTTCCAGCCAGGCGATGGTCTCGGCGTCGAGATGGTTGGTCGGTTCGTCGAGCAGCAGGATGTCGGGCTGGCGCAGCAGCAGCTGGCAGAGCGCCACGCGGCGCTTTTCACCGCCCGAGAGATTGTCGACAGCCGCATCGCCCGGCGGGCAGCGCAACGCATCCATGGCCATTTCGACCTGGCTTTCCAGATCCCACAGGTTCTGGCTGTCGATGACGTCCTGCAGCTTTGCGCCCTCTTCCGCCGTCTCGTCGGAATAGTTCATCATCAATTCGTTGTAGCGGTCGAGGATCGCCTTCTTGTCGGCAACGCCTTCCATGACGTTTTCGAAGACAGTCTTGGACGGATCGAGCTGCGGCTCCTGCGGCAGATAGCCAAGCGTCGCGCCTTCGGCGAGCCAGGCTTCGCCGGTATATTCCTTGTCGAGGCCGGCCATGATCTTGAGCACGGTCGACTTACCGGCGCCGTTCGGGCCGAGAATACCGATCTTGGCGTCCGGGTAGAACGACAGGTGGATGTTTTCGAGGATCTTCTTCGGGCCGAACGACTTGTTCAGACCGGCCATGTGATAGATGAACTGACGTGCCATAGGGACAATCACTCCGCACGAGGGGGAAATATGGGATGTGCCGCTATGTAGGCGAAATGCGCCACGCGGGCAATCACCAAACGTCCGGCCGCCTATTGGAAACCCGCCGCATCCACCTCGCCTTCGGGGCAACCGAACTTCGTGGCGCCGGCCGCGGCGATCCGCTCGGCCAGCCCGGCCGTCCCCTTCAAGTCACCACCGAGACCGATGGTCAGCTCCACCACCAGCCGGCGGCCACCGTCGTCGCGGCAGCTCATCCGCACCCGTTCGCCGGCGCCATCGCCGAAGGCCTGCGCGAAAGCCGCCTTCACCTCCGCCTCGCGAACGGTCTTGCCGATCCTGTCCCGAAACAATGTTGCGACCGCTGACGCGTTCAACTCCTCCATCAAGGAAACCGAGAGGCCGAAATAGCCGCTCGGGTCGAGGTCCGAACAGGTGCCATGCTTGATCCATTCGTGACGGTCGAGGCCGGATTGGGCGCCGGGCATCAGTCCCGCCAGCTTGGTCGCGAGTGGCTCCGGCAGGATGACCGGCGGCAACTCAAGCCAGCCGCGTGGCTTGTCACGCGCCTTTTCGGCCTCGGTCACGCCGCAATAGGATTGCCGCATGCGCCATAGCCCGTGAAGGGAAAAGCGCGTTGCGTCGGCGCGCTCGACGGTTTGCGAGCGGCATTCGGGCAGTTTTCTCCGCCCCTCGCAAAAGGCCGGTTGCCAGCTCGCCGCGAGGATGAACGTGGTTCGACCGTCCTTCGCCAACGACGGGAAGCAAGAGAGACACATCAGGGCAATGCCGCAAAGCGCCAGCCATACGATCCGCATCGCTATCTCCCATGAGAACAAAACAGGATCAAATAATCACAATACGCGTCCATCCGCAATCGCAATTCACGTTTAACGCGAGTCATTTCCACAGCCGCCTTGCCTTTGCCTAAAAAATACTCTCCCTTGCCGTTCCACGGAGAGGAATCGCAATGTTTGCCGAGACACGCCGCCTGCAGCGGCCGGATGGCGCCACGCTTGCCTGGCATCACGAACCGGCCATCGGCGCGACGCGCGGCGTCCTCCTCATCTGCCATGGCCTCGCCGAACATTCGCGCCGCTACGCCCGCTTTGCGGCCGCGATGGCTGTTGCCGGCTATCACGCCTATGCTCATGACCATCGCGGACACGGCGAGACGACGGCGCCGAATGCGCTTGTCGGCCGGTTTGCGCCGCGTGGCGGGGCCGATGTCGTCGTCGGCGATGTGCTGGCGATGCGTGAGATGGCGCGGCAACGCCATGGCGACCTGCCGACAATCCTGTTCGGCCATTCGATGGGCGGTCTGATTGCACTGGATACGGCGCTTGCCCATCCGCAGGCGTTTGCGGGACTGGCCGTATGGAACGCGGACGCGCGCGGCGGGCTTCGTGTGCCGGCGGCAAAATTCATTCTGAAGCTGGAGCGCATGTTCAAGGGTTCGGACGTGCCGAGCGACATGCTGCCACGCCTGACATTCGAGGCCTGGGGAAAGGCCATCACGGGTGCCAAAACCCCGTTCGACTGGCTATCGCGCGACGAGGCCGAGGTCGCCGCCTATATCGCCGACCCGCTCTGCGGTTTCGATGCCAGCGTCTCGCTATGGCTCGATATTTTCACGCTGATCGGGCGGCTGCCCGAAAGATTGCGAGCGGCCGCTCCTGCCCGCAATCTGCCGGTCCATCTGCTGGGCGGGAGCGCCGACCCGGCAACCGATGGCGGGGCCAGCCTGACCTGGCTCGGGAATCAATTGAAATTGCATGCAATCTCGAATATCAGCACATGCATCCACTCCGGCATGCGGCACGAAACGCTGAACGAGATCGGATGGGAGACCGCGGTGTCGGATTTCATAGCCTGGTGCAACCGGGCATGCGGCCGACAGGGAGGAAAAGGCGGGACGGAGGCATGACGGTCCAGATGGGCACGGAGCGGGCGACATCGCTGAACGGCGATGTGATGACCGGCATGGCGTTGATGTTTGTCGGCGTGCTGATCGCACCGCTGATCGATATCTTCTCCAAGCTCGCGACCGCCCATATGTCGTCGACAGCGGTCGCGTTCATCCGCTTCATCCTGCAATCGAGCTTCATGCTGCCCTTCATACTATGGCGCGGAAGCTGGCGCGAGATCCGGTTGAGCCAGAGTGGATTTCATGCGATCCGCGGTGGGGTTCTGGCACTTTCCATGGTGTCCTTCGTCACGACGCTGCGTTACATGGAAGTGGCTGACGCCATCGCCATCTTCTTCGTCGAGCCGATGATCCTGACCATCCTGTCGAGCATCTTTCTCGGCGAGACCATCGGCTGGCGTCGATATTCGGCCTGCGCCGTCGGCTTTCTCGGCGCGCTGCTGATCATCCAGCCGAGTTTCGGCGAAGTCGGGCTCGTGGCGCTGCTGCCGGTGGTGACGGCATTCTGCGTCGCGATCTTCGCGATCATGACGCGGCTGCGCGCGAACCGGGAAGACCCCTGGGCGATGCAGTTCCAGACCGGCATCTGGGGCGGCATTTTCTGCGCGCTGGCGCTTGTCATCATGGATCGGCAGGGCATGGCCGATCTCGCGAAACTCTCGAACAACATGCCGGCGATCGGGCAGCTTATCGGCGTCAGCCTTGCCGCGACCATTTCCGGCATCCTCTCGGTCTATGCCTATCGCTGCGCGCCGGCCTCGACCCTGGCGCCGCTGCAATATTTCGAAATCGTCTCGGCGACGGCTTTGGGCTGGTATGTGTTCGGCAACTTCCCCGATGCCTTGAAGTGGCTTGGCATTGCCATCATCATCGCCTCCGGCCTCTATATCCTCTGGCGTGAGCGCAAGACCGCCTCGCGTCATCCCCCAACCGGCGAGCCAACGCCCAACCCCTGACGAACATCTGGAGTTTTTTCATGCCTGCCACGCCCCTTCGCAAGCCGCCGCTTTCCGGCATACGCGTCATCGAGCTGGCCCGCGTTCTGGCCGGCCCCTGGGCCGGGCAGATGCTGGCGGATATGGGCGCCGACGTCATCAAGGTGGAAAACCCGAAAGGCGGCGACGACACCCGTGCCTGGGGCCCGCCCTTCGTCGAAAGCGCCGACGGCGAAAACCTGTCTGCCGCCTATTATCACTCGACCAATCGCGGCAAGCGCTCCATCGGCATCGATTTCTCGACGCCCGAGGGCCAGGAAACCATCAAGCGGCTGGTGCGCCACAGCGACGTTCTGATCGAGAATTTCAAGGTCGGCGGCCTGAAGAAATACGGGCTCGACTATGAAAGCCTGCGGGCGATCAATCCGAAGCTCGTCTATTGCTCGATCACCGGCTTCGGCCAGACCGGCCCCTATGCCGGCTTTGCCGGTTACGATTACATCGTGCAGGGCATGTCCGGCTTCATGTCGATCACCGGCGAGGCTGACGGGCAGCCGATGAAAGCGGGCGTCGCCATCGCCGATATCTTCACCGGCATCTATGCGGTCTCGGCTATCGAAGCGGCGCTGATCCATGCGCTGAAGACCGGCGAAGGCCAGCATGTCGATATGGCGCTGCTCGACGTTCAGGCCGGCATTCTCGCCAACCAGAACATGAACTACCTGATTTCCGGCAACTCGCCGGCGCGCATGGGCAATGCCCATCCCAATATCGCGCCTTACGAAGTGGTGCCGGCCGCAGACGGCCACCTGATCCTCGCGGTTGGCAATGACGGCCAGTTCCGCAAGCTCTGCGGCATTCTCGGCCTCGAGGCCCTGCCCGACGACGAGCGTTTTGCAACCAACCGCGCCCGTGTCGCCAACCGCGCCGACTTGCGGCCGCTCGTCATCGGTGAGACTGCGCGCTTTGCCAAGCGCGACCTGCTGAACGCCTGTGAGAGCAATGGCGTGCCAGCCGGCGCGATCAACACCATCGGCGAAATGTTCGAGGACCCGCAGGTCAAGGCGCGGGGCTTGCGCATCGATCTGCAGGATCGCGACGGCAACACCATTCCCGGCGTGCGCACGCCGGTGGTGCTGTCGGAAACGCCGCTGGTCTACGAACGACCGAGCCCGCGCGTGGGGGAACACACGGAAGAAGTGCTGGCGGAATTGAGGGAGTGGGAAAACCATGAGTGAGACGAAAAAGACCGGCGGCGAACTGATCGTCGATGCGTTGAAAGCCAATGGCGTGCGCCGCATCGCCTGCGTGCCGGGCGAAAGCTATCTGGCGGTGCTGGATGCGCTGCACGACACCGATATCGAGGTGCTGGTCTGCCGCCAGGAAGGCGGCGCGGCGATGATGGCCGATGCCTGGGGCCGGCTCACCGGCGAGCCTGGCATCTGCATGGTCACCCGCGGCCCCGGCGCCACCAATGCTTCGGCCGGCCTGCATGTCGCCATGCAGGATTCCATTCCGATGATTCTGTTCATCGGCCAGGTGCAGCGCGATGCGCGCGAGCGCGAGGCCTTCCAGGAAGTGGAATTCCGCCGCGCCTTCACCGAATTCGCCAAATGGGTCGGCGAGATCGACGATGCGCGCCGCATTCCCGAATTCGTCACCCGCGCCTTCGCGGTCGCCACTTCCGGCCGCCCCGGCCCGGTCGTTCTGACCCTACCGGAAGACATGCTGCGCGACGAGGTGGAAGCGCCCGCTGCCCGCCCCTTCATGGCCGTCGAAAGCCATCCCGGCCCATCGCAGATCAAGGCGTTCGAGGCGATGCTCGCTAAGGCGGAACGTCCGCTGGTGATTCTTGGCGGCACGCGCTGGACGGAAAAGGCGGTCGCCGATTTCCAAGCCTTTGCCAGCCGCTACAAGCTGCCGGTCGGCTGCTCCTTCCGCCGCCAGATGCTGTTCGACCACACGCATCCCAACTATGCCGGCGATGTCGGCATCGGCATCAATCCGGCGCTGGCCAAGGAAGTGCGCGAGGCCGACCTCATCGTGCTGCTTGGCGGGCGTTTCTCCGAAATGCCCTCCTCCGGCTATACGCTGATGGATATCCCCTATCCCAAGCAGAAGCTGGTCCATGTCTATCCCGATCCGGACGAACTCGGCCGCGTCTATCGCCCGGATCTGGCGATTGCCGCTTCGCCCGCCGATTTCGTGGCGGCTCTTGCCGAGCTGTCGCCAGCCGGCGAACCGGTTTGGGCCGCCCGCACGCAAGCCATGCATGCCGCTTATCTCGCCTGGTCGACGCCGCCGGCCACCGGCCCGGGCGCGGTGCAGATGGGTCCGATCATGGAATGGCTGGAGGCCAACACCGCCGCCGACACCATCTTTACGAATGGCGCCGGCAATTACGCCACCTGGGTGCATCGTTTCCATCGCTTCCGCCGCTTCGCCACGCAGGCCGCGCCGGCTTCCGGCTCGATGGGCTACGGCCTGCCGGCGGCGGTCGCTGCCAAGCAGCTGTTCCCGGATCGTGAAGTCATCTGCTTTGCCGGCGATGGCTGCTTCATGATGCATGGCCAGGAATTCGCAACCGCCATCCGCTACAATCTGCCGATCATCACCGTCGTCGTGAACAACGGCATTTACGGCACGATCCGCATGCATCAGGAGCGGGACTATCCCGGCCGCGTCAGCGCCACCGGCCTGACCAATCCGGATTTCGCCCAGCTAGCCCGCGCCTATGGCGGTTATGGCGAGACGGTCGAAAGAACGGAGGAATTCGCCAGCGCCTTCAAGCGGGCGCGCGCCAGCGGCAAGCCGGCGATCATCGAGGTCAAGCTCGATCCCGAAGCGATCACGCCGACGCGCACCCTGTCGCAAATTCGCGATAAGGCCTGAAGCGTCAACGAGACAGAGCAAACAAGCAAAAGGCCGGTGGATCGCTCCACCGGCCTTCTTCATGTCAGCGACATCAGCAAGACTTAGTCGAGAGCGGCGATGACCGTGAACTCGACCTTGTGGGCTGGCGTCGCAAGAGCTGCCTGGCTGGTGGCGCGGGCCGGCGTGTTGGACGGGTCGACCCAGGATTCCCAGACGGCGTTCATTTCAGCGAAGGTCGACATGTCGGAGAGGTAAACCAGCGTCTGCAGGATCTTCGACTTGTTGGTGCCGGCGGCAGCCAGCAGGCGGTCGACTTCGGCCAGCGCGACCTTGGACTGTTCGGTGACGCTGTCGCCGGTGCCGACCTGGCCGGCCAGATATACGGTGTTGCCGTGAACGACGGCGCCGGACATGCGGGGGCCGGGCTCGATGCGCTTGATGGTCATGGAACTCTCCTGATGTTGTTATTAAACGAAGGCCACTCCCCTGACATCAGGGGAGTGGCTGGCGAAAAGGAATGTCAGCCGGCTCAGCCGCGAATGTGCAGCGTCTGCTGATAGATGGCGGTCGAGCGCGCGCCGGAGCGGCAATAGCCGAGCATCGGCTTCGGCAGCGTGTCGAGCGCATCGAACATGGCGGTGACGGCATCCGCCGTCACGCCGGTCGGGCCGACGGGAATATGGGTGATTTCCAGCCCGAGCGCCTTTGCGCGCGCGGCGATATCCTCGAAACGCGGCTGGTCGGGCGATTCGAAATCCGGCCGGTGGCAAACCAGCGACTTGAAGCCGAGCGCCTTGATCTCATCGAGATCCTCGGCGGCGATCTGGCCGCTGACTGCATATTCGTCGTTGATCTCTCGGATATCCATGACGACCCCTCTGTCCACAATGCTGGCAACTCTTAAGCGCCCGGCACCCGGGCGTCAATCAAAGCCGTTCTAAACTTCTCAGGCGAAAGAGAAACGCAATCCATAGCTTCGCGACTGGCCGGGACCGATTTCGGTCAGTTCGCCCGCCTGTTTCAGCTCCGCGCGACCGGCAAGGCGGTGCGAGCAGGGCTCGATGCCCAGCACATGCGCCGGGGAGGCCTGGTTGCGCCACATCTGCAGGAACGGCAGCGTATCGGTGCGGAAGGCGACGGTGAGTGATACCCCGCCAAGCGAGGCCATCGGCCCGACCACGATCTCGGCCCACTCCTGCCCGCTTGCGGGAACGCAAAAGACGCCGCCCGGATCCTTGCCGAACGTCCAGGGAAAACCGCCGCCTTCGAGCATCTTGCCCGACAGACGCACATCGCCGTCGAACAGGCGCGCGCCAATATTCATGTGATACATCAACATCGGCGCGAAGGGTTTTTCGCCGGTGTTGACGATGCGGTCGGACAATTCGACCACGCCGGTCGCCGCATCGATATGCCAGCGGCGCTCCAGCCGCGCCGGCGCGCCATCGGTCATGGTGACGTCAACAAGCGCTTGGCAATCGGCCGCGCCCTCGTCCGTGGTAAAGCTCAGTATCTGCGCCGGATGCGCGGAAAACGCGCCATGCAGCGGATAGCGCCGGCCGGTTGCATCGCCCTCCACCAAATCGGGATGGCGCAGATGATCCGGTCCGCAGGTGAAGAGGAAGCCTTCGAGCGAGTGATCGATTCGCGGATCGCCATCGTCGGGAATGGCGCGGCCGGGCGCCAGATTTTCGCCGCTGACAATGCAGGCGCCGATATCGAGGACCGAGGACGGGTCGAGCGTCAGGCGCGGGCCTTTGGCCGCCGAAAATTCGATCATGTCAGTTCCTCCAAGACCTTGCATGCTTTCCCCCATCGTTTCACGATCTCTTGTCGACCTGTCAACGCCCAAAGTCTTGACGTCGCCGCAGAGAAATTTATGGAACATTCACCACGCCTTCATGATTTTCACACTAGCGTCAAATTTGCAGTGTCTGAGATCGGAAGAACACAGTATTCGGGGAAGTTCAGAGGTGACCAACGTGTTGAAAACCCGCCTTGTCGTGACGGCGCTGATATCGGCAATGACGCTGATGGCGACGCAGGCTGGCGCGCAGCAGGGAATCAGAGGCTATGACGGCCACACCGTGCTGGTGACGCCGGAGGGCGAGGTTCTCGACTACATGCCGGAAACGAGCGAAGTGCTCGTTCGCACCGACAGCCGCGGCCGCCGCGTGCTGATCGACCATTACGGCAATCTGATCGCCACGGAAATGCCGGCCGATTCCTATTTCGGCCGCAACCAGCAGGCGCGCAATTACGACGACACTTACGCGGAACAGGATCCGTATGCCGCCGAGGATCCCTATCGCGGCGGTTTCGACGCGCGTGAGCCCGGCAGCGTGACCGGCGCGATCCGCCGCAGCGATGGCGTTCGCCGCATGCCGCTCGCCAATAGCGCACAGCCGCAGGACGATCTCGACACCGCCTCTATCGACCCGCAGAGCAACGATTTCCCGCCCGCCCCCGCCCCGCTGACGGAGCCGCAGGCGCAGCAGGCATCCCCGCGTGAAGAACCGGTCATCCAGCTCAAGAACAAGTCGCAGGCCGAAATCACCGCGCTTCAGGTATTTCTGGATCGCGAAGGCGCATCCCCCGGCGTCATCGACGGCAAGATGGGCTCGAACGTCACCAAGGCGCTGAAGGCCTGGGAACAGATTTCCGGCGAAACCATCGATCCCAACGACACCGAATCGATCCTGGAACGCCTGCGCATGTCCGGCGGCATGCCGATCGTCAGCTACACGATCACGCCCGCCGACGCCGCCGGCCCCTATGTCGCCGAGATCCCCGAGGATTACGCCCACAAGGCGATGCTCACGAATCTCTCCTTCACCTCGACCACGGAAATGCTGGCTGAGCGCTTCCACATGGATGAAGGTTACCTCAAGGCTCTCAATCCTGGCGTCGATTTCACCATTCCCGGCACAATCGTGAAGGTCATCGATCCCGGCCAGCCGAAGACCGGCACCGTCGCCCGCATCGTCGCCGACAAGGGCCGCAAGCAGGTCTTCGCCTATGGCGCAGACGGCGCGCTGATCTCGGCCTATCCGGCCAGCATCGGCTCCTCCGACACGCCGTCGCCCTCCGGCACCGTGACAGTTGAGCGCGTCGCGCTCAACCCCGGCTATACCTACAATCCGAAGATCAATTTCCAGCAGGGCGCCAACGACAAGGTCCTCGCAATCCCGCCCGGTCCGAATGGCCCGGTCGGCACCGTCTGGATCGCGCTCTCCAAGCCGACCTACGGCATACACGGCACGCCGGAGCCGTCCAAGATCGGCCGCACCCAGAGCCATGGCTGTATCCGCCTGACCAACTGGGACGCCACCGAACTGGCCAAGATGGTCAAGCCCGGCGTCACGGTCGAATTTATCGACTGAGAGAATTGAGACGTAAAAACCCCGGGAAGCCGAAGCTTTCCGGGGTTTTTCTTACGCACTACAGAAAAGAAAATCAGGCGGCGCGACGGCGGGCGCCCATGCGCAGCGGCACGTAGCGCATCATTTCATTGGCGAACTGGCGGGCGTTCTCCTGGGCCTTGTCAAGATTGGAAACGCGCTGCGCATCCATGCTGTAGAGCGTGCCGCCGCAATCGAAGATATCGCGGAAGGCCGAGCGCTCGACGATGGGCGTGCCGAGCACATGCACCTGCTTTTCGGCGAGCAGCATCTTGACCGACAGGAGCGCGCGGGTGGTGACCAGCGAATTGACGCGGGTGAGAACCACCGAATGCGGAATGTCGATCTTGGCTTTTTCAGAGAGATATTGCAGCAGCTCCAGAACCTGTGCACCGCCGCGCGCATCCATGGCGCAACCCTGGATCGGAATGAGGACGTGGTCGGAAAGGCCGAGCGCGGTGGCGAGCAGCGGGTTGCGGGCGCCGGGAAGATCGATGATGAAACAGTCGGTGCGCTCGCGGTTTTCATCGATATGCTGCTGGATCGAGGCCATGGTGACGTAGGAAATGACCGAGATATTCGGCACGTCGCCGGACAGTTCGTGCCAGCGCGAGATCCAGTGCTGCGGATCGGCATCGAGAATGGTGATGCGATAGCCCTGGCGCGCGAGTTCCCCTGCAAGAATGAGGACCGCCGTGGTCTTTCCGGCGCCGCCCTTGGTATTGGCAAATGTAATCACAGGCATGGTTTATTCCTGAAGTGTGGCTGAGCCGTCCATCGCTCGAAAGCCGCACCTTCGAAGAAGCATGGTGCGTATATGCCCATCCTTTCCAAATATGGTTAACGAATAGAAAATTTTCGTCCCAAATTTGTACCAGATTTTATTGGGTACCCCTGCCCCAGAACAGAAAAACGGCCCGGAAACCAAAGGCTTCCGGGCCGTTTCTCCGCAACTTGCGGACGACGTGCTCAATAGCAGTCGAGCAGCAGCGCCCTGGTGTTTTCCAGCGTCATCTTGACCGGATTGCCGCCGGTCGACGGGTCTTCGAGTGCGGCCGCCGTCAGTTCGTCGATCCGCTCCTGCGGCACGCCCATGGCCGTCAGGTTTTCCGGCACCCCGAGCTCGGCGCGCAGCGTCAGCACGAAATCGTAGAAGCCGTCGAAACCGCCGGCAATGCCGAGATAGGCCGCAGCCCGCTCGATACGCTCCTCAATCGCCTCGCGATTGAAGCGCAGGACGGCCGGCATGACGACGGCATTGGTCATGCCGTGGTGGGTGTTGTAGACGGCGCCCAGCGGATGCGAGAGCGAGTGGATCGCACCCAGACCCTTCTGGAAGGCGACCGCGCCCATGGAGGCGGCCACGATCATGTTGGTGCGCGCTTCGATATCATTGCCGTCACGATAGGCGCGCGGCAGATATTCCTTCACGAGCCGCATGCCCTCGAGCGCGATACCGGCCGACATCGGATGATAGAAGGGCGAGCAATAGGCTTCCAGGCAATGGGCGAAGGCATCCATGCCGGTGCCGGCGGTGATGACCTTTGGCATGCCGACCGTCAGTTCCGGATCGGCGATGACGACGCCGGGCAGGAATTTCGGATGGAAGATGATCTTCTTCACATGGGTCACGGAATTGGTGATCACGCTGGCGCGACCGACTTCCGAACCGGTGCCGGCCGTGGTCGGCACGGCGACGATCGGCGCGATGCCGGCCGGATCGGCACGCGTCCACCAGTCGCCGATATCCTCGAAATCCCAGACCGGCCGCGTCTGGCCGGACATGAAGGCGACGCACTTGCCGAGATCGAGGCCCGAACCGCCGCCGAAAGCCACGACGCCGTCATGGCCGCCGTCGCGATAGGCTTTCAGGCCGGCTTCGAGGTTCTTCTCGTTCGGATTGGGATCGACCTCGGAAAACATCGCGCGGCCGAGACCGGCGGCATCGAGAATGTCGAGCGCGCCCTTGGTGATCTCCATCGAGGCGAGGCCCCGGTCGGTCACCAGCAGCGGCTTCTTCATGCCGAGGCTCTTGCAGGCGTCGGCCAGTTCCTTGATGCGTCCGGCGCCGAGCTTGTAGGCGTTCGGATAGCTCCAGTTTGCGGAAATCGTCGCGGTCATGCCGTTACTTTCTTCAGATGGTAGGATTTTGGACGGGTCAGGTTGTGGAAACCGATCACCGACAGCGAACCGCCGCGGCCGGTATCCTTGCAGCCGGTCCAGACCAGTGCCGGGTCGAGATAATCGGCGCGGTTCATGAACACGGTGCCGGTCTCGATCTCGCGGCCGATGCGGGCGGCGCGCTCGGGATCCTGCGTCCACAGCGAGGCGGTCAGGCCGTATTTGCTGTCGTTCATCAGCGCCAGCGCTTCCTCGTCGGACTTCACCTTCATGATGCCGACGGCAGGCCCAAACGTTTCCTCGCGCATGAATTCCATCGAATGATCGACATTCACCAGCACCTGCGGGGCGATATAGGCGCCGCCGTCATCGGCCGGAAACAGTTTCGGATCGACCAGCGCCTTTGCGCCCTTGGCAACGGCATCGGCGATCTGCTCGCGCACCACCTTGGCGAAACGCTTGTGGGCCATCGGCCCCAGCGTCGTCTGTGGGTCGAGTGGATTGCCGAGCTTGTAGTTCGACACCCATGCGACAGACTTTTCCACGAAAGCGTCGTAGAGCTTCTCGTTGACATAGATGCGCTCGATGCCGCAGCAGCACTGCCCGGAATTGAAGGTCGCGCCATCCATCAGCGTATCGACGGCGGCGTCGAGATCGGCGTCCTCCATCACATAGCCCGGATCCTTGCCGCCGAGTTCGAGGCCGAGGCCGGAGAAGGTGCCGGCCGCAGCGCGCTCGATCGAGCGTCCGCCCTCCACCGAACCGGTGAAGTTGATGAAGTTGAAATTGCCCGCCGCAATTAGAGCCGAGGTCGTCTGGTGGTCGAGGAACAGGTTGGCGAACACGTCGTCCGGTACGCCGGCCTCGACGAAGGCGCGCACCATGCGCTCGCCGACCAGCAGCGTCTGGCTGGCATGCTTGATGATGACGGTGTTGCCGGCCATCAGCGCCGGCGCGATCGTGTTGATCGCCGTCATATAGGGATAGTTCCAGGGCGCGATGACGAAGACGACGCCATGCGGCTCGCGCTCGATGCGACGCTCGAAACGGTCGCTGTCTTCGATGCGGATCGGGGCGAGCGCATCGGCGGCAATCGTCGCCACATAGTTGGAGCGCTCGTTGAAACCGCGGAATTCGCCGCCATACTTGATCGGCCGGCCCATCTGCCAGGCGATCTCCGGCACGATCTCGTCGGCCATTTCATTGAGGCGGGCGACGCCCTTGAGCACGAGTTGCACGCGCTCTTCCAGCGGCCGGCGCGCCCAGGCCTTCTGCGCCTTGCGCACCCGGTCGACCACGGCCTGCGCCGCTTCCAGCGACATGGCCTGACGTTCGGCATAAACCGAGCCGTCGACCGGCGAAATGCATTGGATCATCGTCATGATCTGTTCCTGTCGTTGCATCAGAATGTCGTGCGGGCGCCGGATATCCGGTCCGGCCTGCCAGCCGCCTTCTCCGCTCTAGGGAGAAGGCAGGCCATGACGGCGCACCCCCACGTTCCCCCGCCATCGGGCGGAGAGGAAAGGTCGGGCGTTCTTACGCCCTTTCGAAACCGCGCGCCACTTCCCAATCGGTGATGCGACGATCGTACTCCTCCTGCTCCCATTCGGCAGCGCGGGTATAGTGATCGATCACAGCATCGCCGAAAGCGGCGCGCAGCATCTTCGATTCGGTCATCGCGGCAGTGGCATCGCGCAGCGTGTGCGGGATTTCACGAATGTCCTTGCCACCGTAAGCATCGCCCTCGAAGGCCGGTTCCAGCGCCAGCTTGTTCTGGATGCCGTCAATGCCGGCGGCAATCAAAGCGGCCATGGCGAGATAGGGATTGAGGTCGGAGCCGCCGACGCGGCATTCGACGCGAATGCCCTTGGAACCCTCGCCGCACAGGCGATAGCCGGCGGTGCGATTGTCCATGCTCCAAACGGCCTTGGTCGGCGCGAAGGTGCCAGCCATGAAGCGCTTGTAGGAATTGATGTAGGGCGCGAGGAAATAGGTGATCTCGCTGGCATGGGCGAGCAGACCGGCCATGTAGTGGCGCATCAGTTCCGACATGCCGTGCTTGGCCTCGCGGTCGTAGAACAGCGGCGTCTTGCCATCGGCGGACCATAGCGACTGATGGATATGCGAGGAGCTGCCGGCAGCGGTATAGCTCCACTTGGCGAGGAAGGTGATGGCCTTGCCCTTGAGGAAGGCGATTTCCTTGCAGCCGTTCTTGATGATCGCGTGGCGGTCGGCCATGGAAAGCGCATCGGCGTAGCGAACGTTGATTTCCTCCTGGCCGGCGGAAGCCTCGCCCTTGGAATTCTCGACCGGAATGCCGGCGCCTTGCAAACCCTTGCGGATCGCCCGCATCACATCCTCTTCCTTTGTGGTCTGGAAGATGTGGTAATCCTCGTTATAGGGGCTGGCGAGCTTCATGTCGCGATAGCCGGCCTGATGCAGCGCGTCATAGCTCTGGTCGAACAGGAAGAATTCCAGTTCGGTGGCCATGAAAGCCTTCATGCCCATGGCTTCCAGCCGCTTGACCTGCTTCTTGAGGATAGCGCGCGGCGAATGCGGCACTTCTTCATGCGTATGATGGTCGAGCATGTCGCAGAGTACGAGAGCGGTGCCTTCCAACCAGGGAATGCGACGCAACGTCGAAAGGTCGGGCTTCATGGTATAGTCGCCATAGCCCTTTTCCCAACTCGTCGCCTTGTAGCCGGAGACGGTTTCCATCTCCATGTCGGTGGCGAGCAGGTAGTTGCAGCTATGGGTTTCCTCATAGGCGCTTTCGACGAAATATTCGGCCTGGAAGCGCTTGCCCATCAGGCGGCCCTGCATATCGACCTGGCAGGCGAGAACGGTATCGATACGGCCCTCGGCGACATCCTTCTTCAGGTCTTCAAACGTGTAGCTCATGCTCACCCTCATTTATCCATCGGCGGCGGGGTCCGGCCCCGCGCCTCTCGTTTCTTGCCGCGCCGTGCGGCGCAGAATGGTGTGGAGCGGGAAGGCCGCAGGCAACGAGCGGCCTTCCCGGAAGCCATCAGCCTTGGCCCACGGCCTTTTCGGCAGCGGCGATTTCCGCCTGACGGCGCGCCACTTCGTCGCCGATCGGCGGACCGCGGAAGCGGCGGCTTTCGAAGCCGAACCAGATGATGCCCGACAGCACCAGGAAGCCGACCGTGATGTACAGCGCCCATTCGTTCGGCGGCTGGATGCCGAGCACGAAGATCAGGATCATCGCCAGGATCGTCAGCACAGCAAACAGCTTGAACATGCCCTTGCCGAGGTTCCACGGACCCATCTTGTCCCACTTCTTCGTCCCCCAGGCGAAGAGGCCGAGCGCGATCGGGATCGCGAAGGAGAAGAACAGGAAGATGACCGTGCAGGATACGACGATGGTGTAAACAGGCGTTTCGCCGATCGAGACCAGCGAAGAACCCCAGACGAACAGCACGGACAGGATCGAACCGGTCCAGATGGCGGCAACCGGCGTGCGATAGGCCGGGCTGACCTTGGCGAGCGCGCGCGAGGCCGGCAGGCCGCCATCACGCGAGAAGGCGAAGATCATGCGCGAAACCGAGGTGACGGTCGCAAGACCGCACAGCCACTGGCACACCAGGATCGCGAGATAGAGCACATCCTTGATCGTCGAATTGACCTGCGTGTCCATCGCCCAGAAGAACACGTTCCAGCCCTGCTTGGCGGCATCGTCCATGTTCGGCAGCATCAGAACGAAGGCGCTGAGCATGATGTAGCCGAAGATCGCCGACCACAACACGGACATCACCATGCCGCGTGGCACGGAATGCGCCGCCTTGATGGTTTCTTCCGAGGTATGCGCCGAGGCGTCGTAGCCGGTGATCGTGTAGATCGGCAGCAAGAGGCCGAGCAGGAACACCCAGGTGCCCGATGTCTGCGGCCAGACATTGCCGCCCGCCTCGCCCGAATAATTGGCGAAGGTGAACAGCCGCGCGAACTCGTAGGACGGCGCGGACACGAGGCAAACGATGGCGAGCGCGATCGAGGTGACGAAAATCAGATAACCCGAAATATCCGTCAGCTTCGCCGTCAGGCCGATGCCCATATGGTTGACCAGCGCCTGCGCTCCGGTGATCACCACCAGGAAGAGGATGCGAACGACCGTCGTATCGGCCCAGCCGAAATACGGCGTGCCGAAAGCGCCCATGAAGAAATAATAGGTGCCGACATTGATGGCGCCGAGCACGGTCACGAGACCGAGCAGGTTGAACCAGGCGGTCAGCCAGCCGGTGAAGCGATTGCCGAGGATCGAACCCCAGTGGTACAGACCGCCTGCGGTCGGATAGGCCGAGCTGATCTGCGCCATGGCGATGGCAAACACCGCCGACACGAAGCAGCCGAGCGGCCAGCCGATGCCGATCGCGGCCCCGCCCGCGCCCGACGTCGCCTGCGCCAGCGAGTTGATGCCGCCCGAGAGAATGCAGATGATCGAGAAGGAAACGGCGAAGTTCGAGAACGAACTCATTCGCCGTTCGAGTTCTTGGGCGTAGCCCATGGCATGAAGGACGCTGACATCGTCCTTCTTGTCGGTATCTGTGTAGTCTGACATCGTGCCCCTGCTCCTCGCAGCCGGTCGCGGAATTGCGCCGGCCTCTCCAGTTACGTTGCGATCCACCGGCTTTGCCTTGACGGATCGGCCGCAGTCATTCCAACTGCTCCCCATTGCTTGGTCTTTTGCGGCGCTTGCCGTCACCTTTTCCAGGCTTCGGAAAACGCCGTGTCTTATTGAATTCCCATCAGGACAGGGCTGCCAGGCTTTCCTGGAGCAGCCCCGTCAGAAAATCGGCCGCCACATCCTGGCCGGTCTCATCCGAAATCAGGTCGTTGCGCACCTCGATCATGACATTCGGCAGGCCATGGCGCAGGCCATGCAGTTGCAGCGTATGCGTCACGCCATCCGCCGGGCCATAGGGCTCGTTGCGGGCGACGCGGTAAAGTTTGGTATCGGTCGCGCGAGCAAGCATGGCGTCCGCCAAGCGGCTGTCGGCATCGTGCAGCACGCCGATTTCCACCGCCCGCTTCACGCCGTGATAGACGGGGGTAAAGCTGTGCATGGTCAAAAGCGCCGTCTGCTGGCCGCGCGCCTGACGCTCGGCGACGATTTCCTCGATCCGGGCGTGGAACGGCCGGTAGAGCGCCTGCGTGCGCGCATCGCGCGCTTCCGGGCTCAGGTCGCGATTGCCGGGAATGTCGTAGATTTCGCTGACATCGGGCATGGCGCCCGGTGCTTCCGGCGGCCGGTTGCAATCATAGGCAAGGCGCGAAAAGCGTTGATGCACCAGCGTCGCATCGAGGCTGCGCGACAAACGCTCCGCCACGGCCAGCGCGCCCGGATCCCAGGCGATATGGCTCGACAGCGCCTCCTCGGAAAGACCGAGCGTGCCCAGCCTCTCCGGCAGGACGCGAGAGGCATGTTCGCAGACGATCAGCACCGCCCCCCGACCCTGAGGGTTGAGAACGGCAACGGGATCGCCCTCGGCTTGCGTCAGCATCGCAACTCCAACAAACAAATGAAATGCACTGGGTCTTCGCACCGCATGGCGCCCGGCACGGGACCATCCCCGATCCCGCCGGCCGTCGCCCAGGCGGTCGTATCGCCCCTCGGTTGAGAAGAGAATTCTTCAGAGTTCAGCAAGTGTCAACCGGAATCTGAAATCTTCTTTTCAAAAACCGCATTGACTCCCCGTCTCGACCATGCGCTTATTTTTGTCATAATCCGGCAAAAGACCGGACGAGGGGAAATCGGCCGTTGCCAAGCCTACGCAAAACCGTCTCGGACGTGATCCGCGCGCGCTATGACGATCTAACGCGCGCCGAAAGACAGCTGGCCGACAGCCTGCTGGACAACTATCCCGTGTCCGGTCTCGGCAGCATAACCACGGTTGCCGACAATGCCGGCGTCTCGACGCCGACTGTGGCGCGCATGGTGCAGAAGCTCGGCTTCAAGGGTTATCCCGAATTCCAGGCAAACCTGCATGCGGAACTGGAAGCGACGCTGTCCAATCCGATCGCCAAGCACGACCGCTGGGCCGCCAAGGCGCCGGACGCCCATGTTCTCAACCGCTTCGCCGATGTGGTCATGGCCAATATGCGCCAGACGCTCGCCGATCTCGACACCGCAAGCTTCGATGCCGTCGCCACCCTGCTCTCAGACCGGCAGCGCAATCTCTCTTTCGTCGGCGGGCGCATCACAAGCGCGCTTGCCGATTATTTCTTCACGCATATGCAGGTCATCCGCCCGAACGTGACGCTGATGGCGTCACGCACCGGCACCTGGCCGCAATATGTTCTGAACATGCGCGCCGGCGACGTGCTCGTCATCTTCGACATCCGCCGTTACGAGGCGGAACTGGCACGGCTGGCCGAAATGGCCCGGACGCAGGGCGTCACCATCGTGCTTTTCACCGACGCGTGGAGTTCACCCGTCGCCAAATTCGCCGAACACTCCTTCCGAATCGAAATCGAAGCGCCGTCCGCCTGGGATTCTTCCGTCGTCATCCTGTTCGTTGTCGAAGCCTTGATCGAGGCGGTGCAGAGCAAAAGCTGGGAGGAGACGAGCGGCCGCATGAAAACACTGGAAAACCTGTTCGAGCAGACCCGCCTTTTTCGCAAACCGTCCGAGTAAAAGGAGAAAATAACCGCCCAAACGAATGAAAAAGAAAAAAAGAGAAAGGGAAACGCACCTCGCCCGACTTGACCGATCCGTTGCTTGTTGCTTGGATAGAACGGCACGCAAGCGAGAGCGGCGAGCCCGGGGTTTGAGGAAACCCCGGATGGAGTGAGCGAAATTCCCAAATATGACACGTTGATGACGCGGTCCCCGGCTTTCGGGCTGTTTTGCGGATCGCACGGGCAGTGTCGTCACACCAGCTTCATGTAACGTCATTAACAGCGTCGCCGGACGCTGAAACTCAAAGGAGAACAGAAGTGATCTCGACTATGACCCGCCTGCTTTCGCTGTCGACCGCAATGGTCATCGCCATGTCCGCCGTGGCAGCCGCCGAGCCGAGCCAGGAGCTGATCGCCGCCGCCAAGAAGGAAGGCACGCTGACCACCATCGCTCTTCCGCACAACTGGTGCGGTTATGGCGACGTGATCGCCGGCTTCAAGGCCAAGTATGGCATCGAAGTCAACGAACTGAACCCGGACGCCGGTTCGGGCGACGAAATCGAAGCCATTAAGGCCAACAAGGGCAACACCGGCCCGCAGGCTCCTGACGTCATCGACGTCGGTCTCTCCTTCGGTCCGTCCGCAAAGGCCGAAGGCCTGCTGATGCCCTACAAGGTCTCTACCTGGGATTCGATCCCCGACAGCGCCAAGGATGCCGAAGGCTACTGGTACGGCGACTATTACGGCGTTCTCTCCTTCATCGTGAACACCGACATCGTCAAGAACGCTCCGAAGGACTGGTCCGACCTGACCAAGCCGGAATACGCCAATTCGGTTGCGCTTGCCGGCGATCCGCGCGCTTCCAACCAGGCTGTTCAGGCCGTTTACGCCGCTGGCCTCGCTGCCGGCGAAAAGGATGCCGCCAAGGCTGGCGAAGCCGGCCTGAAGTTCTTCGGCGAAGTCAACAAGGCCGGTAACTTCGTTCCGGTCATCGGCAAGTCGGCTTCGCTCGCTCAGGGCTCGACCCCGATCGTCGTCGCCTGGGACTATAACGGTCTTTCCTGGCGCGACAGCCTGAACGGCAACCCGCCGCTGGAAGTCGTCGTTCCGGCTTCGGGCGTCGTCGCCGGCGTCTACGTCCAGGCGATCTCGGCCTTCGCTCCGCATCCGAACGCTGCCAAGCTCTGGATGGAATACCTCTATTCCGACGAAGGTCAGCTCGGCTGGCTGAAGGGCTATTGCCACCCGATCCGCTTCAACGACCTCGCCAAGAACGGCAAGATCCCGCAGGACGTTCTCGCCAAGCTGCCGCCGGCCGCCGCCTATGAAAAGGCCGTGTTCCCGACGCTGGAAGAACAGGCTGCCGGCAAGGAAGCCATCACCAAGAACTGGGATTCGGCCGTCGGCGCCAACGTTCAGTAATTGCCTTTCGCCCCTTCGCCTTCATGAGGCGGAGGGGCATTTTCCCTTTTCGCATTTTGCCGCGCGGGCTTTTCGATGAGCACAGTTTCAACACCAATCGCCGCCGCCAATCCGGCCCTCGACAAGGACCGGATCGTCGACTGGCTGGGCATTGCGCCCTTCCTGATCTTCGCCGTGCTCTTCCTGATCGCGCCCACGCTGTATCTGGTCGTCGGTGCATTCTTCACGCCCGACGGCACCTTCACTTTCAAGAATATCGCTGACCTGTTCACCCCCGGCATTCTCAGCGCCTACTGGATCAGTATCCGCGTTTCGCTCGCTTCGGCGCTCGGCGGCGCGTTGATCGGTTTCTTCCTGGCCTGGGCCGTGGTGCTCGGCGGTCTGCCGACCTGGGTGCGCTCGGGGCTGCTGACCTTTTCCGGCGTCGCCTCGAACTTCGCCGGCGTTCCGCTTGCATTCGCCTTCCTGGCGACGCTCGGCCGAACCGGTCTCGTGACGGTGCTGCTGCGCGATATCTTCGGTTTCAATCTTTACGGCACCGGCTTCAACCTGCTGTCCTTCTTCGGCCTGACCATCACCTACATGTATTTCCAGATCCCGCTGATGGTTCTGATCCTGACGCCGGCGCTGGATGGCATGAAAAAGGAATGGCGCGAGGCGGCCGAAGTTCTCGGCGCCAGCAACCGGCAATACTGGACGATGGTCGCCCTGCCGATCCTGTGGCCGAGCCTGCTCGGCACCGCGCTCCTGCTGTTCGCAAACGCCTTCGGCGCCATCGCCACCGCCTTTGCGCTGACCGGCTCGTCGCTGAACATCGTGCCGATCCTGCTCTATGCGCAAATTCGCGGCGACGTGCTGCACAACGCCAATCTCGGCTATGCCATCGCGCTTGGCATGATCGTCATCACCGGCGTTTCCAATATCCTCTATCTGATGCTGCGCATGCGCGCCGAACGGTGGCAGAAATGACGTTTCAACGCTTTGGCGCCTGGGGCGCCATCCTTGTCGGAGCCATCTATTTCTTCGTGCCGCTGATCGGCACCCTGGAATTCTCGCTGCGCATGCGCCGCGATGGCTACAGCCTCGACGCCTACAAGTCGGTGTTTTCCGACAGCCAGTTTCACCAGACCTTCGGCTATTCGATGCTGATGGCGCTCTTGACCATCGTCTTCGGCATGCTGCTCGTCGTGCCGACCGCCTATTGGGTGCGGCTGCGCCTGCCGCAGATGCGCCAGGTCGTCGAGTTCATCACGCTGCTGCCGCTGGTCATCCCGGCGATCGTTATCGTCTTCGGCTATCTGCGCATGTACAACTCGTCCTCGATCCTGCCGCTGACCGGCTCGATCATGGGCACCAACGTGCTGCTGGTCCTTTCCTACATCGTTCTGTCGCTGCCCTACATGTACCGCGCCGTCGATACGGCCATGCGCGCCATCGACGTGCGCACGCTCACCGAAGCCGCCGAGAGCCTCGGCGCCAGCTGGACGACGATCCTGTTCAAATGCATCTTTCCGAACGTCATCAGCGGCGTGCTGTCGGGTGCATTCATCACGCTTGCCATCGTCATGGGCGAATTCACCATGGCTGCCCTGCTCAACCGCCCGGCTTTCGGTCCCTATCTGCAGCTCGTCGGCGCCAACAAGGCTTACGAACCCTCGGCGCTGGCGGTGATCGCATTCACCATCACCTGGCTCAGCATGGGCCTGCTCAACCTCGCCACCCGTTTCTCGAAAATCGCCCCCGCCAAGGCGTGAAGTGAAGGCCCATGTCGTTCCTGACCCTGCAAAACATCCAGAAATCCTTCGGCCCGGTCCAGGTCGTGCACAACTTCAACATGGCGATCGAGAAGGGTGAGTTCATCTCCTTCCTCGGGCCGTCCGGCTGCGGCAAGACGACGATCCTGCGGATGATCGCCGGCTTCGAAAAGCCGAGCGGCGGCACGTTGACCATCGCCGGCAAGGACCAGCGCGCGCTGAAGCCCAACCAGCGCAATATCGGCATGGTCTTCCAGGCCTATGCCCTGTTCCCGAACATGACGGTGCATGACAACGTCGCCTTCGGCCTCAAGGTCGCCGGCAAGAACAAGGCCGAGATCGATGCCCGCGTGAAGGAAATGCTGGCGCTGATCCGCCTCGACCACCTTGCCGACCGCTTCCCCTACCAGATGTCCGGCGGCCAGCAACAGCGCGTCGCGCTGGCGCGCGCCCTTGCCGTCAAGCCGCAACTGTTGTTGCTCGACGAACCGCTCTCGGCGCTCGACGCCAAGATCCGCGTGTCGCTGCGCGAGGAAATCCGCCTCATCCAGCAAAAACTCGGCATCACCACCGTCTTCGTCACCCATGACCAGGAAGAAGCGCTGTCGATCTCCGACCGCATCGTCGTGATGAATGCCGGCAAGGCCGACCAGATCGGTTCGCCCTTCGAAATCTACAATGCGCCGGCCACCCGCTTCGTCGCCTCCTTCGTCGGCACGCTCAACATGATCGAGGCCAAGATCATCGATCCCGCCGCCAATCGCGTTTCGATCGGCGATCAGGCGGTGACGCTGAAGCAGTCGCTTGCCGGCCTGAAGGGCGGCGACACGGTTTCGCTGGCGCTGCGCCCGGAAGCCGGCTCGCTCTCGGAAAGCGCAAATGGCGACACGGCGCTGACCGGCAAGGTCATTTCGGCGCACTTCCTCGGTTCGGTCATCCGCACGCGCATGGATGTCGGCGGCGTCACCATCTCCTTCGACATGTTCAACAGCCCCGGCACCACCCCACCGCAGGCCGGCGATATCGTCACGCTGCGCTTCCAGGCGAGCGACCTGCTGGTAATCCGCGACTGATATCGTCTTTGCCATGGTGTCGGAGCCGAGATGCGTCGCAGCCGGTGAGGACAATGCCGTTTTGGCTTTGATTTTCCGGCGGCAGTCGCGTTATAGTCATCCCGTTCTCAGGGCGGGGTGAAACTCCCCACCGGCGGTATCGGGCGTAAGCCCGGAGCCCGCGAGCGCTTTTGTCCGGCAATTCGGGCGAGAGGTCAGCAGATCCGGTGCGATGCCGGAGCCGACGGTTAGAGTCCGGATGAAAGAGAGCAGGCAAGGCTTACTCCGCTTACGGCGGAAGGAAAGTGCATGCATGTTCGCCCAAGGGACGCTTGGGATTTGACGGCCCGCCCGGGCCCGACGATCCGAAACGGAAAACATTGCTCTGCTTATGACGCAGGCAACCCTTGAAAGGCTGGAAACAATGACCACCACTCCCTCGCGCATCGCCGTCATCCGTGGCCGCTGGCATTCGGATATTGTCGATCAATGCGTCAATTCCTTCGTTGCCGAATGGGAAAAGCTCGGCGGCAAGGCATCGGATGTCGAGATCTTCGACGTTCCCGGCGCGCTGGAAATTCCCCTTCATGCCCAGACGCTGATCAAGACCGGCCGGTTCGCCGCCGTGCTCGGCACCGCCTTCGTCGTCGATGGCGGCATCTATCGCCATGACTTCGTCGCCGGCACCGTGCTCGACGCCATGATGCGCGTCAGCCTCGACAGCGGCGTTCCGGTCCTCTCGGCCGTGTTGACGCCCCATAACTTCCAGGAATCGGAAGCCCACATCGCCTTCTTCCGCGATCACTTCGTGATCAAGGGTCGCGAAGCCGCCAATGCGGCGAAGAACATCCTGGCCGAACGCGCCAAGATCGCCTGACAAGGCGGGGCCGTCTGTGGTATGGCGGCCCTACCCCTGCAGCCGGCGACGCGTCTCCGACGCACTTTCGCGAAACTGCGCCTTGTAGGCGCGTGCAAATGCAGAGGCCGAGTTGAAGCCTGTGGTCAGCGCGATGTCGGCGAAGGGCAGCCTGCTTTCGATGACCTTGCGGCGCGCCGCATTCAGCCGGATGGCCAGATAATGCACATGTGGCGGCACGCCGATGCCGTCGCGAAACAGCTCCTGCAGATGCCGTGCGCTGACGCCGACGCGCCGCGCCAGCCTTGTCAAAAGCAGCGGCTCTTCCACCGTCTCCTCCATGATCGTCACCGCCTGCGCGACGCGCTGGTCGACGACGCGCATGCTGCCCGTCGAGGGCATGCCGGTTTCGGCCGAGCGGCGCCCGTCCTGCTCGTAGATGAACTGCCGCGACACTTCCAGCGCCAGCGAATAGCCCTGCCGGCGGCGGATGATCTCCAGCATCAGGTCGACGGTCGGCAGTGAGCCGCCGGTGGTGATGCGCTTGCCGTCGATGACGAATCGCTCGCGCACCATGTCGATGTCGGGATAGGCACAGGTGAAATCGTCGAAATCCTCCCAATGGGTGGTGGCGCGCACCGAGGCAAGCAACCCGACCTCCGCCATCAGCCAGCCACCCGATTCGATCCCCGCCACCATGCTGCGCTGCCGCGCCGTCTTCGACAGCGCCGTTTTCAGCGCCGGTGTCGTGTAGCGATCCCAGTTATGGCTTGAGAGGATGAACAGCGGATGGCTTTCCTTTTCCGGCCGGAAGGCCCCGGCAACGGGAATGGGAATGCCGCTGCGCGTCTCCACCGGCCGCCCGTCCGGGCTGAAAATGGTCCAGCGATAGAGGTCGCGCCCAACGATGCGATTGACGACGCGCAAGGGCTCGATGACCGAGGCGAACAGGATCAGGTTCGTCTCGGGCAGCAGCAGAAGATCGAGATCAAGGGTTTCCGGAACGGGTTCGAACATCGAAACCAAGTCTCCGCCGCTGGGCCGATAATGTCAAGAACGGTTCCGATTTTGCAAAGCATGCGCCTCTGCTTCAGCGCCTAATGCCGGGCAATGAACGGAGGAACACCATGCCACTTTCTATGAATCGTGACGTCTTCATCACCTGCGCCGTAACCGGTTCGGGCGACACCGTCTCCAAATCCGGCCATTTGCCGATCACGCCGAAGCAGATCGCCGAATCGGCGATCGATGCCGCCAAGGCCGGCGCCGCCGTCGTGCATTGCCACGTCCGCGACCCGGAAACCGGCGCCGCCAGCCGCCGCAACGACCTCTACAAGGAAGTCACCGACCGCATCCGCTCCGCCGAGGTGGACGTTGTCCTGAACCTCACCGCCGGCATGGGCGGCGACCTGATTTTCGGTAATGTCGAAAGCCCGCTGCCGCTGAACCCGAAGGGCACCGACATGGCCGGCGCCACCGAGCGCGTCTCCCACGTCGCCGAATGCCTGCCGGAAATCTGCACGCTCGATTGCGGCACGATGAACTTCAATCTCGGCGACTACGTCATGACCAACACGCCGTCCATGCTGCGCGCCATGGGCAAGATGATGACCGATCTTGGCGTTCGCCCGGAAATCGAAGCCTTCGACACCGGCCATCTCTGGTTCGCCAAGCAGCTTGCCGAAGAAGGCGTGATCGAGGATCCGGTCCTTGTGCAGCTCTGCATGGGCATTCCGTGGGGCGCGCCTGACGACCTCAACACCTTCATGGCGATGGTCAACAACGTTCCGTCCAGCTGGACCTTCTCGGCCTTCTCCATCGGCCGCAACGCCATGGCCTATCCGGCCGCTTCGGTCCTGGCCGGCGGCAATGTCCGCGTCGGCCTGGAAGACAACCTCTATATCGGCAAGGGCCAGCTCGCCACCAATGCGCAGCTCGTCGAAAAGGCGGCCACCCTCGTCGAAAACATGGGCGCCCGCATCATCGGACCGGAAGAGGTCCGCAAGAAGCTGAAGCTCACCAAGCGTTGATCGACAGACCCCGTTTAGAGGCAAGACCATCATGACCAAGATCAATAAGGCCGCCTGCATCGGCGGCGGCGTCATCGGCGGGGCCTGGGCGGCCCGCATCCTGCTCGGCGGCATCGACGTTGCCATGTTCGATCCGCATCCGGAAGCAGAGCGCATCGTCGGCGAAGTGCTCGCCAATGCCG
>CAMFHE010000008.1 GCA_945952045.1 uncultured Rhizobium sp.
CTTGCGCAGCCGTCATAAACTCAAGATGAATCTCAACAGGCCCTAGAGCATTTCCAGCCAAAGCGGGATCGCTTTGGCGTCGGACAATGCGGCAGAAATGCTCTATTCAGGCGAAGCGAAGGTGGCGCCCAGCCAATCCGCCAGCCGCTGCGCTGCCGGCGTCAGGCGTTGGAAATCGCGGCGACGAGGAAATAGGCGCCGTGGACCAGCACCGGCTCGAAAAGCCTCACGATCCTGCCTGCCTGCAGATCCGTGCGCGCTGCGGCGAGATCGACGATGGCCGCGCCCTGGCCGCGCAACGCCGATTGCAGCACGAGGGCGGCATCGTCGAAGATCGGGCCGCGCTCGATGCCGGCCTCCGGCAAGCCCGCCGCCGCCAGCCAGCGCTTCCACAGATCGCGGTTTTCCTCATGCACCAGCGGCAGGTGGAGCAGATCGGCGGGCTGTTGCGGCATGCCCCGTTCGGCGAGCAGCGACGGCGCGGCCACGACCGCCATCTCGCAATCGTAAAGCAGCCGCGCCTGCGTTTTCGGCCAATTGCGCGCCACCGGCGCAAACCGCACCGCCAGCACCGGGCCATCGCCGCGAAAACTGACGAGGCGCGGATCGGAATCGATCTGCACGTCGATATCGGGATGAGCGCCGTTGAATTCCGGCAAGGCGGGTAGCAGCCGCCCCGCGGCAAAGGAGGGCTCGACGCTGATGCGCACCAGCGCCCGCGCCGCCGGCGTCAACGCTGCGGCCTGAACCGCGCTCTCCATCCGGTCGAAGCAGGCGGTGAGCACGCCGAGCAGGTCGCGGCCTGCCGGCGTCAGTTTTATGGCGCGGTGGTGGCGCTCGAACAGGTCTTTCCCAAGCTGTTCTTCCAACCCGCGAATCTGCCGGCTGATTGCCGCCTGCGACACGAACAGCTCCTCGACGGCAAGCGTGATGCTTTCCAGCCGGCCAGCGGCCTCGAAGCTGCGCATAGCCGTCAGCGGCAGGCGTCCGCGTTTCATTGGCATAACCTCAAGTCAATCGAAGCCGACGATAAACTCGTTTGAGGCAGCAGCGCAAGGCGGCGCACAATCGCTCATCCACCAATCAAGGGAGACGTGCCATGGGCGAAGTTCTCGCCATCCTGCTGGACGTAATCCGGCTGATCACATTGCAAGCGGATTCACGCCCGCTCAGCCGACCGGTTCGTATGCCGCCGCAAGCGAGGGATAAGCCTCGGTCGCAATCAGACCCTTTTCGAGCAGATCCTCGATATGGGCGAGAACCGAAAGCCCCGCCGCCCCGTGCAGGCGCGGATCGGTATCGCGATAGATCGCTTTCACCATATCCGGAATGTAGCGGTCGCCGGCCTTGATGCGCTCCAGGACGGCGCGCTCGCGCATGCGCCGATGGGTGCGCAGCGCCCTTGTGAACGCGGCAGGCTCCGTCACCGGTCCGCCATGGCCGGGAAAGAAGATGCGATCATCGCGCTTCAGCAGCTTTTCGAGCGAGGCCATGTAGTCGCTCATCGCGCCATCCGGCGGTGCGACGATGGAGGTCGCCCAGGCCATGACATGATCGGCCGAAAACAGGATGCCGGCGCCGTCGAGCGCGAAGGCGGCGTGATTGGCGGCATGGCCGGGAGTGAGAACGGTCGACAGCGTCCAGCCGTCGCCCTCGATCCGGTCGCCGTCGCCAAGGGCGATATCCGGCTGGAAATCGACATCGGCGCTTTCGGCGAAAGGATTGGTCTCTCCGGCATGCAGCGGCCGGGCGGCGCGATGCGGTCCTTCGGCGACGACGATGGCGCCGGTCGCTTCCTTCAGCCTGCGGGTCAGCGGCGAGTGGTCGCGATGGGTATGGCTGACGGCGATATGGGTGACCTCGCGGCCTTCCAGGGCGCGTATCAGTGCTGCAAAATGCGCCTCGTCCTCCGGGCCGGGATCGATGACGACGACCGAGCGGTCGCCGACGATATAGCTGTTGGTGCCATGGAAGGTGAAAGGGCTGGGATTGTTGACCGTCAGCCGCTGAACGCCGGGTGCGATCTCGACAGCGACGCCATAGGACGGATCGAAGCTGGTATCGAATGCCGGCGGGGCGCTGTCCTTCACTTGTATTCGATCTCGATGAAGGACATGAATTCCGTGCCGCCGTTGACGACATTGTGGGTGACGCCCGCCTCACGGCGATAGGGCATGCCCTTGGCGACATCGACGCGGCGGCTGCCGCCTTCTTCTTCGATGAGGAAGTTGCAATCGGTCATCGGCACCACGACATAGCCGAGCCCATGGACATGATGGCCGGTATCGGCGCCCGGCTCGAAATCCCAGCGAATGATTCGCACAACGTCGTCGTCGAGAAGCGTCGTGGGAATGGCAGGCGGTCTGGCGCGAAACTGGCTCATGCTTGTCTCCTCTTTCCCGCTCTTGCTAGCATGTTCGGCCCCGCCGCATAATCCCTTAATTCGCAAGGGCGGGAGGCGCGCCCATGCGGTTCGCGCAGAAAACTGCGTGCCGGCGCAAGTTAGTCATTGTCGATAGGCACAAGCTTTGCTAATCAGGCGCCGTCTCGGCGATGCGCATGCGCACCGCCCTGGTGGGGCGTCGCCAAGCGGTAAGGCACCGGTTTTTGGTACCGGCATTCCCAGGTTCGAATCCTGGCGCCCCAGCCACCCATTCCTGTTATATCCAGAACGATTGTCCTTATGCCCCGGCGCATGAGCTTTGCGCGTCCGCCGTCGCGCCATGCCGTGGCCATGAACGCTTGGCGGTATAAGGCGACGATCAAGACCTTGGTCGTGAATTGCCGGATTGAGGCTTTGCGCGCCGGCTGGCGTCAATCGCCGGCCGGCCGGTCGCGCTGCGTGGATTGCCGCTCGAACAGGGTAAATCCGATATCGACGACTTCGCCGCGCGGGACGGTGCCGCGCATGGCGCGGATCATCATTTCGGCCGCCTGCTTGCCGAGATCGTAGCGCGGCACATGCACCGATGTCAGCGAGGGCTGCGCCATCGCGGCATAGTCGAGATCGTTAAAGCCGCAAATACCGAAATCCTGCGGCACGCGAATGCCGAGCCGCTGGCATTCGAAGAGGATGCCAAGCGCCAGATCGTCATTGTGGCAGAGAACGCCGTCCGCGCCCGGCACGGTGTCGAGGATATGGCGCAGCAAGCGCGATCCGAGAATGACGCTGCTTGGCGCGTCGTCGAGAACTTCCCAGCCGGGATTATATAGACCGGCTTCGCGCATGGCGTTTTCATAACCTTCGCGGCGCAACAGCCCACGCCCCGGCGGTCGTCCGTCGATCAGCGCAACGCGGCGATAGCCCTTGTCGAGCATGTGACGGGTCGCCATGCGGCTGGCCAGTTCCGTATCGATGCCGATGACGGCGCCCGCGCCCTCGCTGCGCACATCGCTGATCTGGACAATGGGGCAGGGAGCGTCACGAAGGCGCGTCAGCGTTTCGCCGGTCGGCGCTACGCCGACGAAGATCAGCCCGCTCGGTCTCTGGGCGAGAAGCATGCGCACCTGCTGGTCCATGATCGCCTGATCGAAGCGCGTATTGGCGTATTGAACGCCGAAGCCGCTGCCGCACAGCCGATCCTCGATGCCGGTCATGACGTCGAGCAGCGGCAGATAGGTGAGCGTCGGCATGATCAGGCCGATGACGCCGCTGTCGCGGCTGGCCAATGCCCGTGCCGCCAGATCGGGCACATAGCCCATCCGCTCGACCGCTTCGAGGATGCGCGCGCGAAGATCAGGCGAAACCCGGCCGGGCGCGCGAAGGGCGCGCGATACGGTGATGGCGCTTACTCCGACGGCGCGGGCAACGTCGCTCAACGTCACCCGGCTCTTGTCTCCGCGCGTCTGTCTGCCCTTCAAGCCCTGTCCCTTACCGCAATGCCAGGCTGGCTACGCCTTGCTTTGCAATCAAGGCGTGCTGTGAATTACCACCTCTTCATATAAGCATATGATGATCGAAGAAAGTGCAAATTCTTGCGCGATTTCTAGGGAGTAGACCGTGAGCACAACTTGTGCGCCATGCCTTTTGTGCAAGGACGGAGAGCGAAAAAGCCACAAAACCGTCCTCGCCGCGACCAAAATCGAGTGCGGCAGGTTGTAAACGGCAGGCGGCGCGACCGTTCGCTTGTCAGAAAGTTGGGGAAAAGGCGAAATCGGGAGGTTTCGAACGCGTCGGAGTGAGAGGATTCGTACCTCCGCCCCCCCCCCAATGGCGCCCCCGTTTACCTGTTTGGCTCGCGCAGCATAAAAACCTTATTCTTCAACGTAAAGAATCCACATGGATTATGCGCCGGTTTCCCATGCCATTTGACCGGGTATCGAGCGCCACCAGACCTGCATGAGTTCGTCTTTCGGTCCCACTTCGCCCAGATACACCAGGTTGTCGGGAATTTTGATGGGAAGTGCCCTCTGATTACACGGCGCAAACTCGCCATCGGCTTCAGGTGCGATGTTCAGGACGAAGATTTCAAGGGGGGTTGCGCTCCAACTTCCAACTTATTGAAAACGTTAACGCGTCTTTTACCAAATAATCTTAAATGTGGGGTTACCAGTCCGATTACGCAGTTTGAATAGCGCATACTTGGTCGCGCCTGCACGGTCGGTTCGAAATCCATCCGTTCATCGAGGGCCAATCGCGTGAAAACAAAAGTTGCCTTTCTCCTCGAAGCAGTCGCAAAGCAAAATATAGAGCAGGGGAACAAGCTCATCGCCCTTGAGATCGTATGCTCGGTGATGATGGCGCATATCGCATCCACATCGGCTGAGGGTGTCGATATCCTGCGCGACATTCAGGCTCATCTCGAAGGCGTTTCTCAAGGTGTCGCGGACGGTCTCAGCAGCCCCGGCCGCGACCCAAGCGTCGGCTCGAAAATCATCAGTTCCAGCATCGAGAGGATCGGCCGTCACGCCGAGGAGGCATTTATGCTGGCTTCCTCCAAACGCTATTCGGCACAATTTGAGGCAGAACTATAGTGAATCAAGCAATAAGGCGTCGTCGTATTGCTTCGGCAATTGCTTGCGTGCGATTGGCAGCGCCAAGCTTTTTGACTGCAGACTTGATGTAGGAATTGACGGTGTCCGTCTGATAACCTGTGACGGTTGCTATTCCGATGCTCGTCAGGCCAAGGCTCGCCTGAGATAAGCAGGCCACTTCGCCTTTGGAAAGACGCAGATGCTCTGCCGCAAACTTCTCCATTAGCGGCTTCGTCATCGCGGTGTGGATCGTTTCGGAAATCAGGGTCAGAAATGTCAACTCGTTCTCGTCGAACGGCGTGGCGCGGGTGAAGCCGACACAGCCGTAGACGGTCGCATCACGCGCAATCGGAACTATCGTCCGGTTGTGAACGCCGAACGTGCGCTGGAGATACACGAGACGCTGCGGCGGTCGGAACTCTGAATAAACCTCGTTTTCGACCAGTACGGATTTCTGCGATTTCGCCGCGATCACGAACGGGTCTTCCTTGGCAAGCTTGTCGTTGTGATACGCTTCGAGATAGGCGGGCGGAAGATCGGTATCGATGGAGAATCCAGACCCGAGCCGGTAATGATCGACATCCAGGCCAGCGACGAAAATGTAGTCAAACGGCACGGCCTTCCGGAACCGATCGATGATGTCATTTTTCCCAAAGTGTCGATGCTTCGGAACCGACTGAAGGTCAACATATTCATCAAGTGCGTTTGGCGTCAAAACACAAAGAGTGCTCACGGTCATAGCAAGACCCTAAAGTTGATCAACGGACACCAATTATGGTGAACGAAAGTTAACCAATCCTTAAAATACTCACCTTGCGCGCGACTGATCTTGATATTTATCAAGAAAATGCTGCGCAATCACACCGGCATAACCACCACCGCGATCATCCGCCTCGGCGGCAAGAAAACTACTTTCAGGGGGAATAGCTGAAAGAAATATTAAGGCGATGTTACAGGATCAGAACCGACCCGCGACGTGGCCCGAAACCGAAAGCCCTGCGGATTTTTGTCAGCCCTTGAAGGCCCAGCGGCTTCTGTTTGGCGAGTGGCTTTGGAGCAAACCGCATCATCTCAACTTCTGATTTAGATTTTTACTTAATATTAACGTCTAAATCCTAAAAATTGGGCAAAATAACTCCGTCTGGCTCGGGCCGAGTTTCCCATGTCTCTAAATATTAGTGGATGGTCTGATGTTTGCGTTCAAAAGAAAGCATGTGAAAGCAATCGCGCAAACGGCGATGACGCCGCAGGAATTGGAGAGCCCTCCGTCGCAGAACCGGAGATACGAAGTTGCGCCGCCGCCGCTCCAGTTTCAAATGCCAAGCAGTGATCGCTGCATCGTTTTAAGAACCGACTCGACCCTTTCCGGCTTGCAGGAAACGCTGGTCTCGCTCGATGAACCTGCGTCTCTCGTGCTTGTCTACGCCTCGCCATATGCGGATTTTCGTCAGCTGTGCGACAACCTTCGAAACTGCGTCGGTTCCATACCAACTGTTGCGACCACGACGGCCGGTGAACTCTGTCAGAGAGCGGATCATGACTCCGACATTCTCTACTGTGGCGACAACGCCGGACGAGACAATGTCATCGTCCAGATATTCGACGCCTCGATGTTTGCAGAAATATCGATCCAGACTATTCCCTTGGCGAACGAGGACATCCGCGCGGCAAAGGGCACCAAGAAAACCAGAGAGGGGCGCGTCGAGGAAATTCGCCGTAATCTGATGAACGTGCGGGTGCCGTTCCGCATCAAGCATGACGATACGATCGCACTGACACTCATTGATGGTCTGTCAGCGTCGGAGAATTTCTTCATGGAGGCGGTTTACCGCTCCGAAAAGTTCCCTTGCCTTTTTGTCGGCGGCTCCGCCGGTGGGAAGCTCGACTTTACCAATACTTTCCTCTTCGACGGCCAACGCATCGTCGAGAACAATGCTGTCGTCATATTCGCGAAAGTCGCGGCGGGCACACGCTTCGGCGTGCTCAAGAGCCAGAATTTTGCCGACACCGGAAAGACAGTCGTCATCATTGATGCCGAGGCCGAAGCACGCACAGTCTCCGCAATGATCGATCCGAAAACCTTGGAACTGGTGCCGGCCATTGACGCGCTCTGTCGGCTGATGAGTTGTGACCAGGCAAGCCTTGAGAAGCGACTTGAAGGGCACACCTTCGCCATCAGGATCGAGAATGAACTGTTCGTGCGCTCCATTGCCGGGATCGACTTCAGGCAGGGAACCATAAAATTCTACTGCGACGTCAATCCGGGGGATGTCCTTCATCTCGTCAAAGCAACGGATTTCGGCGAGCAAACCCGTCGGGACATGGCCTCATTCTTCCGCGAAAAGCCTGCACCGATAGCCGCCATCCTCAATGACTGTATCCTGCGGCGGCTCGGCAACAAGAAAAATCTCGGCGACATGAATGGTGCCTGGAATATACCTGTTGCAGGGTTTTCTACATTTGGCGAACTTCTTGGCATCAACGTCAACCAGACTTTGACTGCGGTCGTGTTTTTCGACGTCCCGGCTGGTGACGAATTCCATGACGACTATGTCGATAACTTCGCCGTCCACTATGCCCGCTTCTCGCGGTATTTCGTTGAAAGCAGACTTCAGCAGCAACATCTCATCAATGAACTGCGGCAGAGGCTCATCGCACGCCTGACCAGCTTTATCGGCGAAAGCGCGACATTGGCGAGCCAGCTCGATGACGTAATCCGGCAGACTGAGCAGGCGCGCCATCGTATTCAGGACGCCAGGACCGATCTTGAAAAACGCGTGACTTCCATCCGGTCGACTGACGAGAAAGGCGTTTTGAAGCAGGAGTTTGAAAAGGCCGCGTCGACAACACAACAGCTGACCGAGATCGTGGAGGTGATCGACAAGATCACGATGCAGACGAACCTGCTGTCGCTCAACGCGACAATCGAAGCCGCCAGAGCAGGAGAAGCAGGCAGATCGTTTGCCGTCGTCGCAAATGAGGTGCGAGCATTGGCGAACACGACGAAAGCCACGTTGGACCGCAGCCGCGTATCGCTCTCACAAGTCGAAACGAGCATCAACGTTCTGGGCACCCATATCCGCAACTCCGAAGACAAGCTCGTCGTGGTCCAGGAGGGCTACTCCCAGGTATCGAGGCAGCTCACAGACATATTCACATCCTTTCAGACCATCGATGTCGTGATGGGGGAGGTCGAGAATATGGTCAGCTCGCAGAAGGGCATGATGACGCGGATACAGAAGGATATCGACCGGCTGCACCAGATCGCGGCATGAAGTAAGACCACAGCGGCGCAACGGATATACCACACCCGTCCGCATTTGGTGACGGACGGGTTTGGTCCTTTGCAAAATTGCTAAGTTCAACCGAACGTCATACGGCGCAAGACATTCGTTCCCCAATTGAATTGGTGGACTTGAGCGCCGGGGACGTGTCCTGCGATCAGGACCCAAAGACCTGTTTTCACAAGATCGGGGTTGAAATCACTCGGTGCCTTTATTCCGAGATAGAGCATTTCCAGCCAGAGCGGGATCGCTTCGGCGTCGGACAATGCGACAAAAACAAAATGCTCTATTATCTGGCTGCGCAGTCAGCGGCATCGCTATCCACAAGACCTAAAGCGAAATGTCGGCAATTTTCGCTGGATATCGGAAAGCAGCGAGTTCCTCGGGAGGCGCAGCTGCAACGCCGGTCGTAAGCGAAGGAACGAGCCTGGCAATCCATCACACAAGAATGGCGATGCCGACATATCCGCCCGATCGACTGCCCGACATGTGCGCCTTCGCTCGCGCGGCGATTCTCAAAAAGGTGAGACGTCGCCTTACGCACCCCAATATTAGGGTTAATCCGTTAAATAGTCATTGAAATTAGAGCTGCGGAATATATCTGGCCATGAGCTTGAGCCTCTGGCTCAAGCTTGAGCAGAAGGAAAGCCGCCGTCGCCCGAATGACAACAGCGGCTTCCAGATTCTAGGTCCGTTTATGCGGCGACGATCCTTAGAACTCTTCCCAGCTGGCCGCCAACGCCGTGTTGCTGCCAGACATTCTCGCTGCTACCGACCGCAATTGGGCCACGGGGTTCGCTGCTGCCTTGACGGGTTCTGGCCGATGAACAACAGACGGCGTATACCTTTGCCCTGGCAAGGTGAACCCGGAGACAAGCGTTCTCAGGGTGCTGCCCTCCGTCGCCAGAGCAACGCCCGCGGCATTGACTTCTTCGACCATGGCGGCATTCTTCTGCGTTACCTGGTCCATCTCATTTACGGCGGTGTTTACCTGGGTCAGGCCTGCCGACTGCTCCTTGGCCGAAAGCGCGATGGTCTCGATCAGCTGATTGATGTTGGCAACGAACCCTTGGATGGTCGTGAGCGCTTGGCCTGTTTCGCGGACCAGCTTTGCGCCGCTGTCGACTTCCGCCACCGAGGTCCGGATGAGGTCCTTGATTTCCTTGGCAGCTTGAGCCGAACGTTGCGCCAGCTCTCGAACTTCCTGCGCGACAACGGCGAAGCCCTTACCCGCTTCACCAGCTCGGGCAGCTTCTACGCCCGCGTTAAGTGCCAGAAGGTTCGTCTGGAACGCAATTTCGTCAATGACACCGATGATGTTGGAAATCTGTTGAGACGAGCTTTCGATCTTTCCGATTGCCGAGACTGCATTCGCGACGACTTCCGTCGACTTCTGGGCGCTGCGCTGAGCGTCACCGGCGACGATACGGGCTTCATCAGCGCGCATTGACGCGTTGTGAACGTTGGCCGTGATTTCGTCGAGAGCTGCCGCGGTTTCTTCAAGCGCCGCCGCCTGTTGCTCTGTGCGCTTGGAAAGATCGTCGGCGCTCCTGCTGATTTCCTGCGAACCGCCATCAATTGTCGTGGTGGAGTTCGCGACCGACTCGATAGCGTTTGCAAGCTGACGGACGGTGGCGTTGAAATCGGAACGCAGCCCTTCGAAATCCGCAGCGAATTTCGCGTCGAGGCGGAAGCTGAGATCGCCAGCCGCGAGATGCTTCAAGCCCTCTGCAAGCCCCTGAGTTGCCTGGGCCATTTCCGAGGCGCGGCGGCGATCCAGTTCAGCGGCGGCAAGGCGGGACTCCTCGGTCTGCTGACGATGCTGTGCGGCCTCCCGGTCCAACCTCACGGCGTTCTGGCCGTTGTCCTTGAACACCAAGACATTCCGGGCCATCGAGCCGATTTCATCCTTACGGTCGGTATCGTCGACATTCGCCGAGAAATCACCGTTTGCGAGTTGCGCCATGGTGCTGGAGAGCTGGCGCAGCGGGCTGACAAGCCATTTCCGTGCACCCCACAACGCCAACACCAGGAAGCTTGCAAGGCTTGCAACGCTGACGACGATGACGGTCAAGATGGACGCCGCAGCGGCGCCATTTGCCTCAGAAACCTGCTTGGCAGCATGATCCGACAACTTATTGACCATCTCCGTCATCTGAGCGGTGAAAGCCGGAAATTCGGGTCCGCACTTTTCAAGATAGACTGTCTGGGACGCCATTACGTCATCGACTTTTGTTGCGGCTTTCCCGGCTTCAATCGCCGACTGACAGCTCTTGTCGATGATCTCCAGACCTTTTGCTTTCAGCAAAGGCAAACGGTCTTCATTCGGCATTGCCTGCATAGCGGCATCGAAAAATTTGACATAGGCTTCCTTTGATGTCGCAATTTCAGACATCGCTCGGTTGTTTCCGGCATCGTCGCGAGACATCAGGAGTTCGCCAATACCGGCGCGGGCACTATTGAGCGACCGGTTTGCGCGCGCGAGGCTGGCAACGGCCGCATCTGGACCACTGACAACAGCGGTATACTTCGCGCTCAGGCTTGATGTACTCCAAGTCGCGTAAGCAGTCATGGATACCCACACGGCCGCCACGATTGATAGAAGGATAATCAACTTCGCGCTGATCGAGATATTCTTCATAGCGTTTCCTCAGTTGCCGACTTTCGCCAATTTTCGGAGCAGCTATTCCTCGCCGTTAACAATCACGACAGCTACTTAACCGTGCCAAGCCGAGCACTATATTTTGCAACCCTATTTCTAGGATAAATCCTTTAAGCCTTCGTTAAATAATTCCATCTACTTTAACGATCATCTCAGTTCGCTAATGATGGCTGCAGTAGAAGCCTTGCAATCGTCTCTTTTTTACAGGGCACTTATAAACGGGAACGCCGATGCAGCGGGCCTCCGCGACCGGCTGGAGTTCGTCGGCTTGGATCATGAGACTCGCAACGGTCTGAAGGGTCGGAAGCGATCATCGATCAGGCGGTAGATGGAGGGCTGGACACACTCTACGCCAAGGCGACAAGCCATCCGGTGACCTCAAAGTTCTTCACTGATCCGAAGCATGGCGCTGGCGCGTTCGATGCGGTGTCCACCGTCGGATGTATTGACGCGCGGATCGGCTTTGAGAGCCGCAATGATCGATATCGACTATGCGATCACGGCGTACCTGGACGTTCTTGCTGCAGAGCGCGATGTGGCGGAAGCTGAAATGGCGCGAAACCGAAGGGAGCAGACCAAAGCGCTCAGTGCGCTGGGCAAGGCATTGCCCAGCCTTGCAATCGGCGACCTGAAGTCAAAAACACGCCAAAACCTCGCCGGGGTATTTCGCGAAACCAGGGGAGACTTCAAGTCGTCCGTCTGCTCCGTTAGGTCTGCTATCCGTACAGCGCCAACTGCGCCCGGATATCTCCACAGCTCGAATGATTATGAGCGTCTGCTGTCGATAAGGCCGATTTAAATTCCGTCAGGGCCATTCAAAAACGGAAACGCCGCCGTCTATGACGTCGACGGTAAGCTCACCTCAGGTGACGGATAAATTCTCGGGAATAGTAAAGACCTTGATTTTTCTCAACGGGTTCAAGGTTCTAGCTGGTCGGAGTGAGAGGATTCGAACCTCCGACCCCCACGTCCCGAACGTGGTGCGCTACCAGACTGCGCTACACTCCGTGACCAGTGGCGCCTCTATAGACCAGCGATTTTGGATAGACAAGCGGGTTAAGACAAAAAAATGAAGGGATCGGCGAAAAATTTGAGCGTATGCGAACTGCGCCGGATAAGGCTTTGAAAAGGCGAAGGGAATTTACAGTGCTTCCTTGAATTATGCATGTGGGAGGCGGCGTGCGGGTCATGTGGAGGTCGCTGCTGGGCGAACGCATTGGCGAATGTCGCAAGGGTTGCGAAGATGGCGAAATTCTGGCCTCGAAATGGCTGCCGATACGGAAAACCGGTATCCACTTTTTCTGGAAATGCTATAGAGCGGCACTGACAGTCGCGGAACCGCCTTTGCCACAAGGGTTTCGTCTCGCGGCGGGGACAGCATTTCCAGGAAAAGAGTGACAGGATTTCCGGCCGGAAATGCGACGATGCTAAGACGATCAAGGGACATGAGATCATGAATTTGCGCATTCTTACCCTGGGAGGGCTGATGCTGGCTCTCGCCGGATGCACCACCACAGGCGGTATTGCCAGCAACCCGCTCGAAGCCCGCTGGAACGGCAAGTCGGCCGGCACCTTCTTCGCCGCCTATGGCCCGCCGATCTCCGACGTCGAATCCGGTTCGTCCACCGTCTACACCTGGCGCGGCGGCTACAAGACGGTTCGTGTTCCCGCCAAGCATGAGGAAGGCGAAAAGGGCAAGAAGGGCAAGCGCACGGCCGCCGCCAAGACGCTTTACCTGCGTTGCGAAGCCCGCATCACCGTCGGCCAGGATTACAACATCCGCAGCATCCAGGCGATCGGCGACCGCCCCGGCGTCAAGGGCCCGTCCTATTGCGCCGAATTACTCGACGCCGCGAAGTAAGCGCTTTTCAGCCTGTGAAATTGAGAAGGGGGCCTTTCGGCCCCCTTTTTCGTTTCAGATGTCGCTTGCAGCATCGTCCCAGAACTGGGCGGCTTCGGCGGCCGTCATGCGCTTGACCTCGGCTTCATGGCGGCGGTTGGCGAAGAGTTCGCTGGCCATGATCTGCTCGGCGAGATCGGCCGGCAGCGACAGGATCACGCGATTGCCCTCGCGGCGGATGCCGTCGATGGTCGCCTGCTTGCCGGTCACCATGCCGCCGGCCACCGTGTTGTTGGTATCCGGGTCGATCAGGATGAAGGCGCCGGTGGCGCGGTTCTGTTCGTAGGGATCGAAGATCGCCGCTTCGTCGAAGGCGAGCTTGACCTTGCCGATGGCGTTCATCGGCAGGGAGTCGGCGGCATTCCAGGCGCCGCTCTTCAGGTCGAGCAGGGTGAGCGGCTGGACGCTGACGCGCTGGCGGCGCGTGCCGGCCTTCAGCCAGTAACGCTTGCCGGGCTGGATGCCTTCCGGCTGCAGCGCCACGATCTGGGCGTCGAAGGAGAGGCCGACTTGCGGCTGGCTGTCGATGGAAACGATCATGTCGCCGCGCGAAACGTCGACCTGGCGGTCGAGCACGAGGGTGATCGCATCGCCGGAAACCGCTGCATTGCGCACCAGATCGAAGGTAACGATCTGCGTGACATTGGCGACGATGCCCGACGGCAGGATGGCAACGGAATCGCCCGGCTTCACCGAGCCGCCGGCAACTGTGCCCTGATAACCGCGGAAACTTTCGCCCGGGCGCGAGACGCGCTGCACCGGCAGGCGGAAGCCGACGGCCTGTGACGAGCGGATGGTCGCCAGCTCCAGCGCTTCTACGAGCGTCGGACCGTCGTACCAGGGCATGGCGGCCTTGCCTTCGTAGACTACGTTCTCGCCCTTCAGGGCCGACATCGGGATCGCGGTGACCTGCTTGACGCCGAGCGACAGCGCGATCTCGCGGAATTCGTGGGTGATGCGCTCGAAGCCGGCGCGATCGTAATTCGTCAGGTCGATCTTGTTGATCGCCAGAACGAACTGACGGATGCCCATCAGCGCCGCGATCGTGGCGTGGCGGCGGGTCTGCTCGAGAATGCCGGCGCGGGCATCGACCAGCAGAACGGCGAGATCGGCGGTCGAGGCGCCGGTGGCCATGTTGCGGGTGTACTGCTCATGGCCGGGCGTGTCGGCGACGATGAAGGAGCGGCGGTCGGTGGCGAAATAGCGATAGGCGACATCGATGGTGATGCCCTGTTCGCGTTCGGCCTGGAGACCGTCGAGCAGAAGCGCGAAATCGGGCAGGCCGAGATCGTTCTGCTTGCCGCTGTCGCGCTTCAGGGTCGCGGCCTGGTCTTCCTTGACCGCCTTGGTATCCCAGAGCAGGCGGCCGATCAGGGTCGATTTGCCGTCATCGACGCTGCCGCAGGTGATGAGGCGCAGCGGTCGGGAATCGCGCAATGCAGGCATTTTGGCAGGCTCGACTTCAGGCAGGACGGAAAGGGTTGCGGAGTGCTGGGCAGTCATCTCAGAAGTATCCTTCGCGCTTCTTCTTTTCCATCGAGCCGGACTGGTCGCGGTCGATGGCGCGGCCCTGTCGTTCGGAGACGGTTGCGATTTCGAGTTCGGCGATCACCTCTTCCAGCGTCGTCGCTTCGGAGCGGATCGCGCCGGTCAGCGGGAAGCAGCCAAGCGTGCGGAAGCGGATCATGCCTTCCTGCTTAACTTCGCCGGGCAACAATTCGAGGCGCGGATCCTCGGCGAGGATCATCATGCCGTCACGCTCTACGAAGGGGCGCTTGGCGGCGTAATAGAGCGGCACCAGCGGAATGTCCTCGGCCTGGATGTAGCGCCAGATGTCGACTTCGGTCCAGTTGGACAGCGGGAAGGCGCGCACGCTTTCGCCCTGGCGGATCATGCCGTTATAGATGTTCCACAGTTCCGGGCGCTGGTTGCGCGGATCCCAGCGATGGTCGGGGGTGCGGAAGGAATAGATGCGTTCCTTGGCGCGGCTGGCTTCCTCGTCGCGGCGCGCGCCACCGAAGGCGGCGTCGAACTTGCCGGCGTCGAGCGCATGGCGCAACGCTTCCGTCTTCATGATGTCGGTATAGAGCGCCGAGCCATGGGTGAACGGGGTGACGTTTTCGGCAGCGCCACGCGGATTGATGTGCTCGATCAGGTCGAGATCGTATTTCTTGACGATCTCGTCGCGGAAGGCGATCATTTCCTTGAACTTCCAGCCGGTGTTGACATGCAGCAGCGGGAAGGGCACGCGGCCGGGATAGAAGGCCTTGCGGGCGAGATGCAGCAGGACGGATGAGTCCTTGCCGATCGAGTAAAGCATCACCGGACGCTCGAATTCGGCCGCCACTTCGCGAAAAATATGGATCGCCTCGTTTTCCAGCGCCTTCAGGTGCGGGTCGAGCGGCGGCTTGGTGGATTGCGGATTTTTCAGTTCCTGCTCAAGACGGGCATCGGACATTCATAAACTCCAGGAAACCTTCAAAGTGTTTCGCAATTTCCGGACGCAAAACCGTTGCGCACTTTTGCGGGAATTGCTTCGAGACGGCGAGGCTGGTGATCTTTGGCCGCGCCTCGCCCGGGAGGAGGGCGGGGTCGCGTGGGAGGAAGATCAGGCGGCGCGTTGCATTCGGTTCATTGTGTGATGGCGGTTGTGGCCGTTTCGTGGACATGCAGCCCACATTCGCGTTTTTCGTCGTTTTCCCACCACCAGCGACCGGCGCGCTCCGGCTCTCCGGGCTTGATGGCGCGGGTGCAGGGTTCGCAGCCGATGGAGGGATAGCCACGCGCATGCAGCGGATTGATCGGCACGCTCTCGGCCTCGACAAAGGCGTTGATCGCGTCGATGTCCCAATCCGCCAGCGGATTGACCTTGATAAGACAGCGCTCCGGATCGTATTCGGCAAACGGCGTATCGGCGCGATTGCCCGACTGGCCGCGACGCAGGCCGGTGATCCAGACGGCGGCGCCTTCAAGCGCCTTGGCCAGCGGCTTCAGCTTGCGCACGCCGCAACAGGCATGACGCGCCTCGACGCTTTCGTAGAAGCCGTTAAGGCCGTATTTGGCCGCATAGGCGTCGATATCGGCCTGCTCGGGGTGAAAGCGGCGGATCTTCATGTCGAAACGCTCTTCGGTTTCGGCGATCAGCGCCACGGTTTCGGGAAACAGGCGGCCGGTCTCGAGCGTCACGACGTCGATAGGCAGGCGCTGCGAACCGATGACGGCGGAGATCACCTGGTCCTCGATACCGAGCGACGTGGTGAAGACGGCGCGGCCGCCAAGACTGGCGACAAGCGACAGTCGCCCGGCCAGATCCAGCCCCGAAAGGGTATCGTTCAACGCTGCGGCGTCGGCAATGGCTTGATGTGCAGTCATGAAAACATATCCGGATTCAACTTGGCCGGATTATCTCAGCTTGCGGACAGGCAGGATAGAAATAGCGATCTCGAATCGCCAGCGCCCGGAGCAAATATCTCTTCCAACCCCCCGTTTCGGTAGAAAACGGGAGGGCTCGGTCACGGAAGGTTTATCTACTTAATTTGTAGATTTTGTCAAGCGCTTGCGGCGTGATCTTCCGTTCTTCTTGCCCTGAGCGCCGCCGCGATGAAAACGCGTGACAGGCCGTGATAGAGCGGCTCGCGCGAGATCAACCGCGACGTGACATAGCCGATCATCGAAACCGCCATGATCGGGATGACCGCCTCGTGGTCGCCGGTCATTTCCAGGATGATGACGAAGGCGGTCATCGGCGCCTGCACGACGCCGGCGAAATAACCGGCCATGCCGAGGATGGCGGCGAGCGGTATGCTGACGCCGAGCAACTGCCCGATGCTGCTGCCGAAACCGGCGCCGACCGACAGCGACGGCGCGAAAATGCCGCCGGGAATGCCCGAGAGCATCGACAGAAAGCTGGCGGCGAGCTTTGTCAGGAAGAAATACCAGGGCAGCGCCTCGCCTTCGATGGCCCCGCGCGCCTGTTCATAACCGGTGCCGAAGGTCTGGCCGCCGCTGGCGACGCCAATGATCGCCACCGCCAGGCCGCAGAGACCGGCGACGAACAGCATGCGTTTTAAGGGATCGGGATGCGCCCAGCGGCGCAGCCGCTGCCCGAGCCTGAGCGCCATCGCGCTGAACAGTGCTCCGAGCGCCCCGCCGCCGACGCCGCAGAACAGCACCAGGCTCCATTCGCGGGCGCCGACCGGCATGACATGCGTCGAGCCGAAATAATTATAGCTGCCGGAAAGCCCGAGCGCCGCAAGGCCGGACAGGATGACGGCGGTCAGCACGATGCCGTTGGCGCGCGACTGGTAGCTGCGGCTCATCTCCTCGATGGCGAAGACGATGCCGGCCAGCGGCGTGTTGAAGGCGGCGGCGATGCCGGCGGCGGAGCCGGCAAGGATCAGCCCACGCGCCTGCGCCATGCCGCCGAAGCGGGCGACGGCGAGCATGATGGAGGAGCCAACCTGCACCGTCGGCCCCTCGCGGCCGATCGAGGCGCCGCAGAACAGGCCAACGACGGTGAGCAGGATCTTGCCGAAGGCGAGCCGCAGCGACAGCAGCCGCTTGCGGTCGAGATCGTCGTTGAGATGGCGCGCGGCAATCGCCTGCGGAATGCCGCTGCCTTGCGAGTTCGGAAACAGCCGCGCCGCCAGATAGCTGCAGAGCACGAAGCCGGCCGGCGTCAGAATGAGCGGCAACAGATAGGCCAGCGGATGCGCCGTCGTCGCTATCTTGAACAGATGCTGCGCCGCATCCGCCGCCCACGCGAAACCGACGCTGATCACGCCAATGGCAAGCGCGCCTGCCCAGAAGACGATCCTCGGTTTCCACAGGGCCGGAGAAACGCGCAGGACGCGTGAGCGTCGCATGAAACGGTATGTCTTCGATGTCTTGGGCATGGGGAGGTGACCGCGTGATAAGTGAGACTTATCTATCGCTGGCCACCTCCGGGAAGCAAGGCCGAGCGCCGCCGAAAGCGGCGATGCCGAAACATTACCGGTCGCTTTCCTGCCAGCGCGGATTGATCCACGGCTCCTGGTTGGAGCGGGGCAGGGGCTGCTTGCCGAGGATGTGGTCGGCGGCCTTTTCACCGGTCATGATCGACGGGCCGTTGAGGTTGCCGTAGGTCACATGCGGGAAGATCGACGAGTCGGCGACGCGAAGGCCTTCGACGCCGATGACGCGGCATTCGGGATCGACGACGGCCATCGGGTCGTTCGCCGCGCCCATGCGGCAGGTGCCGCAGGGGTGATAGGCGCTTTCCAGATGCTCGCGCAGGAAGGCGTCGATCTGCTCGTCGCTCTGCACCGTCTCGCCCGGCTGTATCTCAGGGCCGCGAAACTCGTCGAAGGCCTTCTGGCCAAAAATTTCGCGGGTGAGGCGCACGCAGTGGCGGAACTTTTCCCAGTCTTCCGGGTGGCTCATATAGTTGAAGCGGATCACCGGATCGGCCTTCGGATCCGAAGAACGCAGGGTGACATTGCCGCGCGATTTCGACAGGTTGTAGCCGACGTGAACCTGGAAACCATGGCTCTTGGCGGCGGCCTTGCCGTCATAGGAAATGGCGACCGGCAGGAAGTGATACTGGATGTCCGGCTGTTTCACGCCCGGGGCAGAGCGCAGGAATGCGCAGGCTTCGAACTGGTTCGAGGCGCCGAGCCCGCCCTTGGAGAGCAGCCATTGCGCGCCGGCCACGCCCTGCCAGAACCAGGGCAGCCAGGAATAGAGCGACACCGGCTTCGTCGAGACCTGCTGGAAATAGAATTCCATATGGTCCTGCAGATTGGCGCCGACGCCGGGACGATCGACCTTCACCTCGATGCCCATGTCTTTCAAGTGCTGCGCCGGGCCGATGCCGGACAGCATCAGGAGTTTCGGCGAATTGAAGGAGGAAGCGGAAACGATCACCTCGCGGCTCGCCCTGATGACCTCGACCTTGCCGCCGCGCTCGATCTCGACGCCGACGGCCCGGCCGTTCTCGATGACGATTTTTCGCGCGAAGCAGTGGATGAGTTCGACATTGCCGCGCTTCAGCGCCGGCCTGAGATAGGCATTGGCCGCCGACCAGCGCCGGCCCCGGTAGATGGTCTGCTCCATCAGCCCGAAGCCTTCCTGCTTCGAGCCGTTATAGTCTTCGGTGGTCTCGAAGCCGGCCTGCTGGCCGGCCTGGATGAAGGCGTGGAACAGCGGATTGGTCATCGGCCCGCGCTGCACATGCAGCGGGCCGTTTGTGCCGCGCCAGCCTTCCTCGCCGCCATGGCTATGCTCCATGCGCTTGAAGTAGGGCAGCACGTCGGCATAGGCCCAGCCCTGCGCGCCCAGTTCCTCCCAGCGATTGAAGTCCTCGGCATGGCCGCGCACATAGACGAGGCCGTTGATCGAGGACGACCCGCCGATCACTTTTCCACGCGGGGCGGTGATGCGGCGGTTATTGAGGTTCGGCTCCGGCTCGGAGAGATAACCCCAGTTGTAGCGCTTCATGCTCATCGGCCAGGCAAGCGCCGCCGGCATCTGGATGAACGGCCCGAAATCGGAACCGCCGAACTCCAGCACGATGACCTTATGCTTGCCGTCCTCCGACAGCCGGTAAGCCATGGCCGAACCCGCCGAGCCGGAGCCGATGATGACGAAATCTGCGTTCTGCATGTTTTTTCCTTTATTGGCATTCCGGTGGCGGCGGAGGCATTTGTCGCCCTTGGATGAACCGCCCTTGAAGGCGGCGCATCCTTGGCCATTATGAACGGGACGTCAGGATCAATACGGCGCCTGCACCGGCCCAGTGCCGACATAGACGGTCTTCAGTTCGGAGTAATGCTCCAGCGCCGCTGCCGAGTTTTCGCGGCCGAAGCCGGATTGCTTGGAGCCGCCGAAGGGGATTTCGACCGGGCAGAGATTATAGGTGTTGATCCAAAGCGTGCCGGCTTCGAGCTGGTCGACGACGCGGTGGGCGCGGGCGATATCGGCGGTGAAGACGCCGCCGGAGAGGCCGAATTCGGTGGCGTTGGCGCGGGCGATGACTTCCGCCTCGTCATCGAAATCGAGCACGCACATCACCGGCCCGAAAATTTCCTCGCGGGCGATGGTCATCTCGTCGGCGACGTCGGCAAATACGGTCGGCTGGATGTAATAGCCTTCGCCGGTCACGGTGTTGGGAATGCCGCCGCCGGTGAGAAGCCGCGCGCCCTCGGCCTTGCCCTTGTCGATATAGGTGAGAACCTTGTCGCGCTGGGCGAGCGACACCATCGGGCCGAGCTGCGTCGCCTCGTCCATGGGATCGCCGATCAGGATCGCCTCGGTGCGCGCCTTGAGGCGGGCGAGGAATGTGTCCTTGATCTTCTTCTGCACGAAGACGCGGGTGCCGTTCGAGCAGACCTGTCCGGTGGAGTAGAAATTGCCGAGCATCGCGCCGCCGATGGCCGAATCGATATCGGCATCCTCGAAGACGATTATCGGCGACTTGCCGCCGAGTTCCATGGTCACATGCTTGAGATGGCCGGCGGCGGCGGCCGCAACCTTGCGGCCTGTCGGCACCGAGCCGGTCAGCGACACCTTGGCGACGTCGGGATGGTTGACGAGCAACGGCCCGGTATCGCGGTCGCCCTGGATGACGTTGTAGAGGCCCTTGGGCAGGCCGGCCTCGATCAGGATCTCGGCAATCTTCAGCGCGCCGAGCGGCGTGTTTTCAGACGGCTTGAACACCATGGCATTGCCGGCGATCAGCGCCGGCGCGCCCTTCCAGCAGGCGATCTGCTGCGGATAGTTCCAGGCGCCGATGCCGACGCAGACGCCGAGCGGCACCCGCTTGGTATAGGCGAAATCGCCGCCCAGCGGAATGTAATCGCCATTGAGCGCGGTGGCGGCGATGCCGCCGAAGAATTCGAACGAGTCCGCGCCGGAAGTCGGGTCGGCGACGATGGTTTCCTGGATCGGCTTGCCGGTATCGAGCGTTTCGAGTTCGGAAAGCTCGCGGTTACGCTCGCGCATGATCTCGGCGGCGCGCTTGAGGATGCGGCCGCGCGCGGTCGGGCTCATGGCGGCCCATTCCGGCTGGGCGCGCTTGGCGGCTGCAATCGCCTTTTCGACGATGGGGGGGGTTGCCGCATGCAAGCGGGCGATGACCTCGCCGGTCGCCGGATACAGGCTTTCGATCACCGTGCCATCGGTGTCCTCGACGTATTCGCCATCGATGAAATGCGAGGCTTTGGGTTGGGCTTTCATCTTATTCTCCTCGCGGATAGCGTTTGGATTCTTCGAGATTGTCGAGGTTCATGTGGTTGCGCATGTAGCGCTCGGAGGCGCGCGCCAGCGGCTGGTGGTCCCAGGGGTAATAGGCGCCGTTGCGTAGCGCCTCATAGACCACCCAGCGCCGCGCCTGGCTTTCGCGCACGGCGGAATCGAAGGCTTTCATGTCCCAGCGCGCCTCGCGCTTGGCGCGGAAACGGGCAAGCGTTTCGGCATGAGCCGGGTCGGTCGCGAGGTTGTTGAGTTCCCGCGGATCGGCGTCGAGGTCGTAGAGCTGTTCGGGATCGAGTTCGCAATGGATGTATTTCCATTTGCCCTCGCGAATGCCGACCAGCGGCGCATAGGAGCCTTCGGCGGCATATTCCATCAGCACCGGCTCGGTGCGCGCGACGCCGTTGATCATCGGCACGAGGCTGATGCCGTCCGTCCACGGCTTGACCTCGTCCATGGAAATGCCGGCGAGATCGGCAAGCGTCGGGGTGACGTCGAGGTTGGAGGTCGGGGTCGTGTGCAGGCCGGGCGTAATGCCCGGGCCGGCGACCATCAGCGGCACGCGGGCCGAGCCCTCGAAGAAGTTCATCTTGAACCACAATCCGCGCTCGCCGAGCATGTCGCCATGGTCGGAGCAGAACAGGATGTAGGTGTTGTCGAGCATGCGCGTGCGTGTCAGCGTATCGACGAGTTCGCCGACCTTGTCGTCAAGATAGGAGATGTTGGCGAAATAAGCCCGGCGCGAGCGACGGATATTTTCTTCGGTGACATCGAAATTCTTGTAGTCGCAGGAGAAGATGATCCGCTGCGAATGCGGGTCCTGCTCCTCCAGAGGGATCGCGCCGACTTGCGGCAGAAGATGCTCGCAATCCTCGTAGAGATCCCAGTATTTGCGCCGCGCCACGTAAGGATCGTGCGGATGGGTGAAGGAGACGGTCACGCACCAGGGGCGGCGGCCCTGCTCGTCGTTTTCGCGCGAGAGATGATAGAGCTTCTGGTTGGCGAGGAAGGCGACCTCGTCGTCATATTCCATCTGGTTGGTGATTTCGGCAACGCCGGCGCCGGTGACGGAACCGAGATTGTGATACCACCAGTCGATGCGCTCGCCGGGCTTGCGGTAATCCGGCGTCCAGCCGAAATCGGCGGGGTAGATATCGGTGGTCAGCCGTTCCTCGAAACCGTGCAGCTGGTCCGGCCCGACGAAATGCATCTTGCCCGACAGCGCCGTGTAATAGCCGGCGCGGCGCAGGTGATGCGCATAGGTGGGGATGGAGGAGATATATTCGGCGGCGTTGTCATAGACGTGCGTGCGGCTGGGAAGCTGGCCGGCCATGAACGAGGCGCGCGCCGGCGCGCAGAGCGGTGAGGAGGTGTAGTTGTTGGAAAACCGCGCCGAGCGCGCCGCCAGCGCTTTCAGATGCGGCGCATGCAGGAAATCGGCGGGGCCGTCGGCAAAGAAGGTGCCGTTGAACTGGTCGACCATGACGATCAGGATGTTTGGTGTTGCGTGGCTCAACGGGATGTTCCCTTGGTGAATGGATCGGCTGCAAGTCGGGCGGATCGAAGCGGTTTGTCCGGGTGACGATAGAAGAATTTCATCGCGGCCTGCCCAGTTGCGTCGACAGATAATCCTCCGTCAACGCCACGCAGGTCTCGATGGAAAGAGGCGAGGCGCGCAGGCCCTGGCGAATGTAAAGCCCGTCGATCATCGCCGCCGTGCCTTCGGCGATGCGCGCCGCCTCCGCCGCGCTGCACAGGGCGTTCAGCGCCGAGACGAGGTCGGAGCGCAAGCGCCTGGCATAGATCACGAGCAGCCGGCGCATGTCTTCGGACCGCTGGGCCTCGACATAGAAGGCGAGCCAGGCGGAGATCGTTTCCGGGCAGAACTGGTCGGCCTGGAAGCTGACGCGCACCACCGCCGACAGACGGTCGCGCGGCGTTTGCGCCGCCCGCAACGCCGCAACGGCATCGGCGCGCAACTGCCGCAGCAGGCTGCGGATCGTCTCGACCATCAGCCGGTCCTTGGAGCCGAAATAATGATGGGCAAGCGCCGCCGACACGCCGGCCTGGCGCGCGATCTGCGACATGGTCACATCCAGCGAGCCGTGATCGCCGATAGCGCGCAAGGCGGCATCGACGAGCGCCTTGCGGCGGATCGGCTCCATTCCCAGTTTCGGCATCGGTTCACCCCTGTTGCCCGGAGATTATTTTTGATTGATCCATCAATCAATAAAAATCTGGCGCTTCTCTTGATTTTGCGCAAACCAACGTCCCGGTCATGCGTTATCGCTGAAGGAAACGAACGGGTAGGGCGGGTCATGACGGAGTTCGGTCGCAGCCTCGGGCTTTCGCATCTGCATATGAAATGGGGATGGTTCGTCGGCATCGGCCTGCTGTTGCTGATCTGCGGCGCGGCGGCGCTTGCCGATCTCATGGTGGCGACAGTCGTATCCGTCTATTATGTCGGCATGCTGATGATCCTCGGCGGTGTCCTGTCCATCGCACATGGATTCCAGGTCAAGGGTTGGGAAAGTTCGGTGCTCTGGGCGCTTGGCGGCGCGCTGTATGTGCTGGCCGGTTTCTTCGCCTTTTTGAATCCCGTGCTGGCGTCGGCGGCGCTGACCCTGATGCTGGCGGCGGCGCTGATCGTGACGGGTGTCGTGCGCCTGATCGTCGGCTTTCGCATGCGCGGCATGCCGGGCAGCGGCTGGATCATTTTTGCCGGTGCGGTCACCGCGCTTGCCGGCATCGTCATCGCCGTCGGCTGGCCGGTCAACAGCCTGTGGATCCTCGGCGCCTTTCTCGCAATTGACCTTCTGATGCAGGGCTGGTCGCTGCTTTTCCTCGGTCTGGCTTTGCGCGGCAGCCGCTGAAAACAACCTCGCCGATTTGTCATGCAAGTTTCATATTGCGACAACGTTTCCTTGACGAATTGCGGTAAAAATCCCTGTGAAAAGAAAGCATTCCGGGAAATCGACGTCGCGGTTTCCTCTGGGTTGCATCAAAAGAAAACAGAGTGGACAGGGATAAAAATGTCGGCCTTTGCTTCGGACGAGCAGCGCGTGCCTCCGATCGCCGCGGAACATGTGGCCTCGCTGGCGAAAATCGTCATGGAATGCGCTTTCCAACCCATTGTCGAGGCGGGAACCGGTACGGTTTTCGGCTATGAATCGCTGATGCGCGGTTTCGATCGCCTCGGTTTCCAGACGCCGCTGGAATTGCTCGATAGGGCCGAGAAATCCGGCCAGCTCCTGTCCGTCGAACAGATGCTGTGGAGCCGGGCCGTGGCGAAATTCGCCACCATCGAGAACTGCACCACCGCGACGCTGTTTCTCAATCTCGATGCGCGGTTGATCCCGCATGGCGACCTTTTGATCGAAAGCCTGTTGCAGCATCTGCGCAAGAACGCGATCCCGCCATCCTCCATCTGCTTCGAGCTCTCCGAGCGGATCGACAATACCAGCCTTGCGGAATTTCCCGGCCTCGTCGCCCGCATCCGAAAGGCCGGCTTCAAGCTCGCCATCGACGATTTCGGCGCCGGCCATGCCGAGATGAAGCTGCTGTGCGACTATCCGATCGACTACCTCAAGATTGACCGCCATTTCCTGACCGAGATCGACCGCAAGCCGCGCAAACGCCATCTGTTCAAGACAGTCGCGCAGATGGCGCATGTTCTCGGCATCCGCGTCATCGCCGAGGGCATCGAGACCGAGGCGGAATTCCTCGCCGCCCGCGAATGCGGCGCCGATCTGGTGCAGGGATGGTTCATCTCCCGTCCCACCACCTTCCTGTCCGAGCTGAAGCCGGCCTATCCGCATCTGCACGATCTCGGCATCATGAAGCGCGGCCGCCACCAGTCGCTGGACGAGATCCTGATCCGCAAGCAGGTCGAGCAATTGCCGACCGTCTATGAAAGCGACAGCATCGAAACCGTCTTCGATCTCTTCCGCCGCAATCCGCAACAGGCCTTCTTCCCGGTGCTGAACGCCAATGGCGAACCGCGTGGCATCATCCACGAGCATCATCTGAAGGAATATATCTACCAGCCCTTCGGCCGCGATCTGCTCAAGAACCGCGTCTATCAGCGCTCGATCTCGAATTTCGTCGACATGGCGCCCATCGTCGGACTGGACGCGGACGCCGACAAGCTGACGGCGATCTTCGCCAACATGAACGGCAGCGATTGCATCATTCTCACCGACAATATGCGCTATGCCGGCGTCGTGTCTGCGGCCTCGCTGATCAAGGTGATCAACGAGAAGCAGCTGAAGATCGCCCAGGACCAGAACCCGCTGACCGGCCTGCCGGGCAACCGCGCCATCCGCGAGTTCATGCAGGCGACGGCGCGTGACGGCGACGAGACGCGCTTCTTCTGCTATTGCGACTTCGACAATTTCAAGCCGTTCAACGATCGTTACGGCTTCCACCTCGGCGACCACGCCATCTCGCTGTTCTCTGCGCTGATGCGCCGCTATTTCTTCTCCGATGGCGATTTCCTCGGCCATGTCGGCGGCGACGATTTCTTCATCGGCGTCAGCGATTGGACGCGCGAGGAACTGATCGAAATTCTCGACCGCCTGCTCGGCGATTTCCAGAAGGATGTCGTCGATCTCTATCCGGAAGACGACCGCCGTCTCGGCCGCATGATCGGCCATGACCGCAACGGCGCGGAATGTTCATTCCCGCTGATGCGTTGTTCAATCGGCGTACTGGAGCTGACCCAGGGCCTCGTCATCGACGATATCGGCCGTGTCAGCGCGGCAATCGCGGCTGTGAAGGCGCAGGCGAAAATCTCCGAGGACGGCGTCGGCGTGATGCAATTCGGCATCGACGCCGAATTGGCGGCCTGACGGCAGCGTCGCCGAAACAGCGTCAATCCGCCAGCTTTCCAAGCCGGCGGGCTTGCCCTATGTCGAGTGAGACAAGCGAAAGAGGAGCGCCGTTTCATGTCCCAGTCCACCGCCACGCCCCTGCCGAGCGAGATGCGCCATGTGGCGCTGAACGGCTTCGGCACGCCTGACGTGATGACCGTCGCGCGCGGGCCGCTGCCGCAGGCGAAGCCGGGCGAGATCCTGCTGCGCGTCGAGGCCGCGGGCGTCAATCGTCCAGATGTCGCCCAGCGCCAGGGCAGCTATCCGCCGCCAAAGGATGCAAGCCCGATCCTCGGCCTCGAAATTTCAGGCGAGATCGTCGCGCTTGGCGCGGGCGTTTCCGGCTTTTCGCTCGGCGACAGGGTTTGCGGTCTCGCCAATGGCGGCGGCTATGCCGAATATTGCGTGCTGCCGGCCGGGCAGGCGCTGCGTTTTCCCAAAGGCTATGACGCGGCGCGCGCCGCAGCCCTGCCGGAAACCTTCTTTACCGTCTGGGCAAACCTCTTCCAGATGGCGGGTCTCACCGAAGGGGAAAGCGTGCTGATCCATGGCGGCTCCAGCGGCATCGGCACGACGGCGATCCAGCTCGCAAACGCCTTCGGCGCGACGGTCTATGCCACTGCCGGCTCGAAGGAGAAATGCGACGCCTGCGAAAAGCTTGGGGCGACCAGGGCGATCAATTATCGCGACGAGGATTTCGCAGCCGTCATCAAGGACGTCACGGGCGGCAAGGGCGTCGACGCCATCCTCGACATGATCGGCGCGGACTATTTCGAGCGCAACCTCTCGGCGCTGGCCAAGGACGGCTGCCTGTCGATCATCGCCTTCCTCGGCGGCGCGGTGGCGGACAAGGTCAATCTCGCCCCGATCATGGTCAAGCGCCTCACGGTGACAGGCTCGACCATGCGTCCGCGCACGGCGGAAGAAAAACGCCTGATCCGTGATGAATTGCTGGAGCAGGTCTGGCCGCTGCTTGACGCCGGCCGCATTGCCCCGGTCATGCACAGCGTCCTGCCGTTCGATCAGGTGGTGGAGGCTCACAAGCTGATGGAAAGCAGCAGCCATATCGGCAAGATCGTGCTGAAACTCGCTTGATAAAAACAGCTATTTGAGAAGGATACGGTTCCGCTTTTTCCCTTCTCCCCGCTGGCGAGAAGGGGAGTTGCGGCGAGGTCATGCCTCAATCATATGCCTCAATCCGCTTCCTGCGCCCTGACCGTCATCACCGCCTTGAACGCCGGCCGCGACTGGCAGCGTTCCAACCAGGCCTTGACCCTGGGGGCTGCGTCGAACAGCGCCGGCTGGCCCATCGCGTAGCGAAACACCTCCGCGACGTTAAGGTCAGCCACCGTGAAGCGATCGCCGAGGAGATAGTCGCGATCGGCCAGATGGGCATTGAGAACGGCAAAAGGCGAGCGCAGTCCGACCTTGGCGGCGCCGATGGTTGCCTTGCCCTGCTCGGTGTCTTCGGCCTTGACATCATAGGTCAGCACGATGCGCACCGCATGCGGCTCGACCTCGGTCGCCGCCCAGCTGGTCCATTGCAGCATCGCGCCTTCTTCCTCGACGGATTGGGCCGAGAGCGGACCGGAATATTTGCGGGCGAGATAGAGGTTGATCGCCAGCGATTCGGTCATGACGAAACCGTCATCGTCGATGGCCGGGATGAAGCCCATGGGATTGACGGCGCGAAACTGTGGCGAGGCGGTGTTGAACGGCGCATCGGCGGCAAACGGATCGGCCACCCGCCGCGCCTGGATGACGGGCACGCTTTTCACCGCAAGCCCCAGTTCTTCCGCCATCCAGTAATTGCGCGCCGCGCGCGACCGGTAGACCCCGTAAATCGTCAGCATGTCAGCCTCCCTTTGTTTCGCGAGCGACCTTATTGCGGAAGACGCTCAAGGGAAACGGTGACAAAGGGGTACATTTCCATGAAATCTTGCGATGAAACCCATCGGTACGGCGCGCTGGTTCAGCGTCTTCAGATGCGGTTGCGCTCGATCGTCAGATGCGAAAACGCCGCTGCTCCCGATAGCGCCAGCTCGTCCGTCGCCCGGTCGTTCCAGCGAAAACCGACCACGCCGCCATCCGGCGTCTCCTGAAAGATATTGTCCGATATCAGCGCCGCGCCCGCGCCCTCCACGACGGAAACGGCAATGCCGACTGGTGCCTGACGAATGATATTGCCGGTGGCGACGATATTGCGCAGATACGGACCCCAGCCGAGCGACATGCCCCATTTCGGGGCATTCTCGATGACGTTGCCGGTCACCGACGTATCCGCCTCGACGGCGATGCCGAAACCGAAGCCCGCGCCGTCATGTTCATATGGGCCAGTGGTTTTCAGGTTGCGGATGACGTTGCCGGCAACACTCGCCAGCCGTCCGCCCTCGTTGAAATTGACGATCAGGATGCCGTTGGCGGCATCGTCGATCATGTTCGCCGAGACGATCGCGCCCTCGAAGCCGAATTCGGAATAGATCGCCGTCTCGCCGGAGCGCAGGCATTGGTTCTGGACGATCTGCACGTTGGACCCCGCATTGGAGCGGATCGCCGAAAAGGCGCAATCGCTCACATGATTGCCGGAAACTATCACACCGTCGGCGCGGAAGATGTTGATGCCGTTGCCGTTCTGGCCGGTCCCGCCGTTTTTCGCGGCGATGCGCGAAACGCGGTTGCCGCTGACCATGGTGTTGTCCTCGCCCTTGGTCCAGCGATGCACGAGAATGCCGCCATTGCCGCAATCGGCCACCACATTGCCCGTGATCGAAAGCCCGCTGCTTTCAATGGCATGGATCGCGGCGTCGCCCGCACCCGTGAGGCGCGAGCGCTCGATGCGGCCGCCGCAGCGCTCCATCAGCACGGCATTCTTGCGGCTGCCGGCGATCTCGCAATCCTCGATGACGGCGTCGCCGACGCCGCGCAGATGCACCAGCGCGCCGGCATAATCGCCCAGCCAGCGATTGGCCCCGTCGATGACGATGCCGGTCAGCGACACATGGCCGGCGCCATTGGCGGCGAAGAGATGGCCGTTGCCGGTATAGACGATGCGCGATGCGCCGGGCACGCCGATAATGCGGGCATTGTCCGGCAGGTCGATATTGGAGATGCGATAGGTGCCGGGCGGCAGGAACAGCGGCCGATTGTCGGCGGCGGCCTCTTTCAGCATGCGCGCGAAACGACGGCTCTGGTCGTCCTCGGCTCCCGGCAGCAGGCCGGAGGCTGCCGCATCGATGGAGCCGCGCAGGTCCACCCGCGTCATATCTGTGGCGCGCGCGGCCGAAAACGGCATCGGGACAAGTGCCGCCGCGCCAAGGCTCTGCAGAAGCAAGCGTCGTGAAAGCATGGGCGTCTAATCTCCTTGGTCAAACGTCAAGCAGGAAACGTGCCACGCCCTTCGTGCCGTTTTGGCACAAACGATTGGCAACAATGACGTAATGATCGCTGCTCAGGCAAGGAGAGGCGGACATTCGCTTTAAGCATGAAATGACCAGCCGGTGTAAAATATCGCCAGTTGCTTTCGTATTCCGTTGGGCGCGCCATGACAGACTGCATTTAAACATGCATAAGGAAGTGATCGCTAAGGTTACGCGATCCGGGGTAAATTGCAGGCAGGGCTGACTGAGGGCATGGTCCGACCGAAGGGAAACGAGAATCGTAGGCTCGTGCCTTTGGAAGGGGATGCCGATCCGGGACATATTGGATCGCAGGCATTTTCGAATCTGGGAGCAGGGGCTCGAATGACGGATGCGGGAATACGTTTCGCCCGGCGCGTGGACGCCGACGATATCGATGGCGATGCCTTGCGCCTGGTTGCCGCCGCTTCGGCGCTTGGCCGAAGCGCGCTGTTTTCCGGCCGGATCGACGGCGACCTCGCGATCCTGCGCACCGTCCTCGACCAGATCCCCGACCAGATCTATGTAAAGGACCGCCAGAGCCGTTTCGTTTTCGCCAACTGCGCGACCTTGCTGGCCAATGGCGCCAGCACGCAGGAACAGCTTCTGGGAACCTCCGATTTCGATCTCGTCGACCATGACATTGCTGACGGCTTCTACCGCATCGAGCAGCGGATCATGGAGGAGGCGCAAGCCCGTTTCGACATTGAGGAATATCTGTGCCGCCCCGATCAGAAGAAGACCTGGTGGCTGACGACGAAAATCCCGCTGACCGGCGATGACGGCGAGGTCATCGGCCTGATCGGCATTTCCCGCGACATCACGCAGCGGCGGCGCGAGGAGACGATCCGCAGCGGCCAGTCGACCCTGCTGGAAATGATCGCCCGCAGCGAGAAGCTGGAGACCATCCTCAACACTCTGGTGCTGCTGGTCGAATCGCAGATCGAGGGCTTGAACGCCTCCATCCTGCTGCTCGATGCCGAGGGGCAGCGGCTGTATATGGGAGCGGCGCCGAACCTGCCTTCGGCCTATAACGCCCTGATCGAGGGCATCGCCATCGGCCCGATGGTCGGCTCTTGCGGCAGCGCCGCCTGGCTCGGCAAGCCGGTCGTCGCTTCCGATGTTCTCACCGACGAGCACTGGGCGGATTATCGCGGCCTGGCGCAACAATATGGTTTTCGAAGCTGCTGGTCGACGCCGATCCTGACGAGAGAAGGCAGCGTACTCGGTACATTCGCGCTCTACGGTTGCACGCCCCGCGAGCCGACGGCGGTCGAAATGGACCTCGTGGCCATGGCCACGCATATCGCCGGAATCGCCATCGAGCGCCAGCGCGCCGAGGACCGGATGCATTTCATGGCGCATCACGATCCGCTGACCGGCCTGCCGAACCGCACCTATTTCAAGGAGCGGATGGGCCAGACGCTGCATCAGGCCAAGATCAGCCGCCAGCATGTCGTGTTGGCCTATGTCGATCTCGACAATTTCAAGAACATCAATGACAGCCTCGGCCATGGCGCCGGCGACGAGTTGCTGCGCCAGATCGCCGGGCGGATGCTGGAATTCACCCGTGCCGCCGATCTGGTCGTGCGCCTTGGCGGCGATGAATTCGTGCTGGTCTTCGCCAACCAGACGCGCGGCGACGCCAACATCCTGCCGCGGCTGCACAAGTTGCGCGCCAGCCTGTCGCAACCGATGACTATTGCGGGAACGACGATCTCCGCGACCTGCAGCATCGGCGTTTCCACCTTTCCCGAGGATGGCGAGACCGTCGATGCGCTGCTCGCCAATGCCGATGCCGCCATGTATCGCGCCAAGCAGCTCGGACGCGATGGGCTGCAGGTTTTCAACGACAAGGAAACGCCGGCCGTCGCCGCCGCCGACCGGCTGGAGGAGTTGCGCACGGCGATTGCCAGCGAACAGCTTTATCTCGATTATCAGCCACAGATCGACGCCGTCACCGGCAGCATTCTCGGCGTCGAGGCGCTGGTGCGCTGGAACCATCCGGGCCTGGGTCTCCAGTCGCCCGGAGATTTCATTCCGCTGGCCGAAACCACCGGTCTCATTCTGCCGCTCGGGCTCTGGGTGCTGAAGACCGCCTGCCGGCAGAACAAGGCCTGGCAGGCGCTCGGCCTGCCGCCGGTCGTCATCGCCGTCAACGTGTCCTCGCGTCAGTTCTGCGATCCGGCCCTGGTCAGCCAGGTGCGCCAGGCGCTGGCCGAAACCGGTCTCGATCCGCGCTATCTTGAGCTGGAACTGACCGAAAATACGATCATGCAGGATATCGACAGCGCGCTCGCCACCATGCGCGCGCTGGAAGAAATGGGCGTTCGCCTTTCCATCGACGATTTCGGCACCGGCTATTGCAATCTGGCGGCCTTGAAGACGCTGCCCGTCAATCGCCTGAAGATGGACCGTTCCTTCATCGAATCCCTGCCGCACGACGCCACCACTTCCGCCATTGCTTCGGCCGTGATCGCGCTCGCGCAAAAACTGAAGCTCGGCATCATCGCCGAAGGCGTCGAAACCGCCGAACAGCTGCAATATCTGCGCAACAGCGGCTGCGACGAGGTGCAGGGTTTCCACTTCTCCGCCCCGGTCAACGCCGCCGGCATCGAGTCGCTGCTGCGCCGGGCGTGCTGAAAACCACCGCGTCCTGCCTCCGTCATGCTCGGGCTCGTCCCGGGCATCTGCCGACGTTAAAGAAATCCATGACTGTCAATGGCTTGGGACACGTGCTCAGATCCCTCGGGCAAGCCCAAGGATGACGTCTGAGGGTGTGGCGGCGTTTCGGCAGGCAGAGGATACGCCGCAAAATTCCTCGCCGCCGACCACTGGCGTTCGCGACGGTCGCCGCTACATTCTGGCTTATGAAGCCGGAAAAATTGCTGTTTCCCGCGCCGGAGGGCCTGTATTGCCCGGCCGGCGGTTTTTATGTCGATCCCGTGCGCCCGGTCGCCCGCGCGCTGATCACCCACGGCCATTCCGACCACGCCCGCGCCGGCCATGGCACGGTGCTCGCCACCCGCCAGACGCTGGATATCATGCGTCTGCGCTATGGCGAGGATTTCTGCGGCAGCGAACAGGCGGTGGGTTTTGGCGAGGAGCTGGCGCTGAACGACGTAAAAGTGCGGTTCCATCCGGCCGGCCATGTGTTGGGTTCGGCGCAGATCGCCATCGAAAGCGGCGGCACGCGCATCTGCGTATCAGGCGATTACAAACGCCAGCCGGACCCGACCTGCGCGCCTTACGAACCGGTTCCCTGCGATGTCTTCATCACCGAGGCGACCTTCGGCCTGCCGGTCTTCCACCATCCCGATCCGCGCGCCGAAATCGGCAAGCTCATTACCTCGCTGAAACAGTTTCCCGAGCGCACCCATCTTGTCGGCGCCTATGCGCTCGGCAAGGCGCAGCGGGTCATCGCGCTTCTGCGCCGCGCCGGCTATGACGCGCCGATCTTCATCCATGGCGCACTGACGAAACTCTGCGACTATTACCAGTCGCAAGGCATCGATCTCGGCGAATTGCGGCCGGCGACGGTCGAGCGCGGCAGCGGCGAAAGTTTTCGCGGCGCCGTCGTCGTCGGCCCGCCCTCGGCCTTTGCCGACCGCTGGGCGCGCCGCTTTTCCGATCCGGTCACCAGCTTCGCCTCCGGATGGATGATGGTGCGCCAGCGCGCCAAGCAGCGCGGCGTCGAGCTGCCGCTCGTCATTTCCGACCATTGCGACTGGCCGGAACTGACCGCCACCATCCGCGATCTCGCCCCCTCGCAGGTCTGGGTGACGCATGGGCGCGAGGAGGCGCTGGTGCGCTGGTGCGATCTCGCCGGCATAGCGGCAAGGCCGCTGCATCTCGTCGGCTACGAGGATGAGGGGGATTGATGCGATGAAGGCCTTCGCCACCCTTCTCGACCGCCTCGTGCTGACGCCCGCGCGCAACGGCAAGCTGAAACTTCTCTCCGATTATTTTCGCGATACGCCCGATCCGGATCGCGGCTATGGTCTCGCGGCCATCGCCGGGACACTGGATATCCGCTCGGTCAAGCCCGCCATGCTGCGCGAACTCGTGCTGGAGCGCATGGACGAGCAGCTGTTTCGCTATTCCTACGACTATGTCGGCGATCTCGCCGAAACCATCGCGCTGGTCTGGGATGAGGAGCGGGAGGAAAAGCCGACCGACGATCCCGGTCTCGCCGCCGTCATCACCGAGATGAACCGGCTGGGGCGCACCGAAGTGCGCGCCCATGTGCGCGATCTGCTCGACCGGCTGGATACGTCGAGCCGCTTCGCCTTCCTGAAACTCGTCACCGGCGGCCTGCGCATCGGCGTTTCGGCACGGCTTGCCAAGCAGGCGCTGGCGGAGTTCGCCGGCAAGGATGTCGGCGAGATCGAAACCCTGTGGCATGGGCTGGAGCCACCCTATGAGCCGCTCTTCGCCTGGCTGGAAGGCAAGAGCGAGCGCCCTGTGCTGGCGACGCCCGCCATCTTCCATTCGGTGATGCTGTCGACGCCGGTGCAGGAGGGCGATCTCGACGGGCTCGACCCCAAGGATTTCGCCGCCGAATGGAAATGGGACGGGATCCGCGTGCAATTGTCGGGTTTCGGTTCGACCCGGCGGCTCTATTCGCGCAGCGGCGACGATATTTCCGGCGCCTTCCCCGATATCGTCGCGGCGATGAATTTCGAGGGCGTGATGGATGGCGAGTTGCTGGTTGGCGGCACCGCCCGCTCCAACAGCCCGACCCGCACCTTTGGCGATTTGCAACAGCGCCTCAACCGCAAGACCGTCAGCGGCAAGATGCTGGAAGAGTTTCCGGCCTTTATCCGCGCCTACGATCTGCTGTTCGAGGGTGACGCGGATATCCGCCCCGAAACTTATCTGCAACGCCGCGCCCGTCTCACCGGATTGATCGAGCGCGCCCCGCATGATCGTTTCGACCTGTCGCCGCTGGTGCCGTTTTCAAGCTGGGACGAACTCGACCGGCTGCGCATGGACCCGCCCGATCCGGTGATCGAGGGCGTGATGATCAAGCGGCTCGACAGCGTCTATCAGGCCGGTCGCGCCAAGGGGCCTTGGTTCAAGTGGAAACGCAATCCCTACAATATCGATGCCGTGCTGATGTATGCCCAGCGCGGCCATGGCAAACGCTCCAGCTATTATTCCGATTTCACCTTCGGCGTCTGGACCGAGCTGGACGGCAAGGAACAGCTTGTGCCGGTGGGAAAAGCCTATTTCGGCTTCACCGATGCCGAGCTGGAGGAGCTTGACCGCTTCGTGCGCAACAACACCACCGACCGTTTCGGGCCAGTGCGGGCGATCCGCGCCGAGCGCGATTTCGGCTATGTGGTCGAGGTCGCCTTCGAGGGCATCAACCGCTCCAGCCGGCACAAATCCGGCGTCGCCATGCGGTTTCCCCGCATCGCCCGCCTGCGCGCCGACAAGCCGCCGATCGAGGCCGACCGGCTCGATACGCTGCTGGCGATGATCGAGGGTTGAAGCATTTCCAGGACAAGTGCGAAGCGGTTTTCCGTCCGGACATGCGACGAGGTTAAGCCTCGATTATGTTGACGCCGGTGAAGCGGTAGGGCGCCAGCACCGGCTCGCCAAGTCCGGCAGGCAGGATAAGGCCGGAAATCGCCGTCAGCGGCAGGATGCGGCAGGGCGAGGCGGCATCGAGTTTTTCGGCGGTCAGCGGCACATAGGTCTCGACCGAAACGGAAGCGATGTGGCGTTTGATCGCCGCCTCCTCGAAATCGCCGGTCGTCAGCCCCTGCGCCGGATGCGCCGCCGTCGCCCCGAGGAAGAACAGGTCGGGCCGGAGATCCGAGATTGCCGCAAAGGCCGCAGCGCCTGTCGCCACCATCGAATGGCGGTAGAGCTTTCCGCCGATCAGGATGACCTCAAGACGCTCGTGATGCTCAAGCTCGCCGGCAATCGTCGGGCTGTGAGTAACGATGGTGCAGGTGAGATCGCGTGGAAGATGGCGGACGATTTCCGCGGTCGTCGTGCCGCCGTCGAGAAACACCATCTGCCCCGGCCGGATCAGCCGCGCCGCCGCCGCGCCCAGCCGTTGCTTGGCATCCGGCGCGACGCTGCGCCGTTCGGTAAAATCCGGCAGACCGGGCGACAGCGGCAGCGCCCCGCCATGCACCCGCTGCAACAGCCCTTCCGCCGCCATTTCCCTGAGATCCCGGCGAATAGTATCCTCCGACAGGCCGAATTCCGCCGCGATATCCTTGGCGATGACCTGGCCCTGTCGCCGCAACCGGTCGAGGATCAGTGCCTTGCGTTGGCTGGTCAGCATTTGGTCTCCTTGACTCTGCACGTAATTACACGTTTAATCACGAAATTGCCGATATTGAGTCTCGTAAAGCAGAATATCGGCAAATTCATGCAATATCCGACATTTTCACGAAAAGCAGACAGGAGAACAAGCCCCATGTTGATTTTGATTGCAGGTCCCTATCGCTCCGGCACGGCTGACGACCCCGTACGCATGGCTGAAAACCTCAAGCGGCTGGAAGCCCCGTCCTATGCGCTGTTTCAAGCCGGCCATGTGCCGATGATTGGCGAATGGGTGGCGTTGCCGGTCTGGTCGGCGGCTGGCGGCAAGGCGGTCGGCGACGATCTCTACGAAGAGATTTTCCACCCGACAGCCGCTAGGCTGCTGGCTCTGTGCGACGGCGTGCTGCGCCTGCCCGGCGCTTCCAAGGGCGCCGACAACGATGTGCGCATTGCAACCGAGCGCGGCATTCCGGTCTGGTATCGGCTGGAGGATGTGCCGGGGTGCGAAGCGCTGGCTGCGTAACGGGAAGAGGGCGGCGTGGCGGCGAGATGCCTCAGCCGCCGCGCCGCCAACTCGCAAACGGATGCTCCAGCGCCGGCAGCGCCGGAACGTCGATATGATCGGGCGTAAGGCCTGCGCGGGCGCGGGCGGCCATCATCGCGAAGGCGCGTTCCAGATGGGCGGTGATGCGCTTGCCGTTGAACAGCGGCGCGGAGAAGCGGTTTTCCTCCAGCCGTTCCTTCAGCTCGACGATCTTGCGCGGCGCGCGCGCCATGGCGGCGGCCATGTTGCAGAAGGCGGTGTCGTCGGCTGCCGTCAGTTCGCCAAGGCCGATGCCGTTCAGCAGGCTTTCCGAAACGCGGGCGGAAAAGCTTCGCCCACGCACTGTCAGCACCGGCAGCCCGGCCCAGATCATGTCGGAAGTCGTGGTGTGGCCGTTATAGGGAACGGTGTCGAGGCCGAGATCGGCAAGCGACAGCCGCGCCAGATGGTCGGGATAGTCGACATGGCCGGTAAACAGGATGCGCGAGGCGGGAATATCGCGTGCGGCAAAGGCCTCGAGCAGATTGTGACGCGCCAGCGGTTCGTCGCATTGCGTCCACAGCACGGCATCCGGCGCCTGGGAGAGGATGCGGCTCCACAGATCGACCGAGCGGATGGTGATCTTCTGCGCCGAATTGAACGAGGCGAAGACAAAGCCGTTTTCCGGCAGGCCCCAGTCGGCGCGCCGCGCGGCGCGTGGCAGCGGCCGTGTCTCGGCATCGTTCGGCTGATAGGTTTCCGGCAGACGGCAGAGTTTTTCGGCAAAGAACGGCTTGGCGCTATCCGGCGTCACGAAACGGTCGGTGATCGCATAATCGAGATCGGCGCCGTGAACGCTGCCGGCAAAGCCGAGATAGGTCGCCTTGATCGGCGCATCGGCGCGCTTGACGATGCCCGGCCGGGCGCCTGCGGCAAAACCCTTGAGGTCGATGAGGATATCGATGTTGCGCGCCGCAATCGCCTCGGCCGCCCCGTGATCGTCGAGTTCGTCGATACGCACGATGGCGCGGCGCACGAAGGCGGGAAAGCCGGTTTCCTGCCAGCCGCGAAGGCGCGGTTCGGTATAGCAGAACAGGCTGACGTCGAATTCGGCCCGATCATGCAGGGAGAGCACCGGCGCGAACAGCCGCATGGTGGCGTGGTCGTAGAAATCGTTGGAGAGATAGCCGATGCGGATTTTTCCGTTCGCCGAAAAGGCGCGGCGGAACGGCGCGGCCGGCACGGCGGCAAGCTTGACCGTCTCGGCGCAATCGCGTGCCTGCAATCCCTCGTCGTCGCAGCGCAACAGCCGGTCGGCGGCGCTTTCCTCGCGCAACAGGCGTTCGGCTAACGGCGTTTCCGGATCGGCGACGGCGGCCTCGAAGGCGGCCGCATTGGCAAAATCGCAGACCGCGCGCCCGGCCGAAAGCCGCGCGACCCGCAAGGCGGCGTCGTCGGGAAAATGCTGGCAGGCGGCATCGAGCTCGGCGAGCAGGCGGGGGCGATGGCCGGCGGCGCGCAGCGTCGAGAGCACCAGCGCCATCTGGTCGCGATCGCTGCGATCCAGCCGGTCGAGATGCGGAAGCGCTTCCGTCGCGCGGCCCGAGGCGGTCAGCGCCCCGATGCACAGGGTCAGGATGTCGGCATCGGCCGGAAAACGCTCGAAGGCCAGATCCGTCAGGTCGGCGATGGCCGCATTGGCTTTGGCGGTCTTGAACAGGTCGAGGGCGTCGCGCAGCAGCGCGTCTGTTTTCGGACCGGGCAGGCGGGCGGCTTCGGCATAGGTTTCGGCGGCCTGAAGCGGCTGGCCGAGACGCATCAGCGTATCGCCGAGCAGCGCATGAATGTCCTGGCTTCGAATGCGTTCGGCCGTAATCGCCCGGCGCATCAGCTCGGCGGCGGCCTCGAAGTCGCCCAGCTCGAAGGTCTGCAAGGCCAATGTCATCGTCTGGCTCATGGTTTCAAGCCCTTCCGCTTGCGGGTGCGCCGGCGGCGCGCCGTTCTGCCGTTCGTCCATCGGGGTCCCCAGGGTCTCTCCGCACTTCCGCGCGGAAACACCGCTTCTGGAAATGATACGGATAACCGGTTTCGTTTTCGTTCCGATGGACTCAACCATGCCGTCGCGCGCGCAAATTGTGCTGGACGCGCGACAGGGCCAAGTGTCCGCGCCGAAGCTTGCGCGAAGCTTGCGCCATCCGGAACCCTAAAACATGATCAGGCGGTGAGAAGTTCCGCAGCGCGGATGGTGCCGACTTCCATGCCGTTCCAGTTGCGCATGGTGCGGTTGGCAAGGCCCATGAGGGCGGTGCGCTCGGCGCTGCCGGGTTCGAAGTAACGGGCAAGGATGGCGGCGACCATGCTTTCGGCGGCGCGGGTCGCGCCGTCTTCGCATTTGAGCGCGATGGACAGGCCCTTTTCCGGCAGCAGCGCGCAGAACACACCCTCCGCTCCGGTCTTGGCGAAGATGCGGCCGGGCGCGATCTCCATCAGTTTCGTGCAGGCGCGGCCGGTTCCGGCGACAAACCAGGGCTCGGCCATGCAGGCGTCGATAATCCGGCGCGAGGCGGTAGCGCGCGCCGGCGACAGGCCCTTGCCGGTCAGCATGCGGGCAAAGCCGAGCGCCAGTCCCTTCAGCGGCACGGCATAGGTGGGGATCGAGCAACCGTCGACGCCGCAGGCATCGGCATCCAGCGTCGCGCCGGTCAAGCCTTCCATGACGCCGCGAATCTCGGCCTGCAGCGGATGATCGAAGGTGCTGTAGCCCTTGGGATCGATATCGCCATGGCAGCAGGCGCAGACGAAGCCGGCATGCTTGCCCGAGCAATTGTTGTGCAGCGCCGTGGGGGATGCCATCGTCCGCGCCTGGTCGATCAGCACTGTCTGCTCAAAGGACCAGTGGGCGCCGCATTCCAGCACATCCGACTCGCGGCCGGCGCGCTTCAGCATCGAGGCGGCGAGAGAGGCATGGCCCTCTTCGCCGGAATGCGAGGAAGCCGACAGCGCCAACTCCCTGGCGCCGAAACCATAGGCGTCGGCCGCGCCCCCTTCGACCAGCGGCAGCGCCTGCATCGCCTTGCAGGCCGAGCGCGGGAAGATCGCGGCATCGCTGTCGCCAAGCGAGAAGACGATCCTGCCGCTATCGTCGACGACGACGGCGAGGCCACGATGGCGGCTTTCGACGCGATTGCCGCGCGTGACTTCGACGAGGACGGGATTGGTCATGGCAACAGGCTCCATCAGGGACTCATGCACGAGATGGCGGCAAGCATTATCGCGCGTCGCGCGGAAAGCCAACGGCTTTCAATTGCCACAATCGGATGGCGAAGCTTTTGCCGCCGCAGTCTCAATGGCTTCAAGGAACCGGATGACCCTTCTCAAGCGCCTGTCGATCGCCTTCGCCGTCATCTATCTCCTGCCGCCCTTGGCGTCCGCCGGCTGGTGGGCGTTGCGCGACCGGCCGTCCTCGTGGCGCGAGGCGCGCTGGAGCTCTGCCGGCATCCTGCCCAAGCCGCAGGACGATCCGCGCGCGGCGATCTATATCCTGTCGGCAGCGACCGGCGGTATGAAAGGGGCGGTCTCCAGCCATGCCTGGATCGTCACAAAGCCGCGCAATGCCAATGCCTATGACCGCTACGACAAGGTCGGCTGGGGCACGCCGATCCGCCATAATGGCTATGCCGCCGATGCCTTCTGGTATTCGAACACCCCGCGCATCGTGCGCGCCATCAAGGGGGCGGAGGCCGAGCGGCTGATCCCGGCCGTCGAGAAGGCGATCGAAACCTATCCGTTTTCGAAGCCCGGCGGCTATCGCCTCTATCCGGGGCCGAATTCCAACACCTTCGTCGCCCATGTCCTGCGCACCGTGCCCGACATCGGCGTCGTGCTGCCGCCGGATGCGGTCGGCCGCGATTATCCCGCCGATGGCCGGTTGCTGCAAATCGACGACGACTGGCGCGATGTCCATGCCTCGCTTTACGGCCTGATCGGCTTTTCCGCCGGCTTACGCAGCGGCATCGAGTTGCATCTGCTCGGCCTCGTCGCCGGCCTGGATTTCACCGATCCCGGCATCAAGGTGCCGGCATTCGGGACAGTGCCGTTGTTCTAAAAGAATTTCCGAACGCAAAACCGCGACACACGTTTGCCGGAAATGCTTAGAGCGCTTCCGCTTTTCTTCGAATCGCGAAAACGCTCTATCTCTTTGTTTTCACGCATTTCCGGACGGAAAACCGCTTCGCACTTTTCCTGGAAATGCTTAGCCGATCCGATAGGCGCATCGCCGCGCGCCCTGGAGCAGATGCTCGGTGCGTTCCACGGGGGCATCGAGGACGGCGCGAAAAATATCCAGTTCCGAGCGACAGAAATTGCGGCAGGCGGTGGCGGCGGCGCAGATGGGACAATGGTTCTCGACGAGGATGAAGTGTCCATCCTCCTCCTGCCACCAGCTTGCCATATAGCCTTCCGCCATGCGCAACTCCGTCAGCCGGGCGATGCGTTCGGCCAGTGTCTGCGCATCGGCGAGGCGCTCGCGGTAAAGGCTTTCCGTCTTTCGCTCGCGCGCCGAAATGACCGTTTCCAGCGCTTGCGGACCGAGTTCGGCGCCGATGGCGTCGATGAGGGCGAGCGCCATGTCGGCATGGCCATCCGGAAAGTTGCGATGGCCGGCGCCGGTCAGCTGCCATGTCTGGCGCGGCCGGCCACGGCCGCTGGCCGCTTCCGAAACGCCCTCCACCAGCCCTTCTTCGGCAAGTTTGGTCAATTGCTGGCGCGCGGCTTCGCCCGTCAGGCCAAGCGTCGCCCCCAGCGCCGCCGTCGATTGCGGGCCTTCGGTTTTCAAAAGGAAGAGCAGCCTGTCACGCGGCGAGGGTCGCATTATTCTTATCCAGGGCCGCTTGATTAATCGCGGCGGTCATGTAATTTCCAAGATATAACTTGGAATAAAACGAAACCCTGCGCATTGCAACATCCGATACCGGAATTTTAAGTCATGTCCTCGCCTGCTTCCGCCCGTCCCGCCAGCCTCTGGTCGCTGTTTGCCCCCGGCCATCTCGGCGCCAGCCTGATGCTGGCCGGCGGCATTTCGCTCTATGCCGTTGAAACCTATGTCACCGCCACGATCATGCCCTCCGTCGTGCGCGATATCGGCGGCTTGCCGCTGTTTGCCTGGGTGACGACCCTGTATGTCACGGCCTCGGTGCTCGGTTCGGTGTTCATCGCCATCCGTCCGCGGGGCATGAGCCTCAACCGCACCTATTCGATCGGCGCGGCGCTGTTCCTGCTTGGCAGCCTGATCTGCGCCATCGCGCCCAGCATGGAGATCGTGCTGATCGGCCGCGCAGTGCAAGGGTTCGGCGCCGGCACGCTGGCGACGCTGGGTTACGCCTTCATTCGCTATGCCTATCCCGAAAGCCTGTGGAACAAGGCCTCGACGCTCTATGCGGCGATCTGGGGCATTTCCACCTTTGTCGGCCCGACGCTGGGCGGTTTCTTTGCCGAGGGCAGCGCCTGGCGGCATGCTTTTGCGCTGATCATACCCTTTGCGCTCGCCATGGGTCTGCTTGCGCCATGGCTTCTGCCCAAGGGCGAGGACGATCGCCAGGAAACCAAGGCGCCGCTAGGACAGATGGTGTTGCTGACCGTGTCGCTGCTGCTGGTCAGCTTTGCCGGCACCGCCGAAAATGTCAGCCTGCGGATTTGGCTGGTCGTCGGCGCGGTTGTGGCGATCGTCGGCATGATCGCGGTCGAGCGCCGTGCATCGCTTCGGCTTCTGCCGCGCGGCGGCATCACGCTGTCCATGCCGCTGTCGCGCGTCTATCTGGCGATCTTCCTGCTTCTGGCGGCGCTGACCTGCGACATCTACATTCCCTATTTCCTGCAGATGCTGCATGGCGTCACGCCGCTGATCTCCGGCTATATCGTCGCGCTGGTGGCGCTCGGCTGGACGACTTCGGCCTTTCTCAGCAGCAATTTCAAGGGCGAGACCATGCGCCGCTCGATCATCTGGGGCGGCGTTCTCGAAGCCGTCTGCATCGGCCTGCTGGCCGTCAGCCTCGCCTGGCCGAACCCTGAGGGCGATCTGCTCATCCTGTCACTGGCATCCGTGCTGATCTTCGGCATGGGTTTTGGCGTCGGCCTCGGCTGGGCGCATCTGGTCACCCATATCCTGCATCTCGCGGCAGACGACGAAAAGGACAAGGCCTCGGCCGGCATCACCACCATGCAATCGCTGGGCAGCGCGTTTGGCGCGGCGCTGGCAGGCGTCACGGTCAACAGCACCGGCTTGCTGCATCCAGGCGGTCTCGATGGCAATGCATCGGCGGCGACCTGGCTGTTCGTGCTCTTCGCCCTGCCGGCGCTGCTTGCCGCCATTGCCGCCCTGTCGCTGCCAAGCCCGCGCTTCGGAGAGGCGGTCGCGTGAATGCGAAATCGTCCCTCGCGGCGCAGACGCCGGTCGAGCAGGCCATCATCGCGAAAGTCCGGGCGGCCGGACTTCGCCTCCGCTTCGACAAGGTGGTCCTGCGGCTCTTCACCAGCGTGAAGGACGCAGCGGCCGGGTTGGTCGGTGAAGACCAAACCATCGTCTTCACGCTGACCGCGCCGATCAGACTGCCGGCAAAGACCGCCGCTGCGATTATCGATCTGATGCGCGACGGCTTGCCCGATCATGAAATCCGCGCTGACATTTTCGGCAACGTGGTCAGGCTCTGCCGCGTGGCCAGCGTCGCCCGCGACATGCCGAGGGTGATCGGCCTCGTGCACAATCCCGTGCCGGATGCCGGCCAAATTCTGGCGCTCGCCAGATCGGAATTGACCTAACCTTCGGCAAAGCCCAGCCGGATCATGTCGGCTTCGATTTCTCCGCGCACCCAGGCCTTGAAGGCGCTGACCTTGGGTGGATCGCGCTGCCCGGTGGGCGTGACGAAATAGTGCCCGTCGCCAGTCGCCGCCCGGATGGGGAAGGGAGCGACCAGCCGGCCATGTTCGAGATTGTAGCCGGCCAGCGTCTGCCAGGCGAGCATCACGCCCTGACCGGCGAGAACGGCGTCGAGACAGAGCGATGCCTCGTTGAGCACATGGCGCGGCGTCACCGTGCGGCCGGTGATCCCGGCAGCCTTCAGCCAGACATCCCAGGTGAAGCGGCTATGGCCGTCGATGACCACGGGCAGGTCGAAAATATCTTCCGGCTTTTGCAGCCGCGCCGCCATCTGCGGCGTACAGACCGGAAAGATCTCCTGGGTCAGCAAAAGCTCCGCCTTGCCATCCGGCCAGCGACCGTTGCCGACGCGGATGCAGACATCGACATCGCTGAGCGCCGGATTGACCAGCGCCGTCGTTGCATCGATGCGCAACCGCAAATCCGGCCGGAGCCTGGAAAAGCCATCCAGCCGATGCACCAGCCAGCGCGCGGCAAACACCGGCGCCACCGAGATCGTCAAAACCTGCTCGTCGCGCGCCCGCGCCAGCGACACCGCCTCGGACAGATGCTGGAAGCCGCCGGTCAGCCTTTGCAGGATCGGCAGCACCGCCGATGTCGGCGTCATGCCGCGCGGCGTCCGCTCAAAAAGGCTGCGGCCGAGTTGCGCCTCGGCCTTGATGACCTGCTGGCTGACCGCGCCGACCGATACGCCGAGTTCTTCGGCCGCTGCCTGCAGCGAACCGAGCCGGCCGACCGCCTCCACTGCCTTGAGGCCGTTCAGATGCACGAGATTGAGGTTCTTCATCCAGTTTTTCTAAACCCTGCCGCCGATAAACTCAATTGAAACGAAGCCGGATCGGCACGATCTTCTCTGCATCAAAGGGCAGAAACGCCCGGAAAGCGAGGATCCCCATGCTGAAGTTTTTCTGGAAGGATTTTGGGCGCGGGGACGATGCGGTTGCGAAAGCCGAAGCGCGGATATGGCGGCGCGATCCGCTCGCCCATCCCGTTCTCGACGCCATGAGCCAGCGCGAACTCGGCGATCTGCCCTTCGTTCTGCCGGAGCCGACGCCGCCCGCCGCCTGTTGCCGCAACTAATTTGAAGGACAAGCTTCGCGCCAGTTGGCCCTGTCATCATGGCAATCGGATTCATGGGTGAAGAAGCGGTTTTTCGATGACGTTTGATGATTGCAGGTTCCGGCGGCTTTCCTTCGTTGCGCTGCTTGGCGGTGTCGCCATGCTCGGCGGCTGCACCGACACCAGCCGCATGAACGTCGATGTCTTCCGCGCCGAGACGGCGCCGGTCTTCTACCAGTACCAGCCGGTGGACCAGACGCCGCCGACGGCGCGGCGCACCGAGCTTTACACCAGCTCCTTCCACCAGACCTATGGCCTGCCGGTCTCCAATCCGCTGCACATGGCCTATTACGGCGAAGTGCGCGACGACGACCGCACGCTGCCGCCGATCCCCTACAAGAAGATGGAACAGCGTTATCTGCGCCAGGAGGTCAGCTATCGGACGGCGGAGCCGGTCGGCACCGTCGTCGTCGATACGCGCGAGCATTTCCTCTATCTCGTGCAGGCTGATGGCAAGGCGATGCGCTACGGCGTCGGCCTCGGTCGCGAAGGCTATGGCTGGACCGGCCGCGGCGTTGTGCAATGGAAGCAGAAATGGCCGCGCTGGACCCCGCCGGAAGACATGGTCGGCCGCCAGCCGGAACTGCGCCAGTATGCCGCCGCCAATGGCGGCATGAACCCCGGCCTCGCCAACCCGCTTGGCGCGCGCGCCATGTATATCTTCAAGGACGGCCAGGATACGCTCTACCGCATCCACGGCACGCCGGACTGGAAGTCGATTGGCAAGGCGACATCGTCGGGCTGCGTGCGCATGCTCAACCAGGATGTCATCGATCTCTACGAACGCGTCCCGGCGAAAACCCGCGTCGTGGTGATGTAAGGTCTCACGCCCGAGCACGTCCGCGTGATCGGCCCACGCGTGGTGGACGCGGACCGCTGGCGGTCGTATATTTCGGTGGGGACGGAACCGAAATATGATTCTGTGCGTTTCGCCGCCGAGACTTCCTCGTTGACCTCGCAAGCGTTTCCTCACTATGACCCCATCCTTTCCCTCCCTGTCGCGTCGCGGTTTTCTATCGCTGACGGGGCTTGGCGCGGTGTCCGCGCTGTCATCCTGCGCATCGCCCTATACGTCGCGCGTCGAATATCGGCCTGTGGTGGTGCAGCCGGTCGCCATGCCCGTCAATGGCGGCGTCTATGGCGCAGGCGGCGATCCAGAGCTGGATCGCATCTATGGCGAGACCTATGACGGCGGCTTCCTCATTCCGGCCGTTCCCTATCAGCGCATCGATCCGCGCTTTTATCGCCAGCGCGTGGCCAATCCGACCGGGGAGGCGCCGGGCACCGTCGTGGTCGATACGCAATCGCGTTTCCTCTATCTGGTCGAATCCGGCGGCACGGCGATGCGTTACGGCGTCGGCATTGGCAAGGAAGGCTTTGCCTGGTCCGGGGAGGGCGTCATCCAGTGGCGTCAGAAATGGCCGCGCTGGAAGCCACCGAACGAAATGGTGGCCCGCAAGCCGGAACTCGCCCAATATTCCATCGAGAATGGCGGCATGGAGCCGGGCCTTATGAACCCGCTCGGCGCTCGCGCCATGTATATCTTCCAGAATGGCGAAGATACGCTCTATCGTCTGCACGGCTCGCCGGAATGGAATTCCATCGGCAAGGCGGTGTCGTCGGGCTGCGTGCGCCTGATCAACCAGGATGTTATCGACCTCTACGACCGGGTGCCGACCAAGGCACGCATCGTCGTCTGGCAGTAAGACGTTAGCGGATGGCCGCGAGGTCGCCGCGCAGGCGACCAAGGCCGTTGGTATCGAAAGCGGTGCCGATCTCGTCATGCGTCGCCTGCCAGACGGGTAGGGCGGCGATCAGATTTTCCCGGCCGGCTTCGGTCAATTTCAGCCGCTTGCCGCGTCTGTCCTTCGGATCGGGGGCAATCTCGACGAGGCCGCGGCGCTGCAGAGGTTTCAGCATGGCGGTCAGCGTCGTGCGGTCCATGGCCAGCAGTTCGGCGACCGGCCCCATCGGCGGCGGTTCGGGCCGGTTGAGCGACATCAACAGCGAAAACTGGCCATTGGTCAGCCCATGCGGCCGCAGCGCCTCATCGAAACGCCGCGCAAGCGCACGCGCCGCGCGCTGCACATGCAGGCACAGGCAGGTGTCGCGCACATGCAAGGTGGTGGAAAAAGGAATCAGTTCCTGGTTTGACATGTCCAATATATGTTGATATCAACCTAATCAGTCAACGGGAACACATGACGAACGCCTGAAGGAGGTGCGACATGGACAATGCCGTAGTGTCTCGCGAGGAGTGGCTGAAAGCGCGCCGTACGCTGCTGGCCAGCGAAAAGGAATTCACCCGCGCGCGCGATCGCCTGAATGCGGAGCGCAAGGCGCTTCCCTGGGTGAAGGTCGACAAGGATTATCGCTTCGATACGCCGGAAGGGCGCAAGAGCCTCGCCGATCTCTTCGGCGATCGCAGCCAGCTCATCGTCTATCATTTCATGCTCGGGCCGGATTGGGAGGCGGGATGCCCCGGCTGCTCCTTCCTTGCCGATCACCTCGACGGCACGCTGCCGCATCTCAATCATCACGACGTGACGCTTGTCGTCGTCTCGCAGGCGCCGCTCGACAAGGTCGCCGCCTACAAGCGCCGCATGGGCTGGCATTTCCCCTGGGTCTCGTCCTTCGGCAGCGATTTCAATTTCGATTTCGGCGTGTCCTTCACCAAGGCGGATCTGGCCGGCGAGACGGTCAATTACAATTTCACCGACATTTCGCCCGCCGAGGCGCATGACGAGCTGCCCGGCCTCAGCGCCTTCTATCGCGATGCCGACGGCACGGTCTATCACACCTATTCCAGCTATGCGCGCGGGCCGGAGGAACTGATCGGCACGCTGATGATCCTCGACCGCGCCCCCAAGGGCCGCAATGAGGACGAGACCATGGATTTCGTGCGCCGCCACGACGAATACGAAGAGAAACCGAAGGCTGGCGCCTGCTGCCACTGAAACCTGACGACCGAAAGGAACAAGGCGAGATGGAACAGCCCGAACCGACACCGCAACATCGTTTTCTCGAAAGGTTGAACGGCACATGGGATGTCGTGGCCGAGGCGGGATCGACCGAAACACCGCAATGGAGCGAAACCACCCGCAGCCTGGATGGCCTCTGGTATGTCATCGAAGGTGAGGGGCGAATGGGCCCTGAGCATCAGGCCCGCACGCTGATGACGCTGGGCTACGACTCCAAATTGGGCCATTATGTCGGCACATGGTTGGGCACGATGATGACCAAGCTCTGGATCTACAAGGGCTGGCTCGAGGCCGATGGCAAGACGCTGACCCTGGAGGCGGAAGGCCCTGATTTCGACGATCCGTCCAGGACGACCATTTATCATGACGTCATCGTCTTCCTCGATGATGACAGGCGCCATTTCAGCGGCAATGTCCGCCAGCCGGATGGCACATTTAAGCAGATCATGGCGATGGAATTCCATCGCCGCCGCTGACCAGTCGACACTTATCGAACCCGCCGAAAGGAAAAGCCGATGACCGACATGCATGGAAAATTCGTCTGGTACGAACTGATGACCACGGACATCCCCGCCGCCCAGCGGTTTTACGGTTCGGTGGTCGGCTGGCAGGCACGCGATCCCGGCATAGGTGGCATGGACGGAAGCTACTGGATTCTGCAAATGCCGGAGGAGAAGCGCGCCATGGGCGGCATGCTGGCCCTGACCGATGAGCTGAAAGCCATGCAGGTGCCGCCGAACTGGACCGGCTATGTCGCCGTCGACGATGTCGATGCTACGGCCGCAAAATGTGTCGAACTGGGCGGCACCATCCGCCGCGCTCCCGACGATATTCCCGGCGTCGGCCGTTTTGCCGTGCTTGCCGATCCGCAAGGCCCTGTGCTCATCGCCTTCAAGCCCGCGCCGATGGAGGGTGAAATGCCGCCGGAGCCGGCCATGGGCACGCCGGGCTTCGTCGGCTGGCATGAGCTCTACGCCAAGGATGTCGGCAAGGCGCTTGATTACTACAATCAACTGTTCGGCTGGGAAAAGATCGACGAGATGGATATGGGCCCAATGGGCAAATACGTCCTCTTCGGCAAGAACGGCCAGATGAACGGCGGCATGATGCGCCAGGAGGAGGGCATGCCCTTCTGCGGCTGGAGCTTCTATTTCAACGTGGAAACGCTGGATGCCGCCATGGAGCGGGTCACGGCCGGCGGTGGCAAGGTTCTCAACGGCCCGATGGAAGTTCCCGATGGCTGGGTGCTGCAAGCCCAGGATCCGCAAGGGGCATATTTCTGTCTGTCGGCGCCGAAGCGGTAAGCCGGCCTTTCTGGAAAATCGGTCGAAAGACAACCAGGCGTCATCCTCGGGCTTGTCCCGAGGATCTGGTTTCGTTCACTTAAGCTATTGAAATATAAAAAATATCCACGGTTGGCAGATGCTCGGGACAAGCCCGAGCATGGCGGAGGGAAATGCTTCGGCGTATAGGATGCACTGCGGCCAGCCAAAAACCTTACCGCCGCAGGCTTCCCAGAATGCCGCGCACCAGCGCTCGGCCGACCTGCGAGGCCACGGTGCGCGCTACGCTTTTCATCGCCGCCTCGACCACCGTTTCGCGCTGATAACCACCGGTGCGGCCACGGGTTTCGCGCGGCGCCGGATCGTCCTGACGATCATTGCCGAAGCCGGGCAGCGTCCAGCGGCCGGCGGCGCTGTCGTCCTTTTCCCCGGCAGGCTGCGGCGCGGGCACAGGTGCCTGGGGCTGGGCCTGCTGGGCGGCCTTGCCGGCGCGGGCGGCGAGGATTTCATAGGCCGATTCCCGGTCGAAATCCTCGTCATACATTTCCGCGACCGGGCTGACCGACATCACCTTGCGGCGCTCGTCGTCGCTGACCGGGCCGAGGCGCGAGGCGGGCGGGCGGATCAGCGTGCGCTCGACGATCGAGGGCGCGCCCTTGGCTTCGAGCGTCGAGACCAGCGCCTCGCCGGTGCCGAGCGTGGTGATGGCGGTCGCGCAATCGAAGGCCGGATTGGGGCGGAACGTATCGGCGGCGGTCTTCACCGCCTTCTGTTCGCGCGGCGTATAGGCGCGCAGCGCGTGTTGCACGCGGTTGCCGAGCTGGGCGAGCACGGTTTCCGGCACGTCGAGCGGGTTCTGCGTGACGAAATAGACGCCGACGCCCTTGGAGCGGATGAGGCGAACCACCTGCTCGACGCGCTCGATCAGCACCTTTGGCGCATCGGTGAACAGGAGATGGGCTTCGTCGAAGAAGAAGACCAGCTTCGGCTTCTCCGGGTCGCCGACCTCGGGAAGTTCCTCGAACAGTTCCGAGAGCAGCCACAACAGGAAGGTGGCGTAAAGGCGCGGGTTCATCATCAGCTTGTCGGCGGCGAGAATCGAGATCGCCCCACGCCCGTCATTGGTGGTGCGCATGATGTCTGAAATTTTCAGCGCCGGCTCGCCGAAGAAATTCTTGGCGCCCTGCTGTTCCAGCACCAGCAGTCCGCGCTGCAACGAGCCGATCGAGGCCTTGGAGACGAAACCGAACTGATTGGAGATCTCGGTCGCATGCTCGATCATGTAATTGAGCATTGCCTGCAGATCCTTGAGATCGAGCAGCGGCAATCCGCCCTGGTCGGCGATCTTGAAGGCGATGTTGAGCACGCCTTCCTGCGCTTCCGATGCATCCATCAGCCGGGCGAGCAGCAATGGCCCCATCTCGGCCATGGTGGTGCGCACCCGATGGCCCTTTTCGCCATAGATATCCCAGAAGATCACCGGGAATTCCTGAAAATCGTATGGCGAAAGCCCGATCTGCTCGGCGCGCTTCAGCAAAAAGTCTTTCGGCTCGCCGATGGCGGCAAGGCCCGAGAGATCGCCCTTGATATCGGCGCAGAAGACCGGCACGCCGGCATCGGAAAAGGCTTCCGCCAGAATTTGCAGCGTTACCGTCTTGCCGGTGCCGGTGGCGCCGGTGATCAGGCCATGGCGATTGCCGAATTTGAGGTCGAGATATTCCGGCTTGTTGATGCTGTCGTCCGGGTTGCGGCTTGCGCCGATGAAGAGTTTTCCATCCTCGACTGTCAAATTGCGCACTCCTTGGCCCTTGCCGCCGCGCCGGCGGACTATTCATTGAATCGTTTCCTAGCTGTTATAATTATAGCGCGGGATGGCGACAACATGATCTGCCATACGCAGACAACAAGGAGCACAGCGCAATGAACGAACTCGTGACACAGATCGCCGACAAGGTGGGCATCGAACCGGCGCTGGCGGAAAAGGCGCTGGGCATGATGCTCGGTTTCCTGCAGCGCGAGGCCGATGACGGCCCGGTGGCGCGCATGATCGAGGCCATTCCCGGCGGCGCCGATCTCGTCGCCCGCTTCAACGGCGAAGCCGTCGGCAGCGGCGGTGGCGGCCTGCTCGGCAGCCTGATGGGCGCGCTCGGCGGCGGTGGCGGCATCATGGGCCTCGGCCAGCAATTGATGAGCGAAGGTTTGGGCATGAGCGAAATCGGCGCACTCGCCAAGGAAACCATCGCAGTGGCCAAGCAATATGCCGGCGACGAAGTGGTCGATCAGGTCGTCGCCTCGGTGCCGGGGCTAAGCCAGTTTATTTAAGGGGTGGGGGCGGCGGATCGGCCTACTCGGCCATCCAACCGTTTCGCCAACCTCTCCTCCGTCATGGTCGGGCTTGTCCCGACCATCTGTAAACGGTAGAAATTGGCGATATTTCAATGGCTTGAATCGACGAAGGCAGATCCTCGGGACGAGCCCGAGGATGACGTCTGAGGTTTTGTGTCCGCAGTGCCCGACCTCACTCCTTCCGCGCCACCAGAAAGAATCGCGGAAACAGGAACAACCGCGTGCCGTCCGCCTGCGGCGGATAGGCCTTGTCGATGCGGGCCTGATAGGCCTCAAGGAACTCCGCCGCATGCTCCTCGCCAACGGCGGCGAGGTAGGGCCGCAGGCCCGTCGATTGCACCATGGCGACGATCGCGGCTGCATCGGCCATCGGATGGCGATAGACCGTGCGCCAGACCTTGACGTCGCGGGATTTTGGCGCGAGGCGGTCGCGATAAACCTCCGGATCGGGCAGGGCGCGGCGGCGCAGGCTTTTGCCGGCAAAGGCCAATGCCCAAGGCCTGTCGCCGTCATGCAGCGTTTCCTCCATCATCAGATGCGAGGCTTCGCCGAGATTGTTCGGCATCTGCACGGCGAGAACCCCGCCGGGGTTCAAGCCATCCATCAGCCGGTCCATGACGTCGAGATGGTTCGGCAACCATTGAAAGACGGCATTGGCAAATAGCAAATCGACCGGCTGCGGCGGCATCCAGCTTGCCAGATCGGCCTGCTCGAAGGTCAGCGCCGGCAGGCGTTTGCGTGCGGCTGTCAGCATGTTGTCGTCGCTATCGACGCCGGTGATCGCGGCATCGGGATAGCGCGCCACCAGAAGTTCGGTGGAGTTGCCCGGCCCGCAACCGAGATCGACGGCGCGGGCGACCGTGTCGAGCGGCACGCCATCCAGAAGATCGCGCGCCGGCTGCGTGCGCTCATCCTCGAACTTCAGATATTGCGCCGCCGACCAGGCCATGGGCTTTTCTCCCTTGCTTTATCATCGCGTGATGACGCTGGGCGTTAGAACCGCGTGATGACGCTGATGCCGAGATCGGCGGAGCTTTCCATGGCCATCAGCGCCGGCACGGCTTCTTCCAGGCTTATGGTTCGCTTCACCAGCTTTTGCGGGGCAAGCTTGCCGGTCGCCAGCATGTCCATCATCGCATCGTAGCGCCAGGCCTGCATGCCGTGGCTGCCATAGATTTCCAGCTCACGCGCCAGCACGATACCCATGGGGATGGCGGGCGTGGCATGTTCGGCAAGCATCAGGCCGACCTGGATATGGCGGCCGCGCCGGCGCAGGTTGCGGATCGAATTGACGCAGGTGACGCTGTGGCCGAGCGCATCGATGGAGACATGCGCGCCACCTCCGGTGATCTCCTTCACGGCTTCCGCGACATCGGCTGTCGCGCCCGCCTTGATCGTCGCGACCGCGCCAAGCTGGCGGGCGAATTCCAGCTTCTCGTCGGTCAGATCGATAGCGATGACGTTTGCGCCGAGCGCGGTGGCGATCATGATCGCCGAGAGGCCAATGCCGCCACAGCCATGCACCGCCACCCATTCGCCCGGCCGCGTGCGGCCCTGATCGACGATGGCGCGGAAGGAGGTGACGAAACGGCAGCCGAGGCTGGCGGCGGTGGCGAAATCCATGCTTTCGGGCAGGCGCACCAGATTGAGGTCGGCGGTCGGGATCGCCACATATTCGGCAAAGCTGCCCCAATGGGTGAAGCCCGGCTGGAACTGGCTGGGGCAGACCTGCTGGTTGCCGGAATGGCATTCGCTGCAACGGCCGCAGCCGGAGACGAAAGGCACGGTCACGCGGTCGCCGACCTTGTAGCGCATCACGCCCTTGCCGGTCGCGACAACGGTGCCGGCAAATTCATGGCCGGGCACATGCGGCAGCACGATATCGTCGTCATGCCCCATCCAGCCATGCCAGTCGCTGCGGCAAAGCCCGGTCGCTTCCACCTTGATGACGACGCCATCCTCTGATGGCGTGGGATCGGGCAGGGTGCGGATCTCGGGTGTCTGCCCGTAGCGCTCGAAATACATGGCCTTCATGAAAATGGTCCTCTCTGGTTATGCGGGCGATGATCGCACGGGGTCGGCATGGCAGGAAGTCGGCAATGCATGAAAATTATTGATGGAATTATTCGCCAAGCTTTTGTTTTTGCGCAAACTTCCGAAAGTTTTGGCGGCATTTCCCGACAGTTTCTTGCGTATGCGGAATGGGTGCCGCTTTCTCCTTGACCGCCCGTGGCGGCGGCGTTTCATGGATGGGATGTAACGAGGAGGAGATGCCGATGACCGTGAATACCGCTGCCCCCACGACCACCTGGACCTATGTCGATGGTGAGTGGCTATCGGGCAATCCGCCGCTCATCGGCCCGACCTCGCATGCCATGTGGCTCGGCTCGACGGTGTTCGACGGCGCGCGCTGGTTCGATGGCATCGCGCCCGATCTCGACCGCCATTGCCAGCGCATCAACCGCTCGGCGCTGGCGCTCGGCCTCAAGCCGGTCAAGACGGCGGAGGAAATCGAGGCGCTCGCCTGGGAGGGCATCGAAAAATTCGACGGCAAGACGGCGATCTATATCAAACCGATGTATTGGGCCGAACATGGCCGCTTCGGCGTCGTCGCGCCCGATCCGGAAGCGACCCGTTTTGCGCTTTGCCTGTTCGAGGCGCCGATGAACACGGCCAGACCCTCGCGACTGACCGTCTCTTCCTTCCGCCGTCCGACCCCGGATTCTGCGATGACCATGGCCAAGACCGGCAGCCTCTATCCCAATAGCGGCCGCATGCTGGCCGAGGCGGTGGAGCGTGGTTTCGACAATGCGCTGGCGCGCGACATCAACGGCAATGTGGCGGAAACCGCGACCTCCAATATCTTCATGGTCAAGGACGGCGTCGTCTTCACGTCGGCGATCAACTTCACTTTCCTCGCCGGCATCACCCGCGCCCGCATCATCGGCTTGTTGCGCCAGGCCGGTTTCGAGGTGCAGGAGGCGACGCTGACGGTGGACGATTTCCTGTCGGCCGACGAGGTGTTCATGACCGGCAACTATTCCAAGGTCGCCCCGGTGGTGCAACTCGACGCGCGCAGCTATCCGGAAGGGCCGGTCGGCAAGAAGGCGCTGGAACTCTATATGGACTGGGCCTATGGCCGCGCCGGCGGCGGGGAGTGAAGCAGAAGCAGTCCCCTCTCTCCGCTGTACCGGAGAGAGGGTGAGGGGCTGCGTTACTTCGGCACGCCGACGGTGACGATGTCGCTGCCCAGTTCCGAGCCGATCTCGACCTTCTTGGTCTGCTTGTCGTAGACGCAGATGAAGCTCGCCTTTCCTTTTCCGACCTTCAGCGGGCCGGTGACGATGGCAAGGCCGAAGCGTTCGCTGCCGAAGGGATCGACGGCGACTTTTGCGCTCTTCAGCGACGGCTTTGCGGCGGCGGTGCATTTTGCCTTTACATCTGCGGCAAGGGCTGCCCAGGCGTCGTCGGAAGAGGCATGAGCCAGTGGGGCGGCGGCAAGGATGCTCAGGAGCGCGAGGGGCAGGGCAAGGGTGTTCTTCATGCTTGGTCTCCGTTTCCAGCCGGGGCTTGAAAGCCGTCCGGCTACCTTGATTTTTCGCAATGCGTCGCTTGAACCATAAAGCATGTCGCCGGAAACGGGGACCCGTTTTCAGGCGCAAGACATGCGTAAAAACAAAGGCCTAATCCGGAGGGGCCAAATCCGTTGACTGCCTCGTGTCGTTTGGGTGAATTTTGCGCAACCGTACCGATTTTTGGCATTTCGCCGGTTGCCACAGGCCCCACACGCTCCTATGTTCCCGCACGACCGCATTTTTCAGGTTGAAGCCTCTGCCAAATAAGGGAGATCACGCCATGGCTTTCGAATTGCCGCCCCTGCCGTATGATTACGAAGCGCTTGCCCCGTTCATGTCGAAGGAAACGCTCGAATATCACCACGACAAGCATCACAAGGCCTATGTCGACAACGGCAACAAGCTGGCTGCTGAAGCCGGCCTCGGCGATCTCTCCGTCGAAGAGGTCGTGAAGAAGTCGTTCGGCACCAATGCCGGCCTGTTCAACAATGCCGCCCAGCACTACAACCACATCCATTTCTGGAAGTGGATGAAGAAGGACGGCGGCGGCAACAAGCTGCCCGGCAAGCTGCAGGCTGCCATCGATTCCGATCTCGGCGGCTTCGACAAGTTCCGCACCGATTTCATCGCCGCCGGCACGACGCAGTTCGGCTCCGGCTGGGCCTGGCTGTCGCTCAAGAACGGCAAGCTGGAAATCTCCAAGACCCCGAACGGCGAAAACCCGCTGGTTCACGGCGCTTCGCCGATCCTCGGCGTCGACGTCTGGGAACATTCCTATTACATCGACTACCGTAACGCGCGTCCGAAGTACCTCGAAGCCTTCGTCGACAGCCTGATCAACTGGGACTATGTCCTGGAAATGTACGAAGCCGCTGCCAAGTAATCGGCTTTTTGTTACGGATATATTCGACCCGGCGCTGTATCAGGCGCCGGGTTTTCTTTTTGGATGTTTTAAGGCTTCAAGTATATCCGCTTAAAGCGGATTATGAAAATCATGTTTTAGCGCATGAGTTTCAAAATCCGGTTCCATGACACTTTTGCCAATCGGATCAATTGTTTCATCACTCATTTGTTACTTCCATCGCGCGAATTTGCTGTGACATTTGGTAGCGCAGCGAAGCGGCCGGCAGTGTCGCCTTTGCCAACCCGATGGGAGACGAAGCATGACATTCAAATTGATCGCCACTGCGACGCTGGTCGCCGCTCTTGGCATGGGCACCGCCTTTGCCACGGGCACCAAGGATGAGCGCGAAGCCCTCATGAAAAAGATCGGCGGCGCGATGGGACAGCTGTCCGCGATCACCAAGGATGAAAAGCCTTACGACGCGGCCGTGGTGAAGACCGCGCTGACGACGATTTCCGAAAGCATCAAGGCGTTCCCCGACCAGTTCCCGGCCGGCTCGGAAAAGAACAGCCCGGCCGCCAGCCCGAAGATCTGGGAAAACATGGCTGACTTCAAGGCCAAGGCCGACAAGCTCCACACCGATGCCGAAGGTCTGCTGGCGCAACTGCCGGCCGACAAGGCTGCCGTGGGCGCGGCGATGAAGACGCTAGGCGCGGATTGCGGCACCTGTCATCAGGCCTATCGCCTGAAGGTCGATTGATCCGCGCGATAGGCCCTTTCCATCGACAACAGGCCCGCCGGCCCCGTAGGGGCGGGCGGGCTTTCACTCGGAATATCATAGGAAGGAACGTGCCATGGCGGGAAAGAGGATGCGTATCCTCCTGTCGCTGGCCGGCATCGTCGTCGTCGGCGCCGCCGCCCTGTTTTACCTGACCATGCCGGCGCCGTTGCCGGACGACCATTGGGCAGGCCTTGGCGAGCCGGATATGGCCAATGGCGAGCGGATGTTCTGGGCCGGGGGTTGCGTCAGCTGTCATGCGGCGCCGGGGTCCGAAGGCGATGCCAAGAAGGTTCTTGCCGGTGGACTGGCGCTGAAAAGCCCGTTCGGCACCTTCCATGTTCCCAATATCTCCCCCGATCCAAAGGCCGGCATCGGCGGCTGGTCGCTGGCCCAATTCGGCAATGCCATGACCCGCGGCGTCGGGCCAAAGGGCGAGCATCTCTATCCGTCCTTCCCCTATAATTCCTATGCACGCATGACGCCGAAGGATGTCAACGATCTCTATGGTTTCCTGAAGACGCTGCCGGTCAGCGACAATGTCGCGCCGCCGCATGACCTGCCGTTCCCCTTCAACCAGCGCATCGCGCTTGGCGGCTGGAAACTCCTGTTCTTCAGCGATGCCCCGCGCGCCACGCTGAGCGCCACCGGCGATCAGGTCAAGCGCGGTCAATATCTCGTCGAAGGCCCCGGCCATTGCGGCGAATGTCACACGCCGCGCAATGTGCTTGGCGGCTTCAAGTCCGGCCAGTGGCTGGCCGGCGCGCCGAACCCGGAAGGCCAGGGGCAGATTCCCGACATCACCCCGGGATCGAAATCCATCGGCCAGTGGAGCGAGGCGGATATCGTCAACTATCTCGAAACCGGCTTCACCCCGGAATTCGATTCGGTCGGCGGTTCCATGGTCGAAGTGCAGCACAACATGGCCAAGCTGCCGGCGGAGGATCGCGAAGCGATTGCGGCTTACCTCAAAGCCATCCCCGCCCTTTAAGCGGACGCGGAAAATTCCTTGCCGAACTGGGCGACATAGCCGTCCAGTTCCGGGCTGCCATGGCCGAGCGCGCGAAAGATTTCGGCGGTAAACGTCGTGGGCGCCGTACCGGCGGCGGTGATGATATTGGCGTCGCGAACGGCGGAGGCGATGCGTCGGTATCGCTCGCGGCCGCGATAGGCCTCGGTGGTTTCCAGCAATTCGAGGGCGTTCGAGGTATGGGCGACCTCGTTGAGCACGCCGGCGCGCGCAAGCGCCAGCGTCGCGGCGCAGATGCCGGCAACCAGTTTCCCGGCGTTCGAAAAGGCGCGGATCGTCGCGGAGATGTCGGGCGCGGCCTGCGTCTGCCAGATCTCGCCACCGCAGACGACGAGCGCGTCAAAGGCGGTCGGGTCGAGCGTTTCGATGGCGGCCTTAGGCGTAGCGGTCATGCCGCCCATTGACGTCACCGGCCGGGCGGCCGGCGTCGCGACGACGAAGTCGATGCCGAGGAAGCTGCGACCCTCTGCCATCAGCAGCGCCACTTCCCAATCGGCATACCGATCCGTCAACGCGACAGCGATCGTGGTCATATCGGTTTCCTTTCGCGAACGGGGTTCATGCCAGCGCCTGCATGTAACGCATGCCGGTGACGGGCAGGGCCTTGAAATCCATGTGTTCGTAGAAGCGATGAGCGCGGAAATTGCCTGTCGCGGCGGCAACCGACAGGTAGTCGCAGCCGGCGGTGCGGGCCTGCTCGCGGGCGCGGGCGACGAGATGCTCGCCGATGCCGTTGCGGCGGTGGCCGTTGCGGACGAAGAGATGGTGCAGATCCATGCCGCGCTTGCCGTCCTGCGCCCTGTAGAGCGGCACGAGAATGGCGTAGCCGATCAGGCCTTTGCCGCTATCGGCAACCAGCGCATGGATCCATGGCATCGGGCCGAACAGGTCGCGTTCCAGTTCCTCGGCGGTGATATGGGCCGGATCGCCGTGATCGGCGGCCAGAAGCGCGATCATTTCCTTGAGATCGGGCAGGTCGCGCGGCTTTGCCGTGCGGATGACCACAACGGGCGGGCGGGAGAGGGTGAGATCGATATCGTCGGTCATTGGCGTTGTTCCTTTTGCGGGGTTTTGCCGCCAGGACGCCGTTTTCTCCTAAAAACAAAGCCGCCCTGGAGGCGGCTTGTTTAGACATGATCAGTCTTGGGCCGCCTTTATTGGAAGGCCCAAAAATACGAACAGGAGATGGTTACGTTCTTGATCATGCCGCAGAGTTTCACTGAAACGCGTCGCTTGTCAAGCGCAAATCACACCGGCGCGTGTTCGCTCTCGCAAAGACCATGATCGGATAGCGCCTGGATGACGTAGCATTCGCCGATCGTGTGGCCGTGGCAATGGGAGACGATGCGCTCCAGCTCGCTTTCCAGCTTGCGCAATCGGGCGATGCGTTCGCGAACGCCACGCAGGTGGCTGGCGGCAATCTGGTCGGCGCGCTCGCAAGGCTCGTCCGGATGCTTGCTGAGGCTGATGAGCTCGCGAATCTCGTCCAGCGACAGGCCGAGCGCCCGGGCATGGCGGATGAAGGTCAGCCGCTCGAGATCGGCGCGCGTATAGCGCCGCTGATTACCCTCGGAGCGCTCCGGCGATGGCATCAGGCCGGATTGCTCGTAATAACGGATGGTCGGAACCTTGACGTCGGCCTTGCGCGACAATTCGCCGATCGACAGCATGAAAATCCCCCGTAAAAGCTCTAGTCTCTAGAGATAAAGATAGGCTCTCGCGGGATGATTGCAAGCCGTCTGCGTCATAGGGCCTGTGTGTCGTTGGCTTGGGTCTTGGCCGCGTCGTCCGTGCCGCCCTGTGCCTGGTCGCCGGCGCCAAGCGCCTGCATGACGGCCTTGCGGATTTCGTCCTCGACGGCCTGGCGCTCTTCCGGCGGCATGGCGGCGAGGTCGCTTTCGGAAAGCCCCTTTTTCTGCAGATATTGCGCGCGGATCTTTTCGGCGACGCTCATATTCGCCCATTTATGCAGGTCGGCGAAGAGATCGTCGCGGGATTTCGCCTGATCGGCGGTCTGGCTGGAAAGCGCTGGCTCATCGGTGCTGGCGCCGGCCGTCAGGTCCCACAGCGCCTGCGACAGTGCCGGCGCCGGCACGGTCTGCGCGCCGGAGAGGTACATGTCGTCGGGCAGGCGGCGGTTGCGGCTGGGCGCATCGTCGTCGCCCTGCTCGGGCAGCGGTGCGCTGTTTGACTGGTAGGAAAGGGCGGAAACGGAATAGACGCTGCTGCCGATCTTCATGAGAGCGATCCTGCTGAAACCATGATCATTCGAGACGTTTCGGCTTCATGCCGGCAAGCCTGCTGCAGTGCAGGAAAAAGGCGCCCGTTTGTGGCGGGCGCCTTGAAGACATTGCGTCGGATTTACGCGTAAAGAAGCTCGCGGCCTGTCACATCCTCGTCCTCGAGATAGAGGGCGCTGACGCGGGCGGCGAGATCCGAGGCTTCGGCAATTGAATCTGCATAGCCGGCGGGAAAGGCGTAACCGTTGGTTTCGGTGGCGCGGCCGTCATCGATCGCCCAGAGGGCGTCGGACAGCGCGGTCGACAACAGCGTGCTGCTTTCGACGGCGGGCGAGAACGTGCGGGCACCGGTCGCGCCTTGCGCGTCTGCGGTTTCCTCGATCTCGCTGTCGGGCCGCTGGAAGCGTCCCTGATTGTAATAATACCCTTGCAAGCCGCTTTCGATGCGCATTGGTCCATCTCGCCAAGGTGGTGGTTAATGGTCCGTTAACCATTGAACCTTGCGCGAAGCTTGCGTCTTTGTTCCAAAACCCCGGAAAATGAGGGAGAATCGGAAACGGCCGCCCCTTTGGTAAGGGAGCGGCCGTTAACGCGTGGTTAAGTTTTAAAAGCAGGCGTTACATCTTGCCCGCCACCTTGATCGCGAAGGCATATTCGAAAGCGACTTCCTCCAGCCGCTGGAAACGGCCGGATGCGCCGCCATGGCCGGCATCCATATTGGTGCGCAGCAGGATCGGCTGGTTGCCGGTGGTCTTTTCGCGCAGGCGCGCCACCCATTTCGCCGGTTCCCAATAGGTCACGCGCGGATCGGTCAGGCCGGCCAGCGCCAGGATCGGCGGATAGGGGCGGGCATCGACATTCTCATAGGGCGAATAGGCGGCGATCCAGCCATATTCCTCCTCGGATGCGATCGGGTTGCCCCATTCCGGCCATTCCGGCGGCGTCAGCGGCAATGTGTCGTCGAGCATGGTGTTGAGCACGTCGACGAAGGGGACGGCTGCGATGAAGGCAGCGAATTTCTCCGGTGCCATATTGGCGACCGCACCCATCAGCATGCCGCCGGCAGAACCACCCTCGGCGACGATGCGGCCATAGGACGTGTATTTCTCGCTCGCCAGATAATCGGCGGCGGCGACGAAGTCGCGGAACGTGTTGGCCTTGTTCTCCATCTTGCCGTTTTCGTACCAGGCGAACCCCTTGTCCTTGCCGCCGCGAATATGGGCGATGGCATAGACGAAGCCGCGATCGACCAGCGACAGGCAGCTGGTATTGAACGAGGCGGGAATGGTGATGCCGTAAGCGCCGTAACCATAGAGCAGGCAGGGCGCGCTGCCGTCGAGCGCCAGATCCTTGCGATAGAGCAGGGTAACCGGCACGCTTTCGCCATCGCCGGCCGGCGCGAAGACGCGGCGGGTGACGTAGTCGTCGGGATCGTGGCCGGAGGGCACTTCCTGCGTCTTCAGCAGCGTGCGCTCACGCGTCGCCATGTCGTAGTCGAAAAGCTGGCTCGGCGTCGTCATCGAGGAATAGGAGAAGCGGATGACGTCAGTGTCGTATTCCGCAGCGCCTTGCAGGCCGAGCGAATAGGCTTCCTCGGCAAAGGCGATAGCGTGTTCTTCGCCCGTCTTGCGGTCGCGGATCATGATCTGCGGCAGGCCGTCCTTGCGCTCCAGCCAAACGAGATGACGGGCGAAGGCCATGTGGCTGAGGATCAGTTTTCCAGGCGTATGGGCGACGATTTCGCGCCAGTTCTCACGGAAGGGCGCAGCGACCGGCGCTTCCATGATCTTGAAATCCTTCGCGCCATCGGCATTGGTGAGGATGTAGAAGACGTCGCCGCCTTCGGTCATCGAATATTCCAGACCTTCCTCGCGGGTCGATACCAGCAACGGCTCGGCGGTCAGGTCCTTGGTCGAGAGCAGGCGATACTCGCTGGTCTCGTGGTCGTGGATGTCGATATAGATAAAATCGTCGAGCAGCGAGCCGCCGACGCCCATGAAGAAGCCGGGATCGGTTTCCTCATAGACCAGCCGGTCGGCCGATTGCGGCTGGCCGACGATGTGATGATAGATCTTCGAGGGACGGTGGTTCTCGTCCTGCAGCGTATAGAAGAAGCTCTTGCCATCCGGCGCCCAGGCGCCGCCACCGCCGGTGTTCTCGACGATATCGGCAAGATCCGTCCCGGTTTCGAGATTGCGGATGCGCAGCGTGTAATATTCCGAGCCCTTGTCGTCATAGCCCCACAATGCATGCGAATGGTCTGTGGTGGCGTCGAGACCGGCGAGGCGGAAATAGGCCTTGCCCTGCGCTTCCTTGTCGCCATCGAGCAGCACCTGCCGCAGCGCGGTGTCGCGGTAATCGGCATCGCGGCCGACGCGGAAATAATGCGGCTGCTCGCCGCCGGTGACGTAGAAGCTGCCATAGGCGTAAGGGCCGTTCTTGAGCGGCACGGAGCTGTCGTCTTCCTTGATGCGGCCCTTCATTTCGGCAAAGAGCTGCTTCTGCAGGTCGGCGGTGTCGGCCATCGCCGCTTTCATATAGGCGTTCTCCGCCTCCAGATGGGCGCGGATGGCGGGGTCGAGGATGGTGGGATCCTTGAACATCGCCTGCCAGTTGCCGTCCCGCAGCCAGGCATAGTCGTCGATGCGCGAAATGCCGTGGCGGGTGTCCTCGACGGGGCGCTTTTCGGCGATGGGGGCGGCGGGAAGGGATTGGAAAATCGACAAGCGGAGCCTCCGGGGTCACAGAGCATTTCCAGGAAAAGTGGATACCGGCGTTCCACCGGGAAATGCGACAAGAACAAGATTCAAGCTCAAGAGATAAAGTGCCGGGGATGCCCGATCAAGGGCGCAAGCCAGCGCGGCCAAGGCTTGCGCGAAGCTTGTCCGTCAATCGCCTGTGGATTTCGCGATCACATTCTGACCACATTGATGAAGGAATTGTTGCCCTGCCTTTGCCGGTCGTTTACAAACGCGACCGCTGGCCAGGGAGCGCTCCCGTTGCCGGCGCACGCCCGTTTGATGAACCCTTTCAAAGAATTGGTGAGATTGATGAAGCTTGCCGCGCCTGTCGCAATCGTTGTCGCATTTCCGTTTCTAACCATCGCCACGCCCGGCTTTGCCGTCGATGCGCGCATCGTCAAGCAGCTGGAGGCGCTCGATCCCGATACGCGACTGGAGCAGGCCTGCGACACCGAAGCCATGGCGCGCATCAGCGCCGGCAAGGGCGGCTTCAAGGCCGACAAGGTCATCGCCTACACCTTTGCCGAGCCCGAGCGGGAAGGCGATTCGCTGACGGCGCCGGGCGCCGTGTTCCGCAGCCGCGGCGAATGGTATCGCCTGTCCTTCAATTGCCTGACCGGTCCCAAGCGCGTCAACGTCCGCAGCTTCGATTACGAAGTCGGCAGCATCGTTCCGCGTGAAGAGTGGACCGAGAATTATCTCTACGACTGATTGTCGCGCCTGCGCGCAACACCATAAATCGGCCGATTTGCGCTCGCATTCCAGCCGGGAACTGGCTCATACGCCATCGTTGTCGTCACCGGGGTCATCCATGTTTCGTGCCGTTGCCTGTCTTTCGCTGCTTGCCGCGCTGGCGCTTCCGGTTCGGGCGACGGAGCTTGCGCCATCGGCCGTGACGCCGACCGTGACCAAGCCGAATATCGCCAAGCCCAAATCGAACGGCGGCGCGGGTCTGGTCGAGCCGAAACTGACGGTGCCGAAGGGTGGTAATGTCGTTCGCGTGGCGCTGACCTTCGATGCCTGCATGGGCAAGACGGATCTGCGCATCCTCGATACGCTGATCAATGAGAACGTTCCCGCCACACTGTTCGTCACCGCGCGCTGGCTGAAGCACAACCCGCAGGCGCTTTCCCGCATCGTGGCGAGGCCGGATCTGTTCGAGCTGGAAAATCACGGCGAGAACCACATTCCCGCCGTCGACCGCCCGGTCAGCATTTACGGCATCCCCGCCGCCGGCTCCCCGGAAGCGGTGGCGAAGGAAGTGCAGTACGGCGCTGCCGCCATCCGCGCCGCGACCGGCCTCGAATCGCATTGGTTCCGGGGTGCCACGGCGCGCTACAGCCCGTCCTCCATCGCCGCCATCCGCGCCATGGGTTTCGAGATCGGCGGCTATTCCGTCAATGGCGATGGCGGCTCGCTGCTCGGCGCGCGCGAAACGGAAAAGCACATCGCGTCTGCCAGGGACGGTGACGTGGTCATCGCCCACATCAACCAGCCGACCCACGCCGCCGGCGATGGCGTCGTCAAGGGCATCCTCAAGCTGAAAGCCCGTGGCGTTCAGTTCGTCCGCTTGTCCGATGTCCCGCCAAGCCCGCCGGGGAATTGATCCTCAGCCAGGCGAGGGCCGGTCCAGCGCGAAATCATCGAACCAGTTGCGCCAGTCGCCGCGTGCGAAAGCGCCGGCCATCTGCGCCGCCATATAGGAAAAGGTGATGCCGTTGCCGCCGTAACCATAGGCGGCGAAAAGGCTTTGCGTGCCCGGCACGCGGCCGATCAGCGGCAGGCCGTCCTCCGTTTCCCCGAAGGCGCCGCACCAGGCATGCGACAGCACCGGCCGCGCCGCCGGCCAGAGGCGTTGCAGCTTTTCGCTGAGGGCTTGCGCCTTTGCCGGCAGTTTGGCGTCGCGCAAGGTCGGGTCGTCGATCGCCTCGTCCTCGCCGCCGATGACGATGCGGTTGTCGACGGTGGTGCGCATGTAAAGATAGGGCTCGCTCGCCTCCCAGATCAGCGCCCGTTCCGGCCACAGCGCGTCCGCCGGCTGCGGTTCGGTGGCGACGGCCCAGCTGGAGGCGATGCGGTGGATCTCCGGCATAACGAAACCCGGCATCACATAGCCGGTTGCGAGCACCACATGGCGCGCCTCGATCACGTATGGCGTATCGGTCTCCACCGTCACCCGGCCGCCTTCCTCGTGAAAGGCGGTCGCCGTGGCGTCGATCAGCCGGGCTCCGTGCGCGGCAGACCAGTGCAGGAGTCCCCAGGCCATGCGCAACGGATCGGCCTCGGCCGAACCCGGCGAATGGATGGCGCCGGCGCGGTGGATGCCGAAAAGCGCGGCAAGCTCCGCCGATGGCAGGAAGCGGCCGGGAAGACCGGCGCGCTCGCGCAGCAGCATCTCCTCGATCAGGCTGTCCGGCGCCTGCTCCTCGCCGGTGATGTAAAGCGTGGGGCGCGGGCGGAAAGCGCAGTCGATGCCGAGCGAGGCCATCAGCGTCGAAAGCCCTGAAACTGCCGCATGGCTGCGGCGATAGATGGCCGAGGCGCGCTCGAAACCGTAATAGCCGGCAAGCTCGGTCAGCGGCGCGTCGATTTCCCATTCCAGCATGGCGGTGCTGGCCGAGGTGCTGCCGAGGCCGGGGCGCTCGCGGTCGATGACGCAGACCGAAAACCCGAGCGCTGTGAGGTTTTGCGCCGTCAGCGCGCCGGTGATACCGCCGCCGATGATGGCCACATCCACCTTGAAACTGTCTTCGAACGCCTGGGAGCGCGGCCGCCTTGCCTCGCCGCCCCAGGGCGAGCGGCCGCCGACGAGATCGCTATGGCTGGTATCGGTGAAGTCGAACGGGGCATGGTCCAAATGAACGCTCCTGGGATACGCTTCGGGGGATATGAAGGTCAGCCCGGCAGATGCGGTGTCGGCCGGTCGTCGGGCAGGGTCTCGTTGATGATGGTCATGACGATCAGCGACAGGGGCAGGGCGAGCATGGCGCCCACGGCCCCCCACATCCAGCTCCAGAAGATGATGGCGACGAAGATGATGAACGGGTTCATCTCCAGCCGCTTGCCCATGACGCCGGGAATGACGAGGTTTTCGGTGACGAGGTGGACGAGGAAGAAGGCGAGCGCCGGCAGCACCCCGAGGATCAGTGTTTCATGCGAGAGAATGCCGGCGGCCCCCAGCGACAGCGTCATCAGTGCGAAGCCGAGATAGGGCACGAAGCTGGAGATGAAGGCAAAGACGCCCCAGAGCACGGGCATAGACAGGCCGCCGAAATAGGCGATGACGGTCACGACTCCTCCGATGGAGGCATAGACCAGTGCTGCGGTGGCGAAGTAGAAGCCGAGCGCTTGCTCGATGGCATTGAGGATGCGGATCGCTGTCAGCCGCTTTTCCCGGTCGCGGAATGCCATGATCAGCGCCTTGCGCAGGTGGATACGGCCCATGAGGAAGAGCAGCAAGGCGGCGAAGAAGATCAGGGCCTGCACCAGCGCCGGCGTCAGCCCGGCCGCCAGCAATTGGAGCACGCTGCCGGTATTGGCCAACAGTCCTTCCATCGACACCGGACCGCTGCTGAACGATGCCGGCGTGATGCGCAGCCATTCGATGCGTTGCAGGTAGGGCATGATCCGCTCGACCGCGCCCTGCACCATATCCGGCGCGCTCTGCGCCAGCGCCGCGACCGGTTCGGCCAGCGCATTGACGATCAGGAAGACGCCGAGACCGAACAGGGTCGACAGGAAGATGGCGCTGAGCAGCGGCGGAACGCCGATCTTGTGCAGCTTGTCGGCTGCAAGGCCGAGGATGAGGCCGACGATCACCGCCAGCGTGATCGGCATCAGCACCGCCGACATCGTGTAGACAACGGTCAGTACCGCGATGGTGAACAGGCCGATGACCGACCAGATCCTGGCCAGGTCGAGATTGTCCCTCTCGATGCGGACATAGACCGGCTTGGTCTCTTGCCTCTCGCCGCTGCGTGCCGGCTCCGCAAGCGGCTGCACCTGCGCCGTGCGCTCCGGTTCGTATGCCATGATCCGTTTCCCAGATGATCCTGCCTATGAATGCATGAAAGGCCCGCCGGTTCCGGCGGGCCTTGAGGGGAGGCATGATGGCGGGTGAGGGATCAGGCGGTCAGCTTCAGCCCGATGCCCCAGGGATCGCGCAGCGACCAGACATCGCCGTCCTTCGTCGCCGCGATTTCGTGGGCCTCCAGCTTGCCAAGCGCCGCCTTCAGTGCGGCGGCGTCGTTGAAGCGCAGCGTATAGTCCGAAAGGCCGCTCATATTGTCGCTGCGCGCGCTTGCGCCACGGCTGTTCCAGATATTGGCGGCGACGTGATGGTGATAGTCGCCGGTGGCGAAGAAGCTGGCGCCGGGATAGGTCGCCATCATCTTCAGGCCGAGCACGTCGCGGTAGAAGGCATTGGCCTGCGGAATGTCGCCGACCTGCAGATGGATATGGCCGATGGCCGACCCCTCCGCCATGCCGCCCCAGGCGTCGGTGGGCGCGCTTTCGTAAAGCGCCTGCAGGTCGAGGCGGCGGGTGTCCATCTCGACGGTGCCGTCGGGATTGAAGCTCCAGGATTCGTGCGGACGGTCGGCATAGATCTCGATGCCGTTGCCTTCGGGATCGGAAAGATAGATCGCTTCGCTGACCAGATGGTCGGACGCGCCGTCGAGCGTGACGTTGTTGTGCGCGGCATGGCGCAGCCAGCGCGCCAGTTCTGTGCGGCTCGGCATCAGGAAAGCGGTGTGGAACAGGCCGGCGGCGTTGCGGGGCGCTGCGCGCACATCGCCGCGTGTCGTCAGCGTCAGCAGCGGCACGCCGCCGGCGCCGAGAACCTCGCCGCTCATGCTTTTGTCCAGCACCGACATACCGAGCATGGTCTGGTAATAGGAAGACACGGTCGGCAGGTCGCCGACGACGAGATGGGATTGGCCGACATAGGCCGGCCGGGTCAGGGCATAGGAAGGGCTTGGCATGGTTTTCACATCCGTGCTGCTGAGGGCGGGGGAAGCGCCGGCCGCAACCGCGCCCGCCGCCGCAAGGGTCAGAAATCCGCGTCTGTCGAGTTCGGTCATCTGGGAAGGCTCCTTAGCAACATAAGCAATTCCAGCAAATTGCGGAGCGGTTTTGCGTCCGCAATTGCGTGAAACAAAGTTGCGTTGTTGAAGATATGGCTGATCGCCATTGTTCATGGAAGCCCGCGTTTCAGCGATGCATCGTCAACACGGCGTTGACGAAGGGATTTCACCGAAACTTGATCGGGATCAAGGTGCAGATGGCCGCCGGGCCGCTATTCTATCCTTCAACGAAGACGAGCAGAAAAGGACAGGCCCATGTACAGGAAAATCCTCGTTCCAATCGAAGTCGGCGCTCTGGACAAGGGAGAGCGCATCTTCCGCAAGGCGGCGTCGCTGCTCGACTCCGGCGGCGAGATCATCCTGCTCAACGTCGTCGAACAGGCACCCACCTATCTGATGCTCGATTTTCCCGCCGACCTCATCGAAGGCGCGATTTCCGATGCCCGCGACAAGCTGCAGGGGCTTTTGCTGAAGACCGGGCTTCCGGCGCGCATCCAGCTTCGCCAGGGTCCGCCGGCCCGAGAGATCCTCGAGGCCGCCAAGGAACTAGGCGTCGATCTGATCGTCATCGCCTCGCACACGCCCGACTATACCAACTATTTCATCGGCGCGACGGCCGATCGCGTCGTGCGCCATGCCCAATGCTCGGTGCTGGTCGATCGCTGAGGGAGCTGTCCGTGGATATCAGGCATTTCGAAGAACGTTTGCGCGCCCGTCACCGTGAACTCGACATCCGGCTCGCCCGGATCGAGCGCGATTTTCAACAACCGCGCAATCCTGACGATGACGACCGGGCGCTGGAGCGCAACAATGACGAGGTGCTGGACGATCTCGGTCAGCAGGGTGAGCAGGAATTGCGCGCCATCGACGCGGCGCTGGAGCGGATCGCCGCCGGCAGTTTCGGACGCTGCACCCATTGCGGCGAGCCGATTGCCGAAGCGCGTCTCGAAGCGGTGCCGCTCACCCCGTTCTGCGAGCGCTGCGCGCGCGAACTCGAAAGCGATTGATCATTCGGCGGTCGCGCCATCCTCGCCATTGTCGCTGTTGAAGGCGGCTTTGGCGGCTTCCATGCTTTCCGATCCGAACCGGCCGGAAATGGCGCCGGAATAGAATCCGTTGCGCTTGAGACGCTTCTGCAGGCTGGTGTAGAAATCCTTCGGCCATTCGATGCTGGGATCGTTCAGCTCGTCGAGCGTGCCTTGCTCGCCGCCGGTCAGGGCATGCATGAAGAGTTCCGCCGCCTTGACGCCATTGACCGGGACGCCCGATCCCTCGCCATAGAGATAGGAGGCGTTGAGGAAGGCGAGCGTCTGGCCTTGCGCCATCGCCTTTTCGTAATAGAGGCGCGCCTTGGTGAAATCCTGCTCGATGCCGGTGCCCTGATAATACATGACGCCGATATTGTTCTGCCCGTCGGGATCGCCGAGATCGGCGGCCTTCTTGTACCACTTCACCGCCTGGTTGATATTCTTCGCCAGACCGTCGCCCTGTTCGTAGGCATAGCCGATCTCGACCATCGACGCCGCTTCGCCGCCTTCGGCCGCCTTGCGGTGCCATTCGAGGATCTCCGTCTTGCGGTCGACGCCGTCCTCGAGGCCGGCCAACGCGAAGCCGAGATGGCTCATGCCCGGCGCATAGCCAAGATCGGCCGCCTTGCGATACCAGTCGATCGCCTGCTTGGCGTCCGGCTCGATGCCTTCGGTATTGTCGAACAGCCCGCCGAGCGCATCCATGGCCTCGACTTCGCCGAGATCGGCCGCGGTTTTGAGGATGGCCATGGCCGTGTGAACGTCGGCATCGACGCCCGTGCCATCGCGGTAGGCAAGGCCAAGCGCGGTGATCGCCGGCGGATATTTCGCATCGGCCGCGATCTTGAAATAGGCCGCCGCCCGGGCAAAATCCTTCGTCGCGCCGCGACCGTCGCGGTAGAGAACGCCGAGATCGTAAGCGGCGACCGGTGCGCCGGCTGCTGCTGCCTTCGAGTAGAGGTCGAAGGCCTTTTTCGGATCGGCGGCCACGCCGTCACCCTTGTCGTAAAGCTTGCCGAGATGGCCGGCGGCATCCGCATAACCGGCCTCCGAGGCTTTGGCGAACGCCTCCTGCGCCTCCTTGAAGCGCTTTGCCGCAAGATAGGCGCGGCCGAGCTCGAAACGATAACGCGCCTCCGCCGCATTGTCCTTTACCGCAGCTTCGCAGGCGGCAATCGCCTTCGCGGCATCGGCGATCTCGACGCCGGGAACAGTCGCCGGCTTTTGCGGATCGAAGCGGCTGGCGGCGAGGCTGTCGCACCCCTCGCCATTGCCGGCCGCAAGCGCGGGCGACGAAAAGGCGGCAAGCGCTGCGGCGAGCAGCAGGGGCGAGGCGGCCTTGCGGGCGTTCCATGCCATGGGATGTTCCTCTTGAAGCCTGCGGTAATGAGCGTTGACCCATCATCGCCGATTCGCAAGCGCAAGGCAGGAGGCTGGTGGAAGTGTTTCGGGGGAATACCCGGTTTATTTTTGGGGGTGTGGGGAATTTCCTCTCACCCGCCCCTGACGCCTTCTCCCCGCATTCGGGGAGAAGGGTCTGTCTGCTGACGGAAATGGCCGCCGCAAATGCTTATTTCGCCTCGAACACCATCGCATGACCGTTCATGCAATAGCGCAGGCCGGTCGGCGGCGGGCCGTCGGGGAAGACGTGGCCGAGATGCGAATCGCAGGACGAGCAGCGGATTTCCGTGCGCACCATGCCATGCGAGGTGTCGCGCAATTCCCGCACCGCGCCAGGCGTCACCTCCTGGAAAAAGCTCGGCCAGCCGCAGCCGGCGTCGAACTTGGTGTCCGACAGAAACAGCGGCGCATCGCAGGCGGCGCAGCGGTAGAGCCCCGGCTGGAAACTGTCCCAGTAAGGCCCGGTGAAGGCGCGCTCCGTGCCGTGTTCGCGCATGATCTTGTACTGGATCGGCGTCAGCTGCTCGCGCCATTCGGCGTCGCTCTTCTCCACCTTGGAAATCGTCGTGTCGCTCATGGTCCGGCCTCCTTCACGGCTGGTGATGTCGCATAGATAGGCATGATGAGCGACCAAGACAATGTGGGACGGGTTACGGTTCGCCTCCGCCGAAAACGGTTGAGGGGGGCTGCCGATTATCCTAATCAAGGGGCGCCGGATCTGCCCGAAACACGATAACCGAAACACGAAAGAAGGAGAGGGAATGACATCAGGCGACACCGAGATGACCGTTGCGGCGCTCGTCCTGCCTTTCGTCGGCTCCATTCTCGCGCCTGTGCTGGTCCGCCGCTTCGGCGGGCGCGCTGCCTGGGGGCTGGCGCTGCTGCCGGCATTGTCTTTCCTGCACTTCTGCTCGCTGGTTCCGGAAATCGCGACCGGCGAGCCGGCGACAGGCGGCTATGCCTGGGTGCCGAGCTACAATCTTTCCTTCTCCTGGTATCTGGACGGCCTGTCGCTGACATTCGCGCTGCTCGTCACCGGCATCGGTGCGCTGATCGTGCTGTATGCCGGCGGCTATCTGAAGGGCCATGCGCAGCAGGGGCGTTTCCTCGCCTTTCTCTTCCTGTTCATGGGGGCGATGCTGGGACTGGTGGTTTCGGACAGCTTCCTGATGCTGTTCATCTTCTGGGAAATGACCTCGATCACCTCCTTCCTGCTGATCGGTTTCGACCATGAACGCCGCGAGGCGAGGCGCGCCGCATTGCAGGCGCTGGTCATCACCGGCGGCGGCGGGCTGTTCCTGCTGGCCGGCCTGCTGCTGCTCTGGAACGTCACCGACGTCACGCAGCTGTCGCTGGCGCTGCCCTATGGCGAGGCGTTGAAGGCCAGCCCCTATTACCTGGCGGTTCTGCTTCTGGTGTTGATGGCCGCCTTCACCAAATCGGCGCAGTTTCCCTTCCATGCCTGGCTGCCGAACGCCATGGAGGCGCCGACGCCGGTTTCGGCCTATCTGCATTCCGCGACGATGGTGAAGGCCGGCATCTATCTGCTGATGCGGCTTTATCCGATGCTGGGGGGAACGCCCGCCTGGGAAATCATCCTGCCGGTCTTCGGCGGCCTGACGCTGATCGTCGGCGCGGTGATGGCGACAGGCGAAAACGACCTCAAGCGGATGCTCGCCTATACCACGCTGGCCTCGCTTGGCCTTCTCGTGCTGCTGCTCGGGGCCGGCGGGGAATATGCCGTCGAGGCGGCGGTTCTCTATCTCATCGCACACGCGCTGTTCAAGGGCGCTTTCTTCATGCTCGCCGGCGTGATCGATCACGAGACCGGCAGCCGCGATATCGCCGCACTTGGCGGGCTGGCCAGCGCCATGCCGATCACGTTTGCCATCGCGCTGGCGACGGCGCTGTCCATGGGCGGCCTGCCGCCCTTCTTCGGTTTCCTCGCCAAGGAGGAGATTTATGCCGCATTGGTTGGTGGCGATTTCCGCGCCGTGCTTTTGACCGCCACGGTCCTCCTCGGCAATGCGCTGATGTTCGCGACCGCCTTCGCCATTGCGCTCAAACCCTTTCTGGGAACGCGCAAGCCAACACCGCGCGCCCCGCATGAGGCGCCGATCCTGCTCTGGCTCGGTCCGGCCGTGCTGGCGCTGGCCGGCCTCCTCGCCGCGCTGTTTTCGCAGCACTTTCACGCCCTATTCTCGACGCCGATGGCGAGCGCCGTGCGCGGCGCGCCGTCGCCGGTCGAAATCGCCCTCACGCCGCATGTCGGGATGCCGCTGCTGTTGTCTGTCGTCACCGTCGCCCTCGGCATCCTCATCTGGTTTGCTGCGGATCGCCTGCGCCCAGCCGTTGCCCGGCTGGTCGCGACCCTGTCGCCCGGGCCGGACGCCGCCTTCGACGAATTCATCGCCGGCCTATTGGCGCTCGCCCGGCGCGTGACGCGGCTGGCCCAGCCGGGGCGGCTGCAAATCTATATGACAGTGATGTTCGCGACACTTGCCGCCGCACTGCTCGTGACCCTCACGCTTTACGGCGAATGGCCCGCCTGGCCGCATTTCGCAAGGCTGTTGCCCGCCGAAGTGATGATCTTCGCCCTCGCGATCGTCGGCTTGATCGCTGTCATCACCGCCCGCCAGCGGTTGACGGCCATCCTTGCCCTGGGAATCCAGGGATTTGCCGTGGCGGTTGTCTTCGTCTTCTATTCGGCTCCCGATCTCGCCTTCACCCAGTTCATGGTCGAGACGCTGTCGGTGGTGATCCTGACGCTGGTCATGACGCGGCTGCGCCTCTCGGTCGTCGACCGGCGCACGCCCCTGCGGCGGTTGATGGACGGAACGCTGGCGCTGGCCGGCGGGTTCGGCATGGTGCTGCTGACGCTGAAAATCCTTGAAACGCCCTTCGATCCGGCCTTGTCGCTGTTCTTCGCAAAATGGTCGCGCGCCATTGCCCACGGGCAGAATGTCGTCAACGTCATCATCGTCGATTTTCGCGGCACCGATACGCTCGGCGAGATCGCGGTGGTCACCGCCACCGGCCTTGCCGTTCTGGCCCTGCTGCGCCGCCGGGCGACGAAAAGGGGCAGGGCATGACCACGCCGATTTTCCGCGCCTTCGCCGTGCCGTTGACGGCGCTGATGCTGATCGTCTCGCTGTTTATTTTGCTGCGCGGCCACAATGCGCCGGGCGGCGGCTTCATCGGCGGGTTGATCGCGGCTGCCGCTTTCGCCCTGCAGGGCGCGGCCTTCGGCGCGGCGTCCGTGCGCCGGGCTATGAAGGTTTCGCCGTTGTCGGTCGCCGCTCTGGGGCTGCTGGCGTCCTGCATTGCCGGGCTGATCTCCGCCATCGCCGGCGTGCCCTTCCTGACCGGGTTGTGGGTCGAACCGCATCTGTTCGGCGTCGCCGTGCCGCTGTCTTCCGTCATGCTGTTCGATGCCGGCGTCTATCTGGTCGTCGTCGGCGCGGTGACGGCGATCGCGTTGGCGCTGGAGGAGGGGGAACCATGATCGAGCCCTGGCTTGCCCTGCTGTCCGGCCTGTTCTTCGCGGCCGGCATCTATCTGTTGCTGGCGCCGCATCTCATACGGGCGCTTCTCGGCTTTGCGCTGTTCGGCAATGCCGTCAACCTGCTGCTGTTCCTGTCTGGCCGGGTGACGCGCGATGCGCCGCCGATCATGGGCGAAGCGGAGAGCGCGCTGAAGGCGGGTGCCGCCAATCCGCTGCCGCAGGCGCTCATCCTCACGGCCATCGTCATCTCCTTCTCCTTCTTTGCCTTCATGCTGGTGCTTGCCTGGCGGGCGTTTCGCGATCTTGGCGCGGAGGAGGTCGACGGTCTCGACCGCGCCGAACCGCGCGAGCGGCCCGCGCCGCCGGGAGGCTATTGAATGGCCGCACCGATCCAGGACCTCTCCGCCGCGATGAACCTGACGGCGCCGACGACCGCCGGCTGGCTGACCATCCTGCCGGTGGCCCTTTGCTTTTCGCTCGCCGCCATCCTCATCCTTGTCCGGCGTCACCAGGCCTTGCAGCCGGTGGTCGCCTCGGCCGGACTGCTGCTGCTCGTGGCGCTGAATGCGACATTGCTCGCCTCGGTGATCGCCGACGGCCCCGTCACCATGGTCATGGGCCGCTGGCTTCCCCCCTTCGGCATCGCCTTCACCGTCGATCTCACCGGCGCGCTGTTTACGCTCGCCGCCTCGGTGGCGGCGTTGGCCGCCTGCCTGTTCGCGTCGGGCGACATCGATGTCTCCGCGCGGGCCCAAGGCTTTTATCCCTTCCTGATGCTGCTGATGGCCGGGGTATCGGGGGCTTTCACCACCGGCGATGTCTTCAACCTCTATGTCTGGTTCGAGGTGACGCTGATCGCCGCCTTCGGCCTGATGGCGGTTGGCGAAGAGGCCGAACAGATCGACGGCGCGTGGAAATATGCGCTGATGAACCTTGTCGGCACCGCCTTGTTTCTCGCTGCCGTCGGCCTGCTCTATGCAAGCTTCGGCACGCTGAACATGGCCGACCTCGCCTTGAAAATCCGCACCGGCGAAAGCACCCAGCCGGGCATGACGCTGGCGGTCCTGTTCCTGTTCGCGCTCGGCCTCAAGGCGGCGGCCTTTCCGTTGCAGATGTGGCTGCCTGCCGCCTATCACACGCCGCGCCTGACGGTTTCGGCCCTGTTCGCCGGGTTGATGACCAAGGTCGCGCTTTATGTGCTCCTGCGTCTCTTCGTCATGCTGATGCCCCTTCAGCGCGAGGAACTCAGCCTGCTGATCGTCATCGCCGGCGCGGCCTCGATGCTGACAGGCGCATTGGGCATGCTGGCCGAGGACGACTTGCGCCGCGTCGCCGGTTTCGGCGTGATCGCCGGCATCGGCAACATGCTGGCGGGATTGGCGCTCGGCAGCCCCGGTGGCGTCAGCGGCGCCATCCTTTATGCGCTGCATTCGATGCTGGCCATGACCGCGCTCTACATCGCCGTCGCCGGCATCGGCAAGCGCCTGGGCGGCTTTTCGCTGGGCCAAGCCGGCGGGATTTATGCCCGCGATCCCCTGTTTTCCTTCCTCTGCCTTGCGCTGTTCTTCGCGGTCTCCGGCTTGCCGCCGTTGTCCGGTTTCTGGCCGAAGGCGATCCTGACGAAGGCGGCGCTGGACATCGGCGCCTGGTGGCTGGCGGATGTCATCCTGCTTTCCGGCTTCCTGACGACGATTGCGCTCGCCCGTATCTTCCTGCTCGCTTTCTGGCGGCCGGCGGAAACGGCGCGGAGTGGCCCCGCAACGGGCGGCGCCGCCCCGCTCGCCATCCTCGTCGCCCTTATCGCCGGCTTCGGCCTGTTGCCGGAAAGCGCCTTGTCGCTGGCGCAGGAGGCGGCAGCCGGCCTTTCCGCCGGCGATGCCTATGTCGGCTCGGTCTTCCCCACGGCGGTGCCGCCATGAGCCTCGCCGCCGCCTTCCTTGCCATCCTTGTCGCCTGGGCCGCCTTGACCGGCAGTCTCGCGCCGGCCAATCTTCTGCTCGGTGCGCTGCTGGCGCTGATCGTGCTGTTTTTGCTGCGTCATCATCTCGACCGCCCGCGCCTCAGGGTGCGACCGCTCGCCCTGCTGCTGCTCTTTCTCCTTTTCCTCAAGGAGTTGGCCCTGTCTGTACTGGCGGTGACGGCGACGGTTCTGCGGCCGCGCCTGCGCCTCGATCCGCGCATCGTCACCGTGCCGACGACGCTCGACGGCGAGTTTCGCGTGGCGTTGCTCGCCAATCTGATCACGCTGACGCCGGGCACGCTGACGGTGGATATCGCCGAGGACGGCCACACGCTGTATGTCCACGCGCTTGAGGGCGCCGATCGCGATGGCCTGCGCCGGGGTATCGCCGAAGGGTTCGAGCGCCGTATCCGCGAGGCTTTCCCATGACCACGCAAGCGATCCTGCAGGGCGCGCTGTCGCTGTCCTTTGTTATCGTCGGCGTTTCGCTGCTGATGATCGTCTGGCGGTTCCTCAGCGGCCCGACGCTGGCCGACCGGGTGGTGGCGCTGGATACGTTGACCGCTGCGGCCATGGGGCTGATCGCGCTCATCGCCATCCGCAGCGGCTTTTCCCTCTATATCGATATCGCCGTCGTGCTCGGTCTCGTCGGTTTCCTCGCAACGGTCGCCTTCGCGCGTTTTCTGATAACGCATGAAGCGCAGGAAAAGGAAACGCCGCCAAAACGCCCCGGGAGGAAGCGGAGATGACGCCCGTGCTCGATATCGTCGTCGCGATCCTGCTCGTCGCCGGCGCCTTTTTCATCTTCACGGCGGCGCTTGGCCTTCTGCGGCTGCCGGACCTTTATACGCGCATGCATGCCGCTTCAAAAGCGGGCACGGTCGGTTCCGGCATTTTGCTGGTCGCCGCCGGGCTCTACGCGCAGGACGTTGCGGTTTTCGCGCGGGCTTTGATCGGAATCGGCTTCTTTTTGATGAGCGCGCCGGTGGCCGCGCATCTCATTGCCCGCGCGGCTCGCCACACGCGGTTTGAAAAATTGCGAAATAGCAAATTAGAAAAAACTGATAGTTGAAAGATCAGCCTTAAATTTTTCTAGCTTTGGGCGAATGGTTGTACCAAGTTGAGCCAAGGCTTTTTCTCAAGTCCTTTCGTTTGAAGGTTGCAACGTCTGGCGGGAATCAAGAAGTAAATGCGAGAATAAATAATTGGACTTTTGCATGAATAGTGGTAAGCGAAGAATTATAGAGTTATGATGTCGAATAATGCTGAACCGCGTCGATTCGAGAAAAGCCGGTGAGAACCGGCAAAACGCATTGGTCGAGCCGTCGATCCGGGCGTGATACGAGGCGGGAAGGCAGACGATATTGCAAGGGCATGAAACGCCCATGCGTGCAGGCCGAAGCTTAGGGGTAGGCTTCGATTGGTTTTCGGACCGTCTGTTCGCATGGCGATTGTGCACGACTCTGGAATGATGCGTGTCATCGGTTCGGCTTTGCTGCGCCGAAGGGCACAGGGCAAGAGTTTTGAACAGGAGTACGAAACATGACAGACTCGAGCTTGGGCAACGGTCCCGAACTGTTGGTTGAGCTGACCGCCGATATCGTTGCGGCTTATGTGAGCAATCACGTCGTGCCGGTCGGCGAGCTTTCGAATCTCATTTCCGACGTGCATTCCGCCCTGAGCAGCACCAGCGTGCCCTCCGCGCCGGTCGCCGTCGTCGAGAAACAGAAGCCGGCGGTTTCGGTGCGCAAGTCGGTGCAGGACGATCAGATCACCTGCCTGGAATGCGGCGGTTCGTTCAAGTCGCTGAAGCGCCATCTCATGACCCACCATTCGCTGTCCCCGGAAGAGTATCGCGAAAAGTGGGAACTGCCGGCCGACTACCCGATGGTCGCCCCGGCCTATGCGGAGGCACGTTCGCGCCTTGCCAAGGAAATGGGCCTCGGCCAGCGCCGCAAGCGCGGCAAGTAACCGCGCTTCGACCGGATGACGGTCGGGTTTCGGCCCGGCCGGGTTTCCTTTTGTTTTTTCGCAAGAAGAAGAGGCCGGGCACGATGCCCGGTTTTTTGTTGAATGAAGATAGGAAAATTTGCCTAATTGTTGAAGGCAGGCGTGGTCGGCGGTGCTCGCAGATGGGGGCAGGCGGCTGCTTTGAAACGGTCGTTGCCGCCTCTTTCTTTCTCCCCAGCGGGAAAACCTGACCTGAAGGGCCGGATGAGGAGGCGAAGCGGCCCCTTTTCGTGACCATGCCGGGCCTTGTGGCAGGCATTCAAGATCATCACACGAATCCTTTGATGTCAAATGCTTGGTGAGCACAGGTAGACCCGCTGGACGAGCCCGAGGATACCGCCATGGTGAGCGCGGCGGCTGGTTTACAAGCCGGTTTCTTCGTTGCTCACGCAGACCGCCCATCTGTGAACAATCCGCCCGAATTAGCCAGTTTCATCAACAAAGGGTTGTCGGAATCGCTCGCTCTCTTCCCCATGCATGCCATCGGGTGTATGAATAAATTCCTAACTTGGAGAGCGTCATGACATTGGACACCACTATTGCCCCGCCTCGATTGTCATCCGCCGAGCCCGCGGGTCCGCCTTGCGGGCCGGTCTGCGTGCCGGTGCGCACCATGTGCCAGGTCGTGCGGCAGATCGCGGTTGAAATGATCCAGCTTGCCTCGGACCGGGTGCAGGCGCGGCGAGACCGACGCCGGGCGACCGCCCATGTGCGCCAGATCGCCATGTATGTCTGCCATGTGGCGCTCGGTCTTTCCCAGAGCGAGATCGGCCTGGCCTTCGGGCGTGATCGCACCACGGTCGGCCATGCCTGCGCCGTCGTCGAGGATCGGCGCGACGATCCGGCGTTCGACGAGTTTGTCGCGGCCGTCGAAAGGCTCGCGGTTTCGGTTTTTGGCGCGGCCGGAGCGGCGCGGGATGAATAGGCCTGATGTCGATATGGGGCAGGCGCTCGAGGCATTGCTGCGTTTTGCCGGCAACAGGTCCCTGACCTTGAAGGAGGCTGGCGGCGCGCATCTGACGCTGCGTCGCGATGATGGCGCCGAGCGCGCCTTTGCCGCTGCCGCCATCCGCCGGGCGCTGACGGATGGCCTGCTGGCCCGCGAGACCGACCGCCTGCTGGCGACAGCGGCTGCGCGCAGCTTCCTGCGCCGTCGTCTCAGCGGCGCCGGCGACGACGCCTATGGCGCCCAGCATCGAGACGACGCGATGCGCCGGCTGGAGGTGGAGGGCAGTCCACAGATCGTGCGGGTCAACCGGGCGGAATCGCCGCTTGGTGTTCTCGCCCGCATGAAGGACCGGCAGGGTGGCCTCTTCCTGCCCGAGGAGGCTGTGCTGGCCGGCGAGCGCCTGCATGCGGATTTCACGCGCGGGCAATTGCAGCCACGCGTCACCGCTTCATGGGAACCGCGCCTCTCCAGTCATGGCGATGGCGCACGGGGCGGGATCGCCGATCTCACCGACAGCGCCCTTTCCGCCCGCCGCCGCGTGGCCCAGGCGGTCGACTCCATCGGTCCGGAACTGGCCGGCGTCGTTCTCGATGTCTGCTGCTTCATGAAGGGGCTGGAAACCGTCGAGCGCGAGCGGCAATGGCCGGCGCGCTCCGCCAAGCTGCTGCTGCGCGCCGCCCTGCTGGCGCTCTCCCGCCACTACCGCCCACCGACCCCGGAACGCCGCGCGACGACGCTGCATTGGGGCGCGGAGGATTTTCGGCCGTCCTTGTGAATTTTCTGCGGAGGCAACGATGCGCCTCCGCTTTCTCTGGAAATCCTAAGCCGCGACCCGCAGACGCGCTTCATCCCTGATGCGCTTGACCATGGAGCGCAGGCCGTTGGCGCGCTGCGAGGAGAGGTGCTCCACCAGCCCGATCTTGCCGAAGACATCGATGGCGTCGAGATTGGCGATCTCGGAGGCGTGCTTGCCGGAATAGGTGGCGAGCACGATGGCGACCAGACCGCGCACGATATGCGCATCGGAATCGCCCTCGAAGGTCAATACCGGATCGGCGCCGTCACCGGCATGGGTCACGAGCCAGACCTGGCTGGCGCAGCCTTGCACCTTGTTGTCGGAGGTTCGCTTGTCTTCAGGCAAATCCGGCAGCGCCTTGCCCAGCTCGATGACATAGCGGTATCGATCTTCCCAATCGTCCAGGAAGGCGAAGTCGTCGATGATCTGGTCGAGTTGGCTCATGATGATGTCCTGCGGTTTCAGGGCCGCATATAGTGCGTTTCGTCACAAAAAAGAAGCGCCCGACGGCAGGGACAGGGCCGCGGGCGCAAGGAAATTATCAGGACAGGCGCGGTTTACGGACGGGCGGGCTTGTGCTGCGGCAGCGGCGCGACGGTGCCGGTGGTCACGTCGTCGTCGATCAGCGGCAGGCGCTTGCCATCCTCGGCGCTGGCCAGCTTGGCGCTGTCGTCGCCGAATTTGGTGTCGAGGAATTCATAGGCGATGCGGGCGCCTTCGCGGGCCCGGTGGCCAAGCGCGGTGAAGGTCTCGCCGCCCTTTTCGCAGACGTCCGGCTTTTCGGTGCAGATTGCGCTCACATAATCATAGGCGCCGGTGGCGGCCGATAGCGCGTCGGAGATCTCAACCTTCGGCCCGGCCTCCAGCTTGCCGGTGGCATCCCTGTCGAAAATCGGCAGAAGCACCAGCACCAGTCCGAACCAGAACGATCCCTTGATCAAAAACCACATTGCCTTATCCCTGTTTTCCGCCCGGTCTTGATGCCGGGTCCGAGGTGGGCGCCGCGCCGTTTCGCCTTGAAGCGATTCGGATCGAACGGCCCCTTCGATCTGCGGTTACCCTAAGGCTGGTCAGGCGAATATGGTTTTGACGAAGCCGTTCGAATTATCCGCAAATTTCAGTCAAATGCCGTCTTTCTGCATTTGAACGGCATTTGAGGCGAATTTGAGCGAGCGGCGTTAAACATCTGGGCAGGCGCTTCCAGGCTTTGCCGGGCTTTGCGGGGATCCCGGCTGCCGCAAAGGTTAACACTGTGGCGAAAATTCGAAAAAAGCGTGTGCTTACCGTGTGTTAACCACGTAGACCGATCTGCCCGAAAATGGGTCTTGGGGGGTCTCGGCAGGGTCGGTCAGGGGGGCTTTTTATCCTTTCCTTAAGCGCGCAAGCCTATTGTCGGCGCAGGAAAGAACCCCGTTTCAGGTTTTGGCGTGCAGGTATTGGGTAACATAACGCAACGGATTGCGGCAGTGACGGAGCAAGCGGCGCAAAGCTGGCTGCTGCGCACCGGAAGCCGCTCGGCGACGACGGGCGAGATCGCATATCTCAGCCGGATCGCGCTTGCCGCCGCGACAGGCCTGATTGCCGTGCCGGCGCTGCTTTCGGCTTTCGCCAGCCCCGCCATTGCCATTCCCGTCGGCGTTGCCCTCGTTTCCTCGGCCTTCCTCATCGGCGCGGTCGGCGGCATCGCCTGGCTGCGCGGCAGCCCGGCCGAGACGGTTGCCAAGACGGTCGAGATCGATCCCGGCCATGATATCGCCCGCGCCTGCGCCGGGGCTGTGCTGTTTCTCGATCCGCAAGGCAGCGTCACCGGCTTCAGCGGCCGCGACCGCGAAACCTTCCTCGGCTGGATGCGCGATCCGCAGGGACGCGGCTTCTACGACCAGCTGCATGTCTCCGACCGGCTGGATTTCATGCGCGCCGTCGACAGCCTGCGCCAGGGCGCCCGCGATGTCAGCGTTGACCTGCGCATTGAGCGCGCCCTGCCGCTGGCCTCTGACGCGATCGAACAATTCGTCCATATCCGCCTCGACATGACGGTGCTCGCCCAGGATGGTGAAGGCGCGCTCAGCGCCATCTTCGGCCAGATGCGCGACGTTTCCGACGAGCAGGCGCTGAAGAGCGATGCGGCGCGCAAGGCGGCGGAGGCCGAAAGCGCCAATGACGCCAAGTCGCGTTTCCTCGCCGCCGTCAGCCATGAGCTGCGCACGCCGCTGAACGCCATTCTCGGCTTTTCCGATATCCTGATCGGCGAATATTTCGGCCGGCTGGAAAACGATCGCCAGCGCGAATATGTCCGGCTCATCCGCCAGTCCGGCGCTCATCTTCTCTCGGTGGTCAACACCATGCTCGACATGAGCAAGATCGAGGCGGGGCGTTACGAATTGCTGATGGAGCCTTTCGTCATTGCCGATTCGGTGCGCGCCTGCGAAGAAATGCTGGCGCTGCAGGCCCGGGAAAAGGGCGTGACGCTGACCAGCCGCGTTCAGCGTGGCCTTGGCGAAATCACCGCCGACCAGCGCGCCATCCAGCAGATCCTCATCAATCTCGTGGGCAATGCCATCAAGTTCACCGATGCCGGCGGTGTCGTCACCATCGATGCGGCGGCCAATGACGGCGTGCTGACGCTGACGGTCAGCGATACCGGCATCGGCATTGCCGAAAGCCTGCTGACGCAGATCGGCCGGCCGTTCATGCAGGTGCAGAACGAATATACCCGCCGTTACGAAGGCACCGGCCTCGGCCTGTCGCTGGTCAAGGGTCTGGTGGCGCTGCATGGCGGGCGGTTCTCGATATCAAGCCGTCCGGGCGAGGGCACGGTGATCACCGTGACCGTGCCGATGGATGGCTCCGGCGCGGTGACTGCCGAGATGGACGCGCTCGACGCCGAGGCGCAACGCCCTGTGGAATTCCCGCCGCGCCTCAAAAACGCCGCACCTTTCGCCGACTCGCGGCTTGGAGAAAGAAACCATGGCCAAGCGACCGCGAAAATCGCCTGACCCGTTCAGGACACCGTCTTCCAAGAAGACCCGGCGCATCCATCCGGCGGTCGCCGTTTCCGGTGCCGCTTTCGGATACGCCGGACAGGGCATGAGCGCGACGGCGCGCGTCATCGGCCGCTATCCGACGCTGGTTCTCGGCGGCGCAGCCTTCGTGGTCGCCATGTCGTTCATTTCCGCCAATGCGCTGTGGTATCAGCACGGCAACCATCCCGCCCCAATCTTCCGCACCCGCGACTCCAACGACCAGACCGCCTTTGCCGGGGGCACGACGGCGGCCGCGCCGCGCCCGGCCGAGGTCACCACCTTCCGCATAGAACGCGCCGATGGCGCGACGGAGACGCCGGACCCGGCCGCAACCGCCGCAGTGCCGGCAGCGCCCGGAGCACCGGCGCGCAAACCTTCGGCGCTGATGCGCGACGTGCAGGATGCGCTGATCGACCGTGGCCTCTATAACGGCGCGGCAGACGGTTTCGGCGGCCCGCGCACCGCAGCGGCCATCATCGCCTTCGAAAAGAGCGCCGGCCTGCCGCAGACCGGTCAGGCGAGCGACGACCTGCTGGCGGCCCTGCTGACGGTGAAAAGCAGCGCCAGAACCGTGCCCGGCGAGCGGCCGACCGATATCTCCAGCGATGACGGCACGCAGATCGATCCGGTCGCGGCGGCGATCATGAAGGCGGACAAGCAGGTTCCGGTAAGCCCGGCCGTCGTCAAGCCCGATCTGGTGATGAAAATCCAGCGTGGCCTCACCAATCTCGCCTATGCCGACATCAAGGTCGATGGCGTCGCCGGCGACGTCACCCGCAAGGCGATCCGCCATTTCCAGAAGCATTATCGTCTGTCCGAGACCGGCGAACCGAGCGAAGCCGTCCTGAAAAAGATGAAGGAAATCGGCGCTTTGTGAGCCTTTGCCGAATCACGGCATGAGGGGCTCGGCAGTGAGCGCCTGGCCTGTTCGGGCCTTGTGATGCGAAAACCGCTCTCCACTTTTCCCGGAAATGCTTTATCACGTCGTCATGCGTCTTCGTTCCGATATCTTCGTGTCCGCCCTGACCCGCCAGGTCTTCAACCGTGGCGGCTATGCCGCCGTCGAGCGCAAGGGCGCGGATTCGGCCGGCGCCATTTATCTGCGCCAGCGGTTTCGCGATGGCACGGAAACCCTGTTTGCGCCCGCGCCGCAGGCGATGTTCGGCGAGGATGAAGCGGAGACACGGCTTTTCGAGCGCCGCTTCGAGCGGGCCGAAGCCAGCGCCATCGACGATTTCATCACCCGCGAGCAACGCTTCGATCCCGACCTCTGGGTCGTGGAACTGGAGATCGACGAGATCGGCGATCTCGTCGCCGTCGTGAGTTAAGGGTCGCGATTCTCAGCGGCGGCCGATGGACTTGAGATCGCGGGCGGGATGGATCTGGTGGTGGGCGCGCGGCTGCTCGCCGGGCTGGAGGCGGCGGCTTGCCTCTTCCTGACGGAACGTATAGCTGTCGGCGCGTCGCCAGGCTTCGACGCGGGCTTCGCATTCGCTGGGATCGAGCGTCGACAAAAGGATCTGCGCCCGCGTGCGCCGGCCGGCCTGTTCGCCGAGATGCGGATAGAGGCGGGAAAGGATGAAGGCGCCATCCTCGTCGGTCAGGCCGAGGCTGATCAGTGTCGTCGCCAGTTGCTGCCCGGAAATATCCAGCATGATGCGTTCCGACAGGAAACGGCTGGCCGAGAGCGCGTCGGCAAGAGCGGTGGCGAAGTGATCGGCATCGCGCGTGCGCGCAAAGCGCACCAGCAGGGCTTCCTGCGTTTCGGTAAGGCTGCGGAGCCCCAGGCGATCGTCGGCCGGCGGATCGATATGGCGGACCAGATTGCGCAATTCCTGACGCATCTGTTCTTCACGCAGGCTACTTTGCGAGGCAGGTTCCGCCGGGATGGTCTTGACGACCTGTCTTACGGCTGCTGGCTGTGCCTGCTGGGCAGGGGCGGGGATGGGTGCGGAAGGTGCGACCGGCGAGGCAGCTGCGCCGCGCCCCGGCATCTCCTGACGCACGCCGACCAGCGCATCGACGACCATGGGCGAGAGATTGTCGCGCCTTGCGATTGCCTTGGCATGGGCGCCGCCCTGGGTGCGGGCGATGGTGATCAGGGTCTGGTCGCTGATCGCCTGCGAACAGGTGAGGAAGGTCGCGGCGATGCCGATGGGCTGCGAGCCGATGAACAGCGCCGCCGCTTCGGGAATGGTCTGACATTGCGAAAGCGCGGCGACCGCCTGTCGTTTGGCCTCCTCGCTGGAGGCCTTGAACAGCGGCTCGAAGAGTTCGGCGAACTGCCGCAACTCCGATTTCGTCGGATAGCGCAGATTCTCGAAACTTGTCACAGTTGCCATCAGAACCACATCCTTTTTTCGCATGGCCTGCGGGCTCTCAAGGTCTCGAAACCGATCGGTCACGGAAATCACTCACTCACGCACAACTTCATCGGTCAAATTAGAACAAAATCCTTAAGCGCTTGTTAACTATGGATTTGTTTTCAACACTATTCCGGCATTTCATGATTTTACGTGTCGTTTTCAGGCCATGCGAAGCGTTTGAAAAAGCGTGGCAGGGAAGTCACACCCGCCCAAAAGCCTTGCGTTTCAGGGGTGTGAGAAAATGGTTTAAGTAATTGTTAATGGGTCCGGGCGCTCAATGCGACACGGGCAGGCTTTCGAACGATATCGCTTCCCGAACGTTAATCCCCTCAGCCGCGGCGTGAAGCGCCTTCGGCGGATGGACGAGAGAGGTGCAGATGCCTGGGCGACGAGGCGCCGCAGGATGCATTGGCCCCGACCGGGCAGGATGAGATCAACACATTCATCCGTCTCATTTTGGTTTTCGCATTTCCCGGCTTTTCCGGAATTGCTTTGGATGGAGACGAGAATGGCAGATGTGGTGCATATCCGCGACAGGTTGGAGCGAACGCCCCGCCGATCCGCAAAACCCTTCCAGATCGCACAGGTCGTGTTCTTTACCGGCGTGCGCTACGAACGCATCGAGCTGTCCGCCCAGCAGACGCAGGCAAAGGATGCGGTCCAGCCGGCCAGCGCTCACTAGAGCGGTTCCGATTTTCTCCAAATCGCGAAAACGCTCTATCTCTTTGTTTTCACGCATTTCCGAACGGAAAACCGCTTCGCACTTTTCCTGGAAATGCTCTTGAACGCTTCGGCTTTGCTTCGATAGGCTTAGTCCGTCGGGTTTCCCGGCGAGCCGATGGCGAAGGCGTCGCATGTCGCGCCTGCAAGAAACGCCTGGGCACCATCCTGAAGGCTCTTGCGCGGCGATAGCGTGCGCAGCACCACATAGCCTTCCGCGCGCGGCATCTCGACGAGGATGGATTGCGACAGGCTCTCCGGCAGCGCCTTGCGCAGCGTCGTCAAGGCCACCGGCGAAGCAACCAGAACGTCCATCGTCCCATCCACCGACGTCCGGTCGTTCATGCTGAACACCTCGTTCGACGAACTGTCATAGATGGCAAGCGACCAGAAGGGCACGTCGCCGCTGGCGAGCAGTCTGACGGGCTCGTCCTCGATATCGAAGGCGCAGACCGACGATTGCAGGAAGGGATCGCCATCCGAAAGCCCGCTGCCGTCGGGGCGCTTGCCGACGCCGTGGAAGCTGTTCAGATCGCCCTTGGCGAGCACGCCGGTATAGGCGTCGAGCCCGGTGAAATGCGGCAAGGCCAGAATGATGATCAGATGCAGCAGCGCCGCGCCGACCAGGCCGGTGAAAACGGTGAAGGCGATTTTAAGCATGGCCGCACCCGATGCGCTGCAATTGCGGCATGGAGAGATCGATCAGGCCGGAGCTGCCGGCCGTCGGCGTGTCGAACAGGGTCAATGTCAGCGTCACCATCCGGTCGGCTTCCGGCAGCGGCAGCCAGTTGCCGGCCTGTGCCTCTGTCGCCACCGAAATCTCGAAGGAACTGTCCGGCTGGCGGCCGACGATCCAGGAATTGAGACCGGCCGGCAGGCCGTCTCGGCCGGTCAGCGCCGTGCCGGCGCGATCGGTGACATAGAGCGTCCAGAGCCGCGCCGGCGGCGTCTGGCCTGTGATGCGGTAGCGGCAGGTCGAGCGCAGCGGCTGGCCGCTGTCATCCTGCCCTGCGGTGAATTTCAGCCCTTCGGCGCTGCCGAGCAGCAGCTTGCCGGCGCGGGCGCGGTGGGATTTGGCGTAAGGATCGGCATCGGCGGTCTGCGCGCGCGGAAAGGCTTCCCAGGCGCCAAGGCGGATGACCCCGAAGCCGGAGGAGGCGTTCAGCGCATACAGCGTCGTGCTGATGCCCGCGCCGAAGGCGATGGCCAGCGCCAGAGCGACATAGAGGGGAACCCGGAACACGATGCGGCGGCCTCTTGTCGCTTATCGGAAAAGGAATGGGATCATTCGACGCTCGCCACCTTCTGCGTGCCGAGCGGTTTTGCTTCGCGAAGCTTGTCGCCAAGGGAGCGCAACAGGCGCGTGGCTTCCACAGACAGCGAGCGCGGCCGGATGAGCGGCGGCAGCGCGCCTTCCTCGGTCTTGGTATCGGCCTTGGCAACCGCTTGCGCCGGCTTGGCGTCCTTCGAGGGCAGCGGATTGTCGATGCCGGGGATCGCACGCAACTCGATGCCCTGATGGGCATAATCCATGACGCGCTTGAAGGTCGAGGCCGGCAGCGAGCCGCCGGTCATGTTGTTCGTCGAGGTGTAATCGTCGTTTCCGAACCAGACGGCGCAGGTGTAATTGCCGGTGAAGCCGACGAACCAGGCATCGCGATAGGCCTGCGTCGTGCCGGTTTTGCCGGCGGTGACGATGCCGTTGTCGAGCGCTGCCTTTCTGGCCGTACCGATAATCGGGATCTGCGACAGCATGTAGTTCATCGAGGCATTGGCCTTTTCCGACAGGATCCGCTTCGGCGGCGGCTCGTCCCGGTCGAAATCGTAAAGCACGCGCCCGTCATAGCCGATGATCTGCGTAATGCCGTGACGGCGCGATTGCATGCCGCCGGCCGGGAAGACGGAATAGCCGGTCGCCTGGTCCATGACCGTCATTTCCGACGTGCCGAGCGGGATGGTCTTGTCGTTGCGGATCGGCGTTTCGACGCCCATGGCCTTGGCCATGTTGACGATGGTGTCGATGCCAAGCTCATCCTTGGCAAGCCGCACCGGCACGGTGTTGATCGACTTGGCGATGGCGGTCAGAAGGGTGATCTTGCCGGAATAGGAGCGGCCGTAATTCTGGGGCGACCAGCCGCGCCAGGTGATCGGCGCATCGACGATGGTCGTCTGCGGCGTCATGCCCTTTTCCATGGCGGCGGCATAGGTATAGACCTTGAAGGACGAACCCGGCTGGCGCAGCGCCTTGGTGGCGCGGTTGAACTGGCTTTCGCCGTAATCGCGCCCGCCGACCATGGCGCGAACCGCCCCGCCATTCTCGATCATCACAAGCGCGCCCTGCTTGACGCGGTAGCCTTCGCCGAATTCGCGCAGGCTGGTTTCGACCGATTGTTCCGAGGCCTTCTGCAGCCCCATGTCGATGGTGGTGCGCACGATCACCGAATGTTCGGGGAAACGATAGGAGAGGCGCTGCACCTCGTCAAAGGCCCAGTCGAGGAAGAAATCCGGGGCCTCGACCTCGTTGCGGTCGATGACGGTGGCCGGATTGCGCCGCGCGGCGATCACCTGACCCTCGGTCATCATGCCGCTCTGCACGAGGTTGCTGAGCACCTCGTTGGCGCGGGCGCGCGCCGCCGGCAGATTGACATGCGGTGCGTATTTGGCAGGCGCCTTGAACAGGCCGGCGAGGATCGCGGCTTCCGCCAGATCGACCTCGCGGATCGATTTTCCGAAATAGAATTGCGCTGCGGCGGCTGCGCCAAACGTGCCGCCGCCCATATAGGCGCGGTCGAGATAGGTGCGCAGGATTTCCTTCTTCGAAAGATTGGCTTCCAGCCACAGCGCGAGGAAGGCTTCCTTGATCTTGCGTTCGATGGAGCGCTCGTTCGACAGGAACAGGTTCTTGGCGAGCTGCTGCGTCAGCGTCGAACCGCCCTGCACGACGCCGCCGGCCTTGGCATTCTCGCTCATGGCGCGGAACAGGCCGATGAAATCGATGCCGAAATGATCGAAGAAGCGCCGGTCCTCGGTCGCCAGCACGGCTTTCACGAAATAATCCGGCAGGTCATCGATCGGGACGGAATCCTCATGGATGATGCCGCGATGGCCGATGACATTGCCGTAGCGATCGAGGAAGGTGACGGCGAAATCGCCGCGATTGCGCCAGTCGTCCTTGGTTTCCTCGAAGGCCGGCTGGGCGAGCATCAGGAGGACGACGGCGCCGCCCGTGCCGAGCGTCGCGGCCTCGCCGAGCACTTCGAACACGCCGCGTTTCCAGCCGCGTACGCGAAAACGGCGGAAGAAGATGGTGATCTCTTCCCAGATTTCGCCGGCCTTGAAGCCGGCGTTCCAGACGGTGGAATCGATCCACGAGTCGATGCGCAGCAGGATATGCCGCTTGCGGGGAGGACGGTTTTCCGGGGGAAGAGGTTCCTGCACCTGGTCTGCGCTCCAGTTCCCGTTTTCACCATTCGGCCTTGACGCAGCCACATCCTGCCGTCAGAGCATGGACCTGAACCGATACGCCCGTAGGGTTAACAAACCGATATCGTGGCATCATTGGGGAATTGCGAAAAAAGAACAAGAGTTGCGGCGCAACAGCGGCGGGGATTTTCCGGTTCGCGGGCGCCCCTCGCGAGAAATTGAAAGAACCATGGCCGACGAACGACCCTTCTGGAAAACCAAGGCGCTGACCGAGATGAGCCAGGCGGAGTGGGAAAGCCTGTGCGACGGCTGCGGCCTCTGTTGTCTCAACAAGCTGGAGGACTGGGACACCGGCGAGGTGGTGTTCACCAGCGTTGCCTGCAAGCTGCTCGACGGCGAAAGCTGTCGGTGCTCCAGCTACCCCAACCGGCAGGAGATCGTTCCCGATTGCATCCAGCTGACCCCTGAGGCCGTCCATGAGATCGGCTGGCTGCCGCCGACCTGCGGCTACCGGCTGGTGCGCGATGGGGAGGACCTCTACTGGTGGCATCCGCTGGTGTCCGGCGATCCCGAAACGGTCCACCTCGCGGGCATTTCCGCCCGTGGTCGCACCGTCAGCGAAGACGAGGTCGATGTCGACGATTTCGAGGATTACGTTGTCGACTGGCCGCTGACCGTGGGGCAGGGCAAGGGATGATTGAGGGCCTGCCGCCCGAACTCTGGGCTTTCGTGCTTGCCTCCTTCCTTATCGAACTGACGCCGGGCCCCAACATGACCTGGCTCGCGATGCTGGCGCTGGTGGAGGGGCGATTGCGGGGCTATGCCGCCGTTGCAGGCATCGGCCTGGGGTTGGCCCTGCTGGGTGCGGCGGCGGCGATAGGGCTTGCCGAACTTGTGCAGGCATCCTCCTTTCTTTACCAGGCGCTGCGCTGGGCCGGCGTCGGCTTCCTGCTCTATCTCGCCTATGACGGCTGGCGCGGCGAACCGGCGGCGGGCCCGCAGGATATTGCGGTGGACCTGCGTCGCGCCTTCCTGCGTGGGCTGACGACCAATCTGCTTAATCCAAAGGCGGCGATCTTCTACATCGCCGTGCTGCCGACCTTCGTTTCGTCCGGGCCGCCTCAGGCTGCGCAGATCGCGACGTTGACCGCCGCCTATGTCACGGTCGCCACGCTGGTGCATGCCGGCATCGTGACCCTGTGTGGCACCTTCGAGCGGTTGGTCGGCAAGGGGACGCGTGAACGCTATGTGCGGCGCAGCCTTTCCGTCTGCCTGGCGCTGGTTGCGGTCTGGTTCGCCTGGACGACGGCAAGATAAGAAAAAATTCTTATATAGGAAAATAGTCCTTGACGGCGTGACGGTCGTTTGATAGGGTTCAGGCATAGTCGAAGAGTTGCGCCGAGATGAGGCGCAGCGGCGACAAGGGTTTGCGAAAGCGGCGGTTCCTTCCGGGACGGCCGCTTTTTTAATTGGAGTGGTGGCGATGGGCACGATCGATCTGGAGCTGTTTGCGGATTGGGCGGAACAGCCGGCTGACACTGGCGAAGAGGCCGAGGGCGACGACGCGCGGCTGTTGCGCCGGGCCGGAAAGCTGTTGCTGGAGGTCAAGTCGCGCGAGGCGGGCGAGGGCGATCTGCGCGTGCTGCTCGGCGACATGACCCGCGAGATGCGGGCGCAGTTCGATTATTTCCGCGCCCTTCGTGAAAGCGCCGAAAAGGCGCTTGCCGATCCCGCCGACGAGGCGGCGGCGAAAACCTCGCGCGCCGATGCGAAGGCGGCGAGCGACGCCATGTCACTGATCGTGCGCACGCTGGAGAAGGTCGACAGCCTGCAGCGCCAGCTTGCCCATGACCGACAGCTGGAGGCCGAGAGGCAGGCGGATGCGCAAGACCCCGCCGCAGCCCGCGCTCACTTCCTGGCGCTGATCGATGCCCGCGCCGAGGAGGCGGCAACGCTTCGCTTCGAACAATTCAAACAGGATTGGCTGAATGCGCGTGATCAAACCGATGGGCCTGCCGAACCGCAACCGCCGCCGCCGATGCAAGGCGGCTGACGGCAAGGCGATCGCGATCCTGAATGGGCATGAGCAGGGCATGATTGATATCGCAAGGCAACACGAGGGCGGGCTCGCCAAGGCCGCTGCATCGGCGCTGGAGGCCGGCCGCCGGCTTCTTCCCGCGCCTGCGCCCGACCTTTCCGGCGATCCGCTCGACTTCGCTACCGTCCTTTCTCGTGATTGGACATTCCTGCGCCGGCGCGAACAGGCGCCGCCGCCGGGCGACTGGCGCAGTTGGCTGATCCTTGGCGGTCGTGGCTCCGGCAAGACGCGGGCCGGCGCGGAATGGGTGCATGAACTGGCGACGCGCCATCCCAATGCCGGCGAATTGCGCATCGCGCTGGTCGCCGAAACCCTGGGCGACGCCCGAGAGGTGATGATCGACGGCGTCTCCGGCATCTGCCGCATCGCCCGCGCCAAGCGCCCGGATTTCGAGGCATCGCGCCGGCGGCTGGTCTGGCCGACGGGCGCGATGGCGCAGATCTTCTCCTCCGAGGATCCGGAAAGCCTGCGCGGGCCGCAATTCCACTTCGCCTGGTGCGACGAGCTCGCCATGATGAAAAATGTATAGAAGGTTCGACTACTGATACGCCGCTTGAATTCTCATCACAGTTGCCCGACTTACGTTAAACCGTCTTGCCAGTTCTGAGTTCGTTGCGCCTTCTGCTGATCCGGCGATCAGCTCGTCGCATTCCCGTTTCGAAAGAGCCTTCGGCCTTCCGAGTGTCTTTCCCTCTGCCTTCGCCCTTTTCAAACCAGCGTGGGTCCTTTCGACGAGCAATTCCCTTTCAAACTGAGCGAATGCCATGATGACGTTGAGCATCATTTTGCCAATGGCCGTCTGGAGTTCAAAGCCAGATAGGGCAAGACAATGGACCTCAATGCCTAAATCTGAAAGATGGCTCATTGTTCGGTTGATGTCTGCAACATCCCTTCCCAACCGGTCCAGCTTGGTCACGATTAAGCGGTCACCTTTCTCAAGCTTCATCAGCAGCGTTTTAAAGCCTGCGCGCTCCAATGCGGGCGATGAACCAGAAACCGTCTCCGTGACAATTCTATGCTTCTCAATCTGGAAACCTTTGGTTTCGATTTCCCTGATTTGGTTCTCAGTTGTCTGTTCGCTTGTAGAAACACGGCAATACGCAAAAGTGCGGCTCATCAATCCACCTGTTCAAAATCGATGTGCAAAATGTACCTATGTTCAAAACCAAAGTAAAGGGTTTTTGAACGGTGAATGATGCGGAGTATTTCACCGTTCAAATACGTTCGTTTACGAACAGTATTATTGGAATATATTTTTGACGGTCGTAAAATTATTTTTTAGAATCTTAAATAAAAATTGATTTAAATTCGATTTTAACCTATAAATACATTAGAACTAATCGTTGTCGGAGGCGAGGGTTCCCTCGCTATCGATGACAATTGGATACAGAGGGGCCTGAAATTGCTGACCGACAACAGCAGTTTCAGGCCTCTTTTGTCTTGTAATCCAACCAGATTTTCAACTGCGAAAGAGGCTGATCCGCAACCAGCTATGGGGGTAGGGGTCGAGCCCAATGTTTGTTGCAGAAAAATTTCAATAAATTCATGTGCTTTTATTTAAGGGCGCATTTGTTCAATTATTGCCAAATAAAGGCTTGAAAATGCTGAGCACGAAGGAAATACTAAAGGAATACGCTAATTGGACAATCGAAAAGAAAAGCAGTGGTTGGATAGTATATCAAATTACGATAATGTTCGATCAATTAAATTTGGATAATGGCCCATATAAACGTCAGATGACCAAATTGATCGATTTGTTATACATAAAACTGCTTTCTCGTGTTTTCAAACGAAAAGACGATCATGCGTATGAAAACTATCCAATATGGGTCCTTTGCCCGGATTTGCCTGTACCTAAGGTCAGGAAAAAGAAACTCAAAATCGAGGATGTGAAAATAAACGGCGGACTACACTATCATGGGATCGTAATGATCCCGCCAAATAAACGAGATGACTTCGATCTAATTTATATAATTAAAAATTTTAATCATCTATATTGTATTCGAGGAATTGCATCCATCCATATAGATACTGTTACAGAAACGCCAGAAAAGTTCTCAAATTACGTTCTAAAATCATTGCAACGCTTCAGGGCGAGTACAGACGATCTATTTATTTTGCCAAAAAATTCCAGCGAAGAAGGTAATATTACTGAAATCGAACGCGAAGAAATAGATAAAGATATCGCCGTATCTCGCCGTGAAAGCGAAATACGAAAAATTATAAATCTATCAAAATCAAATAAAGACGAATACGTATCGGCTTTTAAACCGTCCTCGACTATCTCAAATATAGCTGCCTAATGATAAACGGGCATATTTTTAAGTGAAATCGTTGCAAACATTAAGGGGGCGAACAGCCCCCTTTTGTCGTTCACAAGCCGTCAATCGCGGGTTTATTGGCGGAACAGTTGCATAACATTCTCGGCATTGCTGTTGGCAATTTGCAAGGCCTGTATAGCAAGCTGCTGTTGGGTTTGGAGCGCCTTAAGACGGGTCGAGGCTTCATTCATATCGGCATCCACGAGACGGCCAATTCCCTTGTCCAGCGTATCCATCAATGTATGCGCGAAGTCCGTTTGCATGTCGATACGGGTCTTCACTGCACCAAGAGTCGAACCCGCATTGGTGACGCGCCTCAACATGGCATCAAGGCCATTGAGATAATTGTCGAGACTGTTGGCAGAATTCGTGATATCGACATCCACAATATTGAAATCAGCAACGATCCCAATGTTGTCGCCAAGTTTGTTGACGGCGATGACTGAGCGTGTTCCCCTGTTAGGATGGAGAGCGGTGTCGATATCCAGGGTGATCGTACCTGTCTTGTCGGTTACCTTGACGCCCAAACTGGACATTGCCGCGTTGAGAACCTGCGCAAATTCTGCTGCTGTATTTATCATGCCGTCAGACGTACCGAGCACGCTATCAACCAAATTGCGGTCTACACTGACCTGCTGGACAGTATTGTCCACGGTCAATTCAAATTGGAACGCAACGTCGCGATAGACGCGGAATGGCGATGTAAATGCGAACTGAGTTTTGGCATAATCGCCAATGCTGGTTGTTCCTGCTGTTGAGGTGCCAGTACCCACAAACCCGGTCGGGTCTTCGGAGTTGCGGGTAATGCCTTTAATGCCAACGGTCGCATCTGAAGTCGCGCCAAGAGTTTGAAACGTCAAGTTGGAGCCAGACGAGGCGACACTGATCTTTGTGTTGATGCCAGCATCCGTGAAAGCCTGCGTCAAAACGGTCGCGTACGCTGAGGTCGATGCGATAGCCCCAGTCGTTATGCCAAGCGCAGAATTGACCAATGTATCGTCGATGGTCAGAAAATATGTTGTTCCGTCCACGTCAACTCGGAAATTGATGTTGTCCCCCGCATCAAGCAAAAGGGGCAAGTTGGCTGTCTGCCATGTCTGCGTGGTGGGAACAACAAATCCAGTTGGTATCGCGCTTGGCGTACCGGTTATTTTCTCAATTGCGACCGTGGCTTGTGTGCTGCCAGTGGTTTCGAGGCTGCGGAAATAAAGACTGCCCGCCGTAGAACTCACAGTCACCTTGTTATCAATACCTGCATTTACGAATGCCTGCGTCAGAACAGCAGCATAATCGCTCGCATTGCTGATCGCTCCGGTGGAAACACCGAGCGTAGAATCGATAAGGGACTTATCGATTGTAAGAGTCTGCGATGCGGAGCCATCAATATCGACGGTCAGGGAAATCGTGTCGCTGCCCGTCAACGTGATCGGCAGGCCAGTAAGATTTCGCGTCTGGCTCCCCTGTCTTCCGCTATCATTGAGCGTTGCAGTGCGGAAACCACCGATATCACCCAAGCTGCGCGGATCGGCTTGCAATGCACCGCCACCACCGGCATTGAAAAGGCTGACATCCGCCAGTTCGAGCTTTGTCGTTCCGACTCTTACCGAGCCGTCAGAAGAGCGAATGAATGAGGAGACGATCTCGGCAGGCAATGAAGAGATTTCAAACAGTTGGCGAGGATCGTCTGTCTGTAGCCAGTTGACGCCGTTGAAGCTGGCGGAAGCTGCAACTGACTTCAATTGCTCCTTGAACTGATCCAATTCCTTTTGAATTTTTGTTTTGTCAACGCCCGGTTCTTTAGCAGCAACCAGTTTTGCGCGAAATTCGCTAAGGATATCTACCGTAGCATCGAGACCTGCATAGCTCGTATCGATCTTGGCGGCTCCGAGTCCCAATGCATCCGCCACAGCCGAAATCGCCATATTGTCGGAACGCATCGTCGTTGAAATCGACCAATAGGCAGCATTGTCTGCTGCGGTTTTTATGCGCAAGCCAGAACTAACTTGTTCCTGTGTCTTGTCGAGGTTGGAGCCAATGGTGCGAAGAGTCTGCAATGCAGCCATTGCTGCGGTGTTCGTCAAAATGCTGGTCATATTGAAACCTGCGGCACGAACCAAGCCATCGCCGCGCACAAGTGTGCGCACGTCCTTGGAGTGCTGAAACATGATTAAAGTGGCAGGATTTTACGCAATTCGCCTCATGGCGAAATGAAAACAAATACTCTAAAATCGTATCGGAAATCACGAGTTCCTATTAACGGGACACCCTGTGATTGCTTCGTTAACCGTTTTTCAACATTCTTAGTTAACAAAAAGTTAATGAATGCCAACATTAAGTTGAACTATAAAAATTTGGGGGTCTTCCAGATGGTAATATGGCCCCCAGGAGACGGCCAATGAGTCAGCAGCACTGGAGGTGCTTCAAATCGATAGCCAGCGAATTTCCGTGGTTAGCGGATGCTTAAATAGCGCGTGTGAACCGTACTCATCGAAAATCCACTTTATCGGCGCGATGATATCATTGGATTTTGAGTAAGATTTTCTTCATAGATGGCTTTCCACCTATAGAGATTGCAGATCAATACTTATGCGCTGCACATCCGTTGAAAATAATCGCTAACGTGGCAGACTCTCACCCGACGCGCCTCTTTGCGATGAAAACTTCAAAAATGACATATATGTCAATGGCTTAATGCTGAAAAATCGAATTGCCACTGGTCTAACGTCCAATTCGAATTTCGAATTAACGTAATGTCGAATATTGACCGCCCATACTGCAACGTATGGTGGGCGTTCTATTGTGCAGTATTCAAAAAAATTCTATAAAGTAATAATCGATGAGCTAACTAACGCCTGCAAAAAACCCGTGTGTCGCGATACGATGTCGCTAAAAAATGGGTGAGCGCGTAATATTTTGTCACCAAAACTGAGAAATGCGGAAATATAATTATTTCAATTTGATTGATTACGAGAAGAATATAAATTAAAAATAGATAATACATAATATTGAACTATATAATTCATTTTATAAGCAATATAAGCGAGGTAAATGAATTATGTAATATTATTAGACGGAATAACATTTTCGACAAAATCAAATTACAACGACAACGTCTGTGTCCTTTCGCTCCAGCGCGTTGATTTGCTCTTCCAAGGTGCAAATCTGTTGATACATATCCTCAAATATCACCATTGCGTATTCGATGTAAATTTTTGAAGTTTTGACGCGAGCAGAAAGTATTTCCTTTTTCATTATAATTTTCCGAATTTAATGAATTGAATCTCAAATGTATTTAATGTAATTCAATTGAGAAATTTTTTTGGTAATTACATTGATTCGCGATCTCGTTTTTTGAAGAAATTATTGTTGCTGTTCACAGCAAGCTCTATTTGCTTTTCATCGAGCCCAAAAGACTTTAGCGTGCTAATCATCGCCTTTCTTGCCATGGGGTCAACTGGCCCATTTTCCGCTAAGATGTCGCGATAGCTTGCTCTATCGCCCTTGACGATGGCTTCAAGTGCCTTCTTTATCTGTTTGTCCGATAGGGAGAGTGCCCTTAGTAATGCCTCTCTATCCGAGGCTCGGGTAATACAAAGGTATTTAAACTCTATGTCTATTGACGCCTCTGATCGTATGTATGCGTCCGCGAAATTTTGTTTTCTAAAAATTTCTCCAATTTTATTAAATTGGTATACTTTAGTAAAGCCGGCGACATATGCACACACAATCCCATCGTCAAAATCAAAAGTTAACAAGTTGATAAATCTCCGCATTGTTGAAGCAATGTTCGCGCGAGAAGTAAAAACTTTATTGTCGTCAGTGCATGTTTGCCAATAATCAAGATGGTTGCGTATTTCTTCAATACAATTTATATTTTCATTATTTGTAGCGTTTTCAGAAGATATCAGATCATTTAATCGTTTTATTGATAATTCCTTTTCTTTTATATTATTGCGTAGAGAGTTAATATCGTTCTGAACGTCGCGTCTGTCTTCCTCATCGTCAAGACCGCTGGCCAAGCTTATGAGATTTGTTCGCCTTTTTTTCAATGAATCAATCTCACCTTGGAGACGTTCAACATTGAAGGAAAGCTCTTGCGATGGTATCCTATTCGCGTTGCGCATATTTTGGTCGTCTTTTTGAAAATCGACGATGTTTGTCAATATTCCGCTTTCGATAAGTTCGTATCTCATGCTCGTACGTGAACAGGTGGTCCTTGATGATGTAAGTCTTTCTGAGCATGAAAGATAATATAGAGGTTTATTCTTGGATCCGCCTCTAATAAAGCGCAGCGTACTGCTACATTTGGCGCACTTGGAGTAACCTGCAAATAGGTTTGAGTACCTTCTCCCGTGTGGGCCAGTCGCTTTGAGCTTCCTTTTATTAGAAACGCGATAGAATAGTTCTTTATCAACTGCTGCGGGATAATAGTCTTCCAAGGACGCAATTAGATATCGGCTTCCGTTGTCATCTTTATTGTAAATATTATATGTACCGATTGCCATCTCGTTTTTGAGAATGGACCAAACAGACGCATCTTTCCAACGCATTCGTCTGTTTGTCGCAGAACGCATCACCGGATATGCTTCATCATTTAAGATACGTGCAATTGAATGAGCGCCGATATCTGCGTCAGCTAATTCAAATATTCGTTTTATCGATTTCGATTTCTCAGGATCAAGCTTGAATTCGTAGTCCTTGGTACCCGGTAGCCGCTCCTGAACAATCCACCCGGGTAAATGGTGATTGTAGCGTTTCTGCCCAGCTGCGGCTTCAGTTTTCCGCTTGCTAATTGCAGCTTTTACGCGTTCGGATTTTTCAAATGACTCGTTGTTAGCTCGACTCATGATTGTGAGAGAGATTATCAACTGTGTGAAATCTCTGGTTTTTTGATAGACCTGTCCGTCAATTAACGTGACCACGATTATTTCCGCGCTCAGCAGGTTTATAAAGTGTCCTTGCGCGGTCACGACATCCTCACGGCTGAGTCTATCTAAGCTTTCTACTAAGAGATAAGAGCCCGGCGATACCTTGCCTGAGTTGACCAACGACAGGAATGCGCCCAACGCGCCAAATTTCGTATTGTCACCGTGAAACCCACTTGAACCTTCATCAATTAGGACATCTGAATCATCGAGATCGAGACCATTTCGGGCAGCATATTCCTTCGCTGCAGCTATCTGTCGTTCAATGCCGGACCCTACTTTTTGGCGTTTAGAGGAGATGCGCGCGTAAGAATAGGCTTTGGGATTCATGATGCATATCTACTTTGCAGCGAGAAATTATTCGGCCCTATGGACTTATCGCCTACCCATTTTCCATTTCGTTAAGCGAACTGGCCAAGTGGAAATATGCGCAGGCCTGCTGGGACATGCTGCAATTCGGCCTGCGCCTCGGCGCGCGGCCGCGCCAGCTTGTGACGACGACGCCCCGGCCGGTGCCGCTTCTGAAGGCGCTGATGGCCGACCCGGAGACGGCGCTGACAAAGATCAGCACCGATGCCAACCGCGCCAATCTGGCCCCGGGCTTCATCGAGGCTCTGGCGCATCGCTATGGCGGCTCGAGACTTGGGCGGCAGGAACTGGATGGCGAACTGATCGAGGATCGCGATGACGGTCTTTGGAAACGCGAGGCGATCGAGGCGGTGACGCTGCGGGTCACCGGGCCGCTCCGGCGCATCGTCGTGGCGGTCGATCCGCCGGCAAGCGCGGGGCCGAATGCCTGTTGCGGCATTGTCGTCGCCGGTCTGGATGGGGCCGGGCGCGGCGTCGTGCTGGCGGATTGCTCGGTGCCGGCGGCAAGTCCCGCCGCCTGGGCGAGCGCGGTGGTGCGCGCTTTTCGCCGTTTCGATGCGGACCGGGTGGTGGCCGAAATCAATCAGGGCGGCGATATGGTCGGCGCCATGTTGCGCAGCGTCGATGTGGCGCTGCCGGTGACGACGGTGCGCGCGACGCGTGGCAAATATCTGCGCGCCGAACCGGTCGCAGCGCTTTATGAACAGGGGCGCGTGATCCATGCCGGCCGCTTTGCCGAACTGGAGGACCAGATGTGCGACTTCGGCCCGGAGGGGCTTTCCTCGGGCCGCTCGCCGGACCGGCTGGACGCGCTGGTCTGGGCGCTGACGGCGCTGATGCTGGAAGGGGCCGGCGAGCCGCGCGTGCGCGGCATCTGATCCGGGCCGGACATGAAAAAAGCGGCCCCAAGGGGCCGCTTTCGAAGGATAGCCGAAGCAGGAGGCTCCGGCGCGATGTTCGCGCTCAGCGTGCGGTCGGCTGCGGCGTCGTTTCGCGAACCTGACGCCACTCGGATTCGAGGCGATCCAGAACTTGCTGCGGAATGGTCTGCGGTGCCTTGACGGCCTGAACGTTGGGCTGCTGCATCGATGGACTCCTCAAATGGTTCACACGATTGACATAAACAGGTTGTTGGGCGCTTGGTTCCACATCCTTCATAAAAAGTAAATCAGGGTCTAAATCCGTAAAACGATTTAGATTTTTTAAAATCGATTGAAATATTTCGCCTCCTGTGGAGAGGTGAAAACAGAGGTTCACAACATGGTCATCAACCGTCGGTTTTTCTTCGACCACATCCGCAACGGCCCTTTTCGTGGGCGATTGCTCAAGCCGCAGGTGGAGGGCATCGAGGCGATTCTGGAGCATTGGCAGGCCTGGGAAAAGCGCGGCGACGACCGCTGGCTTGCCTATATCCTGGCGACGGTCTTTCACGAGACCGCCGAAACCATGCAGCCGGTGCGCGAGACGCTTGCGCCTGACGATGCGAAAGCCATCGCCATTCTCGAACGCGCCTTTGCCGAGGGGCGGCTGAGCTGGGTGAAGACGCCCTATTGGCGTCCGGACGAAACCGGGCAAAGCTGGCTGGGGCGCGGTTTCGTGCAGCTCACCCACAAACGCAATTACGCGGCGATGGCGCAAGTGACCGGCATCGATCTCGTTGCCGAACCCGACAGGGCGATGGAGACGGGGCCGGCGCTGGCTATCCTTTTCGAGGGCATGGCGCGTGGCAGCTTTACGGGCAGGAAACTCGCCGATTATTTCGATGGCGATAGCGAGGATTGGATCGAGGCGCGGCGCATTGTCAACGGCACCGACCGGGCGGCGCTGATCGCCGGCTATGGCCGCAGCTTCTATGCCGCCATCAGCCGACGTCCCTGAGCATTCCCAGGACAAGGACTTCACGTCTTCGGGACAGCGTGACGCGTTGAACCGGCCGGCAAGCCATGATAATCGCGGCACGATCCGAACGGGAGCATGCCATGATCCGCCACATCGTCTTCTTCACCGTGCCCAACGAAGCCGACCGCGAGGCGGTGCGCGCCGGTCTGTCGATCCTGACGGATATTCCGCATGCGAAATGCGTCGAGATCGGCGACAACGTCAAGAAGGACCATTTCGGCAACGAGGTGGATTTCGTCGTTTATGCCGAATTCGAGGATGAAGCAGCGATGGCGGCCTACAAGGCGCATCCCAACTACCAGACATCCATCGACCTCGTGCGCCCCATTCGCGACCTGCGCATCGCCGCCGATTTCAATACGGCAACCGCGGTGACGGAGAATTTGCGCGGCGAATAAGCCGCTCCAACCGATATTTCAGGACGCCGGCCGATTGGCCGTGACGGGAGAGAGCTGACGCTCTCGCCCTGTTTCTGGCTGATTTCAAGGGGTTACGGCTCCGTCCTTTTGATCCGACATGTTTAAGATAGATTTAGATATATCGAACTCTTGCGCTTTCGCGCGACTTCGCTATATTACGATATATCGAAAACATATCTGAAGGAAATATCGATGTTTGGACATTTCGAAGGCCGGTGTGGCCGGCAGCAGGATGAGCGGCAGTTTTCCGATCGCGGCGGACGCCGGGAGCGGCATGAGCGCTGGCGGGAGATGATGATGGCGATGGGGCGTGGCCCGTTCGGACGTGGTCCGAGAGGCCAGGGACCGGGTCGGGACGGCTTCGACGGCGACGATGATTTCGGGCCGCGCGGTCGTTTCCTCGGCCAGGGGCATATCCGCCTTCTCGTCCTGTCGCTGATCGAGACCGAGGCGCGCCATGGCTATGACCTCATTCGCCAGATCGAGGAGATGAGCGGCGGCGCCTATGCGCCGAGCCCCGGCGTCATCTATCCGACGCTGACGCTGCTGGAAGAGGCCGGTTATGCCGCAGCCGGCACCGAGGGCAACAAGAAGCTCTATGCGATCACCGAGGAGGGCAAGGCCCATCTGGAGGAAAATCGCGACCACGCACGCCGCATCGTCGAACGCCTGACCGCGCTTGGCGACCATATGCGGGCGCGGGCCGAGCGCCACGGACGCGGCCGGGACGACGGTCCGGCGCTGCCGCGCGGCGTCGACGCCGCCTTCCTCAATCTGCGCGAGGCGGTGGCGCGGCGCATCGGCAAGGATGCCGATGCCTCGACCGAGATCGTGCGCAAGTTGCTTGCTCTGGCCGAAGATATCGGCTGACGCGGCATTCCGCATTCCTGGCATTCAAACCGGCCCGCGTCGCCTCTGGAGACGCGGGCCGTTTCGTTTTCGAAAAGGACAAACCCAATGAACCTTCGATCCCTGCTGCCGTGGCGCGCCATGGCGGCGCGAAAACCCACGTCTGAAACCAAGGCCGTCTCCGGTCTCTCCGCATTCTCCGGCGAGGCGCGGGCGGCGTGGACGGCGCGATCCTATCCGGCGCTGGCGCGTGAGGGTTTCATGCGCAATCCGGTGGCGCATCGCGCCGTTCGGATGATCGCCGAGGCCGCAGCCGCGGTGCCGTGGCTGGTCTATGAGGGTGAGCGCGAGATCGAGGAACATGCACTGATCGATCTCGTCGCCCGGCCGAACGGCCGCATGGGCGGGCCGGATTTCTTCGAGGCGCTCTACGGGCATCTGTTGCTGTCGGGAAATGCCTATGTGCAGCCGGTGCTGGCGGCGGGACACCTGCGCGAGCTGCATCTGCTGCGGCCGGATCGGGTGAGCGTCGTCGCCGGCGTCGATGGCTGGCCGGTCGGCTATGATTATCGCATCGGCAATGCCGTCAGGCGCTTTGCCGCAGAGCCGGTGGAGGGGCTGGGTCTGCTGCACCTGAAACTCTTCCATCCGCTCGACGACCATCTCGGCTTTCCGCCGCTCGCCGCCGCACAGACGGCGCTCGACCTGCACAACGCCGCCGCGACCTGGAACAAGGCGTTGCTCGACAATTCCGCAAGGCCCTCAGGCGCGCTGGTCTACCAGCCGAAGGAGGGCGGCAATCTTTCGCCAGACCAATATGAGCGGCTGAAGGCGGAGCTGGAAAACGGCTATGCCGGGGCGGTGCGCGCCGGCCGTCCGTTGCTGTTGGAAGGCGGGCTCGACTGGAAGACGATGAGCCTCTCGCCGCGCGACATGGATTTCATCGAGGCGCGCAACGGGGCGGCCCGCGATATCGCGCTCGCCTTCGGCGTTCCGCCGATGCTGGTCGGCATTCCCGGCGACGCCACCTATGCCAATTATCAGGAGGCCAACCGCGCCTTCTATCGCCTGACGGTGCTGCCGCTGATCCAGCGCATCGCCGCCAGCCTTTCCGCCTGGCTGTCGCCGGTCTATCGCGAGGCCCTGCGGCTGGAGCCCGATCTCGACCGCATCGCCGGCCTTTCCGCCGAGCGCGACGCGCTCTGGGCGAGGGTAGGGGGTGCCGGCTTCCTCACCGAGGAAGAGAAGCGGCAAGCGGTCGGATACTGATACAAAATCAATGATTTGGTTCGTGTGGCGGAATCGATTTTCGATCCCGTTGAATCGCTTTGCCAGAGGCTTGGCATTGCGCGTGAAGAAACGCGGATAAGCGATTCTTTCGACTCCGATATCGCCGTTCACAGCTGCGAAATTTCGGCGAAAATGTAAGCGCAGTCTAACCGGAGGGCGTTAACCATGGCTGACTTCGGCAATGAACCCGGGCTGTGGGTGGCGCGCACGGCGGGCGCATCCGCAGGGGCGGCCGTATCGCTGGTCTATCTGTTGCCGAAAAGCCGGCGCGAGGCGGCCGGACGCTTCTTCACCGGCCTGACCTGCGGCCTGATCTTTGGAGGCCCGACCGGGGCTTGGCTGATCGAGCGCATGCAGCTTGGCGGCCAGATGTCGCCTTTCGAAACCCTGCTTGCCGGCTCGGCGGCATCGAGCCTCAGCGCCTGGTGGGCGCTTGGCATCCTCGCCCGCATCGCCGGCCGTTACGGCGCTCGCCCCGAGCGCTGATCCCCTTTTATCTCAGGAGACATTCATGAGGAACGCTGATCGCGGGCCGCGCCCCGCCACGACCCGTTTCGCCGCATTGACGCTGAAGGGCGTCACCGGTGAGGGGCGGTTTTCCGGCTATGCCAGCCTGTTCGGCGAGGTCGATCTCGGCAAGGACGTCATCGAGCGTGGCGCTTTTTCCCGCTCGCTGACGGAACGTGGCTCGGGCGGCGTGCGCATGCTCTTCCAGCACGATCCGGCCGAGCCCATCGGCGTCTGGACCACGATCCGCGAGGATGCGCGCGGCCTTTATGTCGAGGGCCAGCTCGCCACCGGCGTCGCCCGCGCCCGCGAGGTGCACCAGCTGATGAAAAGCGGCGGCCTGGATGGTCTCTCCATCGGCTTCCAGACGGTGCGCGCCCGCAACGATGCCAAGGGCGGCATCCGTCGCATTCTCGAGGCCGATCTCTGGGAGATCTCGGTCGTCACCTTTCCGATGCTGCCCTCGGCCCGCGTTTCCAACGTCAAGCATGCCCGCTGGTTTCGCGATGCCGAAACCGAGCTGGCCCGCACGCTGCGCCGCGCCGCGCGCACTCTCTTCAAACCCCGCCAGCCCTCGAAAGGATAGCTGCATGACTGAAGCCACCGAAAAATCCGCGCCGGAAATCAAGGCCGTGCCGGACAATGTCAACGCCGCCTTCGACGAGTTCATGTCGGCCTTCGAAACCTTCCGCGAGGTCAACGACCGCCGTCTGGACGAAATCGAAAGCAAGCTGACCGACGACGTCGTGACCCGCGAGCGCGTCGAGCGCATCAACCGCGCCATGGACGAGCAGAAGAGCCTGCTCGACCAGCTCGTGGTCAAGAAGGCCCGCCCACCGCTGGGGCGCGGCGGCGCGGTCGAGACGAGCGAGCACAAGGCCGCTTTCGAAGCCTATATCCGCCGGGGCGACGAGGGCGCGCTGCGCGATCTCGAAGCCAAGGCCTATTCGTCCGGCACGGGCGCGGATGGCGGCTATCTGGTGCCGCCGGAAACCGATACCGAAATCGGCCGCCGCCTGTCGGTGGCCTCTCCGATCCGCGCGCTGGCAACGGTGCGCCAGGTCTCGGCCGCCGTTCTGAAAAAGCCGTTTTCGCTGAGCGGTCTTTCCTCCGGCTGGGTGGCGGAAACGGCGGCGCGGCCGCAGACCAACACGCCGCAGCTGGCCGAACTCTCCTTCCCGACCATGGAGCTTTACGCCATGCCGGCGGCGACGCAATCGCTGCTCGACGATGCCGCCGTCGATATCGAGGCCTGGATCTCGGCCGAAGTCGATATCGTCTTCGCCGAGCAGGAGGGCGCGGCCTTCGTCAATGGCGACGGCACCAACAAGCCGAAGGGATTTCTGTCCTATACGACGGTGGCCGAAAGCGGCTGGAGCTGGGGCAATATCGGCTATATCGCCTCCGGTGCCGCCGGCGCCTTCAAGACCAGCGGCCCCTCGGATGTGCTGGTCGATACCATCTATGCGCTGAAGGCCCGCCATCGCCAGAATGCCGGCTTCGTCATGAACCGGAAAACGCAGGCCGAGATCCGCAAGTTCAAGGATGCCGACGGAAATTACCTGTGGCGTCCGCCCGTCGCCGCCGACCAGCCGGCCTCGCTGATGGGCTTTGCGGTGACGGAGGCCGAGGACATGCCGGATATCGCCGCCAATTCGCTCTCCATCGCGTTTGGCGATTTCCGCGCCGGCTATCTCGTCGTGGATCGGACCGGCGTGCGCATCCTGCGCGATCCCTTCTCCGCCAAGCCCTATGTGCTGTTCTACATGACGAAACGCGTTGGCGGCGGGGTGCAGGATTTCGAGGCGATCAAACTGGTGAAGTTCGCGGCGAGCTGAGCCGGCGCTCTCTGCCGCAACCGTGATTGCGGCAATTTCCCCTTCTCCCCGCGGGGAGAAGGGATTTGCGGCACAGCCCTATTCCAATTTCCAAATCCCCGGAGACATCAATGACCTATGCCCTGATCGCGCCGCCGGTGGCGGAGCCGTTGACGCTTGTGGAGGTGAAGGCGCATTTGCGCCTCGACGGCGACGACGAGGATGCGCTGCTGACGAGCCTTATCCGCGCCGCCCGCGAGCATCTGGAGCGGATGAGCGGGCTGGCGCTGGTCAACCAAGGCTGGCGGCTTTATCTCGACGTCTGGCCGGAGGGGCCGATTCAAATTGGCAGGGCGCCGGTGCAAGCCATTGAATCGGTGACGATCTATGACGCGGCCGGTGCGCCGGTCAGCGTCCCGCTTGACGGCCATATGCTGGACGGGCAGGCGATGCCGGCGCGGCTGATGCTGTCGCAAAGCCCTGATACGGCGCGGGCGCTGAACGGCATCGAGATCGATTTCACCGCCGGCTTCGGCAATGCCGTCGATGTGCCGGACGGTTTGAAACGGGCGATGCTGACGCATATCGCCCAGATGTTTTCCTGCCGTGGCGTCGTATCTCCGGACAATCAGCCGGCGCTCATTCCCGATGGGTACGAACGGCTGGTTGCGCCCTGGCTGCCGAGGAGGCTCTGACCATGCCTGTCGCTTTTCTCGATCCCGGCCAGTTTTCCGCGCGGCTGGAACTGGAAGCGCCGGTTGCCACGCCGGACGGGCAAGGCGGGGCGGAGATCGCCTTTGCCGGTATTGCCGCGCTCTGGGCGCTGGTCGAGCCGGTGAGCCAGGCCTATGGCGAGATCGCAGGCGCCGATGCCGCCACGATCAGCCATCGCATCTGGATACGGTTTCGCTGCGATATCGTCGCCGGCCAGCGGCTGCGCAAGGGCGCGCGCCTGTTCACCATCCGCACCGCCCGCGATCCCGATGAAAGCGGCCGCTATCTCGTCTGCTATTGCGAGGAGGAGGGCAAATGAGCGCCGCGAACGCCCTGATGCAAGCCATCCATGCACGGCTTGCCGACGATGTCGCGCTGACGGCGATCATCGGCGCCGATGGCATTCACGACCGGCTGCTCGACCGTCCGCGTCTGCCCTGCATCGTCATATCGGAGCTGCGCAGCGAGGATTTTTCGACCGCGACAGAAACGGGCGAGGAGCATTTCCTGACGCTCGAAGCCTGGTCGGCGGAGCAGGGGCAGCGCCAGGCGCAGGAGATCGCGGGCCGGCTGCGCGCCCTTCTGCATGATGCCGATCTGGCGCTTGTCGGCGCGACGCTCGTCAACCTGCAGCACCGCACGACGCGGGCGCGGCGCGAGCCGAAGTCGCGCCGCCATGTCGCCGAATTGCGCTTCCGCGCGGTTACCGAATGAGAGGTTCGCCCGCCGCCCTGGCGCGACGGATGATGACCCACAAGACGAGCGTCAGCAGAAGCGACAGCATCGACAACAGCGTGATGGTGACGATGACGGCATTGAGGCCGAGGCGGTCGAGAATGCCGGTGAAGATGACGGGTGCCACGGCGCTGGCCAGATTTTGCGGCAGCGACAGCCGCGCCGACTGCATGCCGAATTCCTGCCGTGAGAATACGAGCAGCGGCAGCAGGGCGCGCGCCACGGTCACCACGCCGGTGCCGAAACCATACAGCACCACGAAGCCGACCAGCAGCGGCGGCGCAGAACCGGCAAAGGCGAGCATGACGAAGCTGGCGACCAGCATCAACACACCGGCCGTCGTTCCGATCAGCGGCGAGCTTCGCCGGCCGAGCAGCATGTCGAGAAAGCGGGCGGCGATGCCCATGACCCCGCGCAACGAGCCAAGCTCCAGCGCGAAGGCGGGTGACGCGCCGGAGAGGCTGAGGATATGCAAGAGCGACGGCGTCAGCCCATAGGTGACGAAGGTCGCCAGCATGGTCGAGACGGCGATCAGCAGGAAGGCGGCCGTTCTCTGTCGCGGGCTGAGGCGGATGGGGGCGATATCGTGTCCCTCATCCGCCGTCGCCGCAGCCCCGGGGCGCGGCAGGACGAAGAGATGCAGCGGCAGGCAGACGCAAAGATGGATGAAGGCGGTGACGACGAAGGTCATGCGCCAGCCGATCTCGGCCTGCACGGCATTCAGGAGCGGCCAGAAGACGGCGCTGGAGAGGCCGGTGAACAGCATCAGGATGGCGATGACCCGGCCAGCGCGCAAGCCCTCGCGTTCGACGATGGCCGTATAGGCCGGCGGCGACAGGCCGAGCGCCCCTCCGAAGCCGATGACCGCCCAGGCAAGAATATAGCTGACTAGCCCCTGCGCCGCCGAGAGCGCCAGCAGGCCGAAGAAGAACACGACCGAGCCGGCGGCGAGCACGTTTCGTGCGCCGAACCGGGTGAGCCAGCGGCCGGTCGCCGGGCCTGCCAGCGCGCTGACCAGCATCATCACCGAAATGCCGAGAAAGATCACCTCGTTGGCGAGGCCGAGATCGGGCGCGATGATGCGGCCCATGACGCCGAGCATGTCGAAGGTCGTGCCCCAGCCGACGAGCTGGGTGATCGCCAGGACGGCGACGGTGACCGCCGGGCGGCTTGAGGCGGGGGCATGCGGCATGGGTTTTTCGAATCCGGCAGGTCAGACCGGCGGTCTAGCACGCTTCGCGTGAGGCCGCATCCGGTTGCGCGGAAATTTCAACCGAGAGCATTTCCAGGAAAAGCGGATACCGATTTTCCGTCCGGAAATGCGACAAGACAAAAGAGGACGACATGGTTGCTCAGAAGGGCAAGGATCTGCTCCTGAAGGTCCATAACGGCAGCGCCTATGAAACGGTGGCCGGCCTGCGCTCCAAGCGGCTCGGCTTCAATGCCGAGACGGTGGATGTCACCGATGCCGAAAGCGCCGGGCGCTGGCGCGAGCTTCTCGCCGGTGCCGGGGTGCAGCGCGCATCCCTTTCGGGCGCTGGCATCTTCAAGGATGCGGCCTCCGATGCGACGCTGCGCGCAGCGCTGTTTGCCGGCACCATCCTCGACTGGCAGATCGTCATCCCCGATTTCGGCACGGTGACCGGGCCGTTCCAGATCACCGCCCTCGAATATTCCGGCCAGCACAATGGCGAGCTGCAATTCGAGCTGGCGCTGGAATCGGCCGGCGCGCTCAGTTTTGGTGCGTTGTGATGACGGGGCGACAGGGACGCGCCAACCGCCGGCGCGGCGAAATCGAGGCGGTCATCGATGGCGAGCGCCGCATTCTCTGCCTGACGCTGGGGGCGTTGGCCGAACTGGAAACGACCTTCGCCGCCGACAATCTCGCCGATCTCGCCGCCCGCTTCGAAAGCGGGCGGCTGCGGGCCGTCGATATCATCCGCCTCGTCGGCGCCGGGCTTCGCGGCGGCGGCAATGTGGTCTCGGATGAAGACGTGGCGATGGCCGATATCGAGGGCGGCATCGCCGGCTGCGCCACCATCGTCCGCGATCTCCTGACCGCGACGTTTCTGGAGCCCGGCCCCGGACACGGTATGGAGGCCGCCCCGCCGCGCCCTTGAGCGCCGCGGCAGGCGAGACACGGCCGGCGCCCTTCCCGTGGGACAGGGCGATGCATGCCGGCCTCTGCCTGCTGCGGCTCGATGCCGGCAGTTTCTGGGCGATGACTCCCCGCGAACTCCATGCCGCCACCGGCGGCCTGACGCCCGATGCTGGGGCGCCGGATCGGCCGGCGCTGGCCGCGCTGATGCGGCGCTTTCCAGATAAGCCCGAAAGGATATGAGCATGGACGACCAGTCCCTCGACGACATGACCCGCAATGCCTCCGCCCTGGGTGAGGTGCTGACCGATCTCGAAACCCGCTCGCGCGCCTTCGGCTCCGTCTTGTCAGGTGCTTTGCGGCAGGCGGCGAGCGGCAGCAAGAGCCTCGAAGATATTTTGCGCGGGGTCGGTACACGCTTGGGCGATATCGCGCTGTCGGTTGGGCTGAAGCCGCTGGAAGGGCTGGTCGGCAATACCGTTTCGGGCTTGGCCGGAAATCTCGGCTCGCTCTTCGCCTTTTCGCGCGGCGGCGTGCCGGGGCGAGTGACGCCCTTTGCCGACGGCGGCATCGTTTCCGCACCCACCTACTTTGCCATGGAGGGCGGCCGTGGGCTGATGGGCGAGGCTGGCGCGGAGGCGATCCTGCCGCTGAAACGCGGCTCCGATGGCGCGCTCGGCGTCGCGGCGGCCAGTGGCGGCGGCGCCAGCATCGTCTTCAACATCACCACCCCCGACGCCGAAAGCTTTCGCCGCAGCGAAGGCCAGCTTTCCGCCATGCTCGCCCGCAGCGTCGGGCGCGGGCAACGGAATATTTGAGGGAAAAGAACCATGCCGGGATTTCATGAGATGCGGTTTCCGTTGCGGCTGTCGCTATCGACCAGCGGTGGGCCGGAGAGGCGGACGGATATCGTCAATCTGACCAATGGGCGCGAGAGCCGCAACCGGCGCTGGCGGGGCGCGCGGCGCTCCTACGATGCGGGGTCGGGCGTGCGCTCGATTGACGATCTCTATGAGGTCGCGGCGTTTTTCGAGGCGCGGAGCGGGGCGCTCTATGGGTTTCGGTTTCGCGATCCGTTCGATGACAAGTCCTGCCCGCCGGGGGAGAGCGTTTCGGCGATGGACCAGCTTCTCGGAACCGGCGACGGGATGCGGACGGCGTTTCAGCTCGTCAAGACCTATGCGGATGCCGGCGGCGGGGTCGAGCGGGTGATCGCCAAGCCGGTGGCCGGGACGGTGGTGGCTTCCGTTGGCGGTGTCCTCGTGCCGCCCTGGGATTTTGCTTGCGATCCGGCGACGGGGATCGTTGCCTTTTCCACCCCGCCGCTCTCGGGAGCGGCGGTGCGGGCGGGCTTCGTCTTCGATGTGCCGGTGCGTTTTGCCGGCGACCGTATCGATATCAGCCTGCAGTCCTTCAAGGCCGGGCGCATTCCCTCCATTCCCCTGATCGAGATCACGCCATGAGAGAAATCCCTGCAGCGCTCGCCGCCCATATTGCCGAGGGCGCCACGACGCTTTGTCATGCCTGGCGGGTCATCCGCCGTGATGGCAGCGTCTTCGGTTTTACCGAGCATGACGGCGACCTCGATTTCGCCGCTACGCATTTTGCCGCCGCCAGCGGCTTTTCCGCCAGCGATGCGGAGACGGAGGCGGGTCTGGCCGCAACGACGGCGGAGGTGGCCGGCGGTTTTTCCAGCGAGGCGATTACGGAAGGTGACCTGACCGACGGGCGCTATGACGGGGCGCGGGTGGAGGTCTATCTCGTCAATTGGGCCGATCCGGCGCAGCACATGCTGCTGCGTGTGCAGGAAATCGGCGAGGTAACGTTGAGCGATGGCGATTTTCGCGCCGAATTGCGCAGTTTTACCCACAAGCTCGGGCGCGATCAGGGCCGCATCTATGGGCGGCGTTGCGATGCGACGCTGGGCGATGGGCGCTGCGGCGTCGATCTCGCCGCCTATCGCGGCGGCGGCGCGGTGACGGCGGTCCTCGACGGGCAGACGGTGGTGGTCTCGGGGATTTCCGGTTTTGCAGCCGGGTTTTTCCGCTATGGGGTGCTGAAAGTCACCGGCGGGCCGCTCGCCGGCCTGTCCTTCGATATCGACGATCATCGGGTCGAGGAGGGAGCGGTGGCCCTGACCTTCTGGTTGCCGCTGCCGCGTCCGGTCACGGTGGGGGCGACGTTCGAGATCGCTGCCGGTTGCGACAAGGCGTTTTCCACCTGCCGGGCGAAATTCGCCAACCAGCTTAATTTCCAAGGATTTCCGCATATCCCGGGCTCGGACTTCGCCTATTCCTATGCCGATGGCGAGACCGTGCATGATGGCCGGGCGCTGTTCGAATGAACGGGGTCGGCGAAAAAGTCTTGCGCGCGGCGGAAGCTTGGATCGGCACGCCCTACCGCCATCAGGGATCGCGGCGCGGCATCGGCTGCGATTGCCTCGGGCTGGTGCGCGGCGTCTGGCGGGAGCTTTACGGCGGCGAGCCGGAAACGCCCGCGCCTTATGCGCCCGATTGGGCGGAGCGTTGCGGCGAGGAGCGGCTGCTGGCGGCGGCCGGGCGGTATTTTTTGCCCGTCGACGCCATGGAAGCGGGCGACCTGATGATCTTTCGCTGGCGGGCGGGTTATGCGGCCAAACATGCCGGCATCTTCTGCGGGCAGGGGCATTTCATCCATGCCTATGAGCAGGCGGCGGTGATCCGCTCGCCGCTGACGCCCTCCTGGCGCCGGCGCATTGCCGGCGTCTTCCGCTTCCCCGAACTCTGAGGTTCTTCAAATGGCGACGATTCTGTTTCAGGCGGCGGGTGCGGCACTTGGTGGCGTCTTCGGGCCCGTGGGCGCAATCATCGGCCGGGCGGCGGGCGCGCTGGCCGGCAATGTCGTCGACCGGGCGCTGATCAACGGCACCCGCACCATCTCCGGCCAGCGGCTGGCGACGGCGCGCATTCCCGGGGCCGATGACGGCACCTCCATCAGCCGTCTCTACGGCACCGCCCGCATCGGCGGCACGCTGATCTGGGCGACGCGTTTCGAGGAGGAAGTCTCCGTGGAGCGCGCCGGCGGCAAGGCGACGGGGCCGCGCGTCGAAAATTTCAGCTATTATGCCAATCTGGCCATCGGGCTCTGTGAAGGCGAGATCGCCAGCGTGCGCCGTGTCTGGGCCGACGGGCGCGAGATCGACCTGACCAATATAGAGATGCGGGTGCACACCGGCAGCCGCGACCAGCTTGCCGATCCGCTGATCGAGGCGAAGCAAGGCGCGGGCAGGGTGCCGGCCTATCGCGGACTGGCTTACGTCGTCTTCGAGCGGCTGCCGCTCGATACTTTCGGAAACCGTATTCCACTGTTCCAGTTCGAGGTGCTGCGCACCGTCGGGCGGCTGGAAAGCCAGATCCGGGCGATCACTATCATTCCCGGCTCCACCGAGCACGGCTATTCCACTGTGCCGGTCACCGAAAGCCTGGGGCCGGGCAGTGTGCGCAGCATGAACCGCCATACACTGACGCATGCGACCGACTGGGCTGCCTCGATCGACGAATTGACGGCCGTCTGCCCCAATCTGGAAAGCGTGGCGCTGGTCGTCTCCTGGTTCGGCACGGATTTGCGCGCCGGCGAATGCCGCATCCTGCCGGGCGTCGAGACGCTGGGGCGGGAGGAGGAGAGCATTCCCTGGATCGTCTCCGGCATTCCCCGCAGCGATGCGCACCTGATCAGCACCAGTAATGGCGGCCCGGCCTATGGCGGCACGCCGAACGATGCCAGCGTCGTCGCGGCCATCGCCGACCTGAAGGCGCGCGGCCTGAAAGTGTTTCTCTATCCCTTCCTGATGATGGATGTGCCGCTCGGCAACGGCTTGCCGGATCCGCATGGCGGGGCGGAACAGGCGGTCTATCCCTGGCGCGGGCGCATCACCTGTCATCCCGCGCCCGGCCGTGCCGGTTCGCCGGATCGCAGCGCCGCCATCGGCGCGGCCGTTTCCGCCTTCTGCGGCGATACGGCGGTTGCGGATTTTTCCGTGGCGGGCACGGAAATTACGCATACCGGAGCGGCCGAGGGCTATCGCCGGCTGGTGCTGCATTATGCGCATCTGGCGGCGGCGGTCGGCGGGGTCGATGGTTTCATCATCGGCTCGGAATTGCGCGGGCTGACGCAATTGCGCGACGAGACGAACGCCTTTCCCTTCGTGCAGGCGCTGGCAACGCTGGCGGGCGAGGTGCGTGGGCTGCTGGGGCCGGCGGCGAAGTTGACCTACGGCGCGGACTGGAGCGAATATTTCGGCTACCACCCGGCCGATGGCAGCGGCGACGTCTATTTCCATCTCGATCCGCTCTGGGCCTCGCCGGCCATCGATGCGGTGGGGATCGATAATTACATGCCGCTGTCGGACTGGCGCGATGCCGATCTGCTGGCGGAAAGTCCGGACGGCGCGCGCACGGCGGACGATCCAAGAGCCTTGAAGGCCGCCGTCGCCACAGGCGAAGGGTTCGACTGGTATTATGCCAGCGAGGCCGACCGCAAGGCGCGGCAGCGCAGCCCGATCACTGATGGGCTGGCGGCGAAGCCCTGGGTGTTTCGCTACAAGGATATCCATGGCTGGTGGTCGAACCGGCACTACAATCGCGTCGACGGCGCGGAGGTCGGGACGCCAACCCCCTGGGTTCCCGGCATGAAGCCGGTCTGGCTGACCGAACTCGGCTGCCCCGCCATTGACAAGGGCGCGAACCAGCCAAACGTCTTCGTCGACCCAAAGTCTTCGGAGAGCTTTGCGCCCTATTTCTCCAACTGGATGCGCCTCGACAGCATTCAGCGCCGCTTTCTCGAGGCCCATCACGATCACTGGACGGGTGCTGACGCGCCGGCCGGCATGCTGGATGCGACAAAGACCTTCGTCTGGACCTGGGATGCGCGGCCGTTTCCGGCCTTTCCGCAGGAAAAGAAGGTGTGGAGCGACGGCTCCAACTGGACGACAGGGCATTGGATGAACGGCCGCCTCGGCGCGGGCACGCTGGCGGAAGTGATCGCCGCCATCCTGCGAGATCATGGGTTTACCGATTTCGATGTCGAGGAAGTCAGCGGCGATCTTCCGGGGTATGTGCAAGGCGAAATCGCCTCGGCGCGGGCGCTGATCGAGCCGCTGCTGTTCGCCTTTCAGGTCGATGCCTACGAGGGCGGGCCGATTTTACGGTTTCGCTCGCGGCTGAAGGCGAGCCGCCCGGCAAAAGTGATCGACGTTCTGGCCGATCTCGACGACCAGAAACTGTGGACGGAAAACCGCAACCACGATGCCGACCATGCCGGCGAGGCGATCATCGGTTTCTACGACCAGTTCCTCGATTACGAGCAGGCGAGCAGCCGTTCGCGCCGGGTGGCGGCCGCTAATGACCGGGTTCTGCGTTGCGATCTTGCCGCCAGCCTCGCTGCGGAGACGGCGCTGGCCGGCGCCGAAGCGCTGTTGCGCGACCAGCTCGTGGCGCGCCGTTCCCTCAGCTTCGATCTCGCGCCTTACGAACTCGGCCTGCAGCCGGGCGATGCGGTGGAATTGCCGGATGGGCCGGCGGGGCGGTTTCTCGTCACCCGCATTGAGGACGGCAAGACCCGGCATGTGGAGGCGCGCGCCTTTGCAGCCTCCACTGCGACACGCCCGCCTTCGCGTGAAGACGAGCCGGGCACCGTGGGCACGGAGGTATTCCCCTTCGCGCCGCTTCTGGTCTTTCTCGACCTGCCGCGCTTCGAAGGTGGTGCGTCGGGCGATTTCGCCCGCGTCGCGCTCTATGCAAAGCCGTTTCGGCGCAGCGCGATCTCCTCCTCGACCGGAGCCGAAGGGTTTCGGCTTCGCGCTGCGGTGGAACGGCCGGCGCGGATCGGAACCCTGCAAGCCGCGCTGTCTCCGGGCGTGTTCGGCCGTTTCGACCGGTTGAACGCGCTGACGGTCGATCTGCCCTTCGGCGCTGCGGCAAGCGCCGCCCGCCCCGCCGTTCTCGCCGGGGAAAACCGGCTGGCTGTGGCCTGCCGAGACGGCGGCTGGGAGATTCTGAGCTATAGCGAGGGTGAGGAAATTGCCCCTGGCCGCTGGCGTTTGACCGGGCTGCTGCGCGGGCTTGCGGGCAGCGATGACGCGATGCGGGCCGGCGCCGAGGCCGGCGCGCGGGTCGTCTTCCTCGATTCGGCGGTGCGCCCGCTGGCATTGATGCCGGAAGAGGCGGGGCTGTCGCTGAACTGGATCGCGGAAGCTGCGGGCGGACAGGGGGCGACGGCGCCGCAAACCTTTGCCGGCGGCATGCGCGCCGAAACGCCGTTGGCGCCCGTGCATGTCGGCGGCCGGCGTCTGGCCGGCGGCGATATCCATCTTTCCTGGGTGCGGCGCGGGCGTGTCGATGCCGACGACTGGGGTGGGGCAGATATCGCGCTGGACGAGCCGGAGGAGCGTTATCGCATCGACATTCTCGACGGTCCGCACGTGCGCCGCAGCGTCGAGGTGACGGCGCCTTTCTACGATTATCCGGAGGCTTTGGAGACGGCGGATTTCGGCGGACCGCAAGCGGCGTTGTCGCTGCGCATCCGCCAGATGGGCCGCAAGGTGCCGCTGGGGCTTGCCGCCGAGCGGGTGGTTTCACTGTAAATTGAAGGGAGACGCAACATGATCGAATCGAAGCCGTGGTATCTTTCCAAGACCGTGTGGGGCGCGGGCCTGGCCGTTCTGGCCTCGCTCCTGCACCTCTCGGGCGTCGAACTCGGGCTTGAGGAACAAGGCGCGCTGGCCGACGGACTGGTGGCCCTCTTCGGGGCGCTTGGCGCTCTTTTGGCGGTGTATGGGCGGATTTCGGCCCGCCACGCAATCGGCGGGGATGGGCGGAAATGACAGGAATTTCGCCCATTCATTTGCCATTCAGGCGGTGTTGATTAAGTATGGACCATGGAACATGGCGTGCAAAACCATGATACGGACTTGCGATAACGCCATGATTTCGAGAAAAACTTGAAGCGCGGCCGCATACGGCGATCTGGATACGGCGCGCTTTTTAACTGGTATCGACGTGTTTTCGGTGGAAGTATAGGCGATGGCATCTCCGGCGATCTTAGCGACCCTTGCCGCCGGGCTTTCGGCGGCGGCACCGCAGGATACAGGCATGAGCATACTGGTTGACGCCGCCGGCGATTGTGCTGCAGCGGCGGAGCAGGTGGTCGCCGAAACCGGCGGACAGCTTCTTTCCGCCCAGCCCTCGGGCGATTCCTGCGTCATCACCGTGCTGATCCAGGGCAATGGCAGCGAACGGCCACGCAAGGTCCGCGTCAAGGTTCCGATGTAAGCAGGCCCCACCTGTTTTGACGTTTTTCCATGGAGTGACCTGCGGACATGCGAATTCTTGTGGTCGAAGACGATGCGACGCTCAACCGCCAGCTTGCGGATGCGTTGAAGGAGGCCGGCTATGTCGTCGACCAGGCCTTCGACGGCGAGGAAGGCCATTTTCTCGGCGACTCCGAACCTTATGACGCCGTCATCCTCGATATCGGCCTGCCGGAAATGGACGGCATCACCGTTCTCGAAAAGTGGCGCGCGAACGGGCGCACCATGCCGGTGCTGATCCTCACCGCGCGCGACCGCTGGAGCGATAAGGTGGCCGGCATCGACGCCGGGGCCGACGATTACGTCGCCAAGCCCTTCCATGTCGAGGAAGTGCTGGCCCGCATCCGCGCGCTCATCCGCCGCGCCGCCGGCCATGCCTCCTCCGAGATCGTCTGCGGGCCGGTGCGGCTCGATACCAAGACGTCCAAGGCCTCGGTCAATGGCAGCCAGCTCAAGCTCACCTCGCATGAATTCCGGCTGCTCTCCTATCTCATGCATCACATGGGCGAGGTCGTGTCGCGCACCGCGCTCGTCGAGCACATGTACGATCAGGATTTCGACCGCGATTCCAACACCATCGAGGTTTTCGTCGGCCGGCTTCGCAAGAAGATGGGCGTCGACCTGATCGAGACGGTGCGCGGCCTCGGCTATCGCATGCAGGCGCCGGGCGCAGCAAAGTAACAATCACTTCGGAACGCGCGGGGGCGCTGCGACGGATATGACCTTCGGTGCTCGTTCTCTCACCGCCCGCGTGCTGCTGCTCGCCACCCTTTGGTCGGCGGTGGCGCTGGTGGCAATTGCGGTGGTCATTTCGACGCTCTACCGCGAAAGCGCCGACCGCGGCTTTCAGGATCTGCTGCGCGCCCAGCTCTATAACGTCGTCAACTCGCTTTCCATTGGCGAAAACAGTTCGCTCGCCGGCAATCCCGAGCTTGGCGACCTGCGTTTCTCGCAGCCGAAAAGCGGCTGGTACTGGATCGTCGAGCCCCTCGGCACCTTTTCGACCGGGCCGCTGGTTTCCTCCTCGCTTGGTCTCTCCAATCTCAAGGTTCCCTCGGTCGCCGAAGTGCCTTTCGACAGCAATTACGAGCGTTTCTATTCGCTCGACGACGGCAACGGCAATCGCATCCAGGTGGCCGAGACCGAAGTGGTGCTGGATCAGGAGGGTCGTGCCGCGCGCTTTCGGGTCAGCGGCAATCTCGCCGTGGTCGAAAACGACATCGCCGCCTTTGACAACAGCCTCTATCTGGCGCTGGCCGTCTTCGGTTTCGGTAGCCTGATCGTCAATGCGCTGGCCATTCTCTATGGCCTGAAACCGCTCGACCATGCCCGCGCGGCCCTTGAGCGCATTCGCGGCGGCGAGGCGGAGCGGCTGCAGGGCGAGTTTCCGCGCGAAATCCAGCCGCTTGCCAACGAGATCAATGCACTGATCGACAGCAACCGCCGCATCGTCGAGCGCGCCCGCATGCAGGTCGGCAATCTCGCCCATTCGCTGAAGACGCCGATTGCCGTGCTGCTCAACGAGGCGCGCGTGCTCGACCGCCAGCATGGCGAACTGGTTGCTCATCAGGCCGAGGCGATGCAGGGGCAGGTGCAATCCTATCTCAACCGCGCCCGCATCGCCGCCCAGCGCGATTCGGTTCTGGCGCGCACGGAAGCAGAGCCTGCGCTGGAGCGGCTGGTGCGTGTCATGCGCCGCCTGAACGCCGACAAGGAATTCGAGCTGGTGATCGATCCGCCGCATCTGTCGCTGGCGATGGAGCAGCAGGACGTCGAGGAGACCGTCGGCAATCTTCTGGAAAACGCGGCCCGCTTCGCTGAACGCCGGGTGATCGTCACTGCTAATGCCGCACCCGCCGACGTCAAGGGCGCCGACCCCGCGCGCAAATCCTGGGTGGAGCTGACGGTCGAGGACGATGGTCCCGGCCTCGATGCCGATCAGATCCGCGAGGCGATGAAGCGTGGCCGGCGGCTGGACGAAAGCAAGCCCGGCACGGGCCTTGGCCTGTCGATCGTGCGCGAGATCACCTCCGAATATCACGGGTTGATCGATCTCTCGCGCGGGCCGGCCGGTGGGCTGAGGGCGCGGCTAATTTTGCCTGCCGTGACAAAGGACATTGCGTGACGCCGATTGCGGTGTCAAAAAAGGCGGACGGTCACAATGACGCCACGCAAAGCCCTCACCAGTGCAAGGAACTTGATTTGACGATTGCCGACCGCGAATACTGGTTTGATTCCATGCATGTTTCCACGCGTTGCCTCACCCTTGCCGCGCTTGCCGCGACGCTCGCCCTTGCCGGTTGCAAGACCACAGGTTCCGGAACCGGCAGCATTGCGCCGAAGCCGGCTGTCACAGCAGCAAACGGTTCGACAGGCTTCATCACCGCCCTGCAGGGCGGCATCGTGGCGCGCAGCGGCGTGACGCTCAGCAATTCCGACAAGCAGCGGGCGCTGGAAGCCGAATACCGCGCGCTGGAAGCTGCCCCCGGCGGCCAGCCGGTCGCATGGAGCGGCCGCGGCGTCAGTGGCGAGGTCGTGGCGGCAGCGCCGTATCAGGTCGGGTCACAGAATTGCCGGCAATATACCCATACCTTGAAGCTGGAAGACCGGCAGGCGGTGGCGCGCGGGGCTGCCTGCCGCAATGCGAACGGAAGCTGGTCGCCATTGACTTAAAGCAATGTGCGATGCCTCCAGAGCGGCTACTTGCGGCTAAACGCCACAAATCCGCGTGAGCGGAGCGTTTGCCAGTTGGAATGACCGTTCGGGTAAAGTAATTGGGCGCTATGCTTTTCTGGATATTCGTCGCGATCCTCACGGCGGCCGTCGCTGCCGCTTTGCTTTATCCCCTGCTGCGCGGTGCGCATGCCGGTGCGGACGACCGCGCCGGCGAAGCCGCCGTCTACCGTGACCAGCTCAAGGAACTGGAGCGTGACCGGCAGCAGGGCCTGATCACTGCCGATGAGGCCGAATACGCCAAGGCCGAGATCGCCCGTCGGCTGCTCGCCGTCTCCGGCGGGACCGATGCGGGCAATCCCGCCAAGCCCTCCGCCCGCCGCCGTCGTGTGGCGGAACTGCTCGTGCTTCTCTGTCTTCCCGCCATCGGGCTCGGTTTCTACCTGGAAACCGGCAGCCCCGAACTGCCGGCGCAGCCGTTGCAGGCGCGCCTCGACAATCCCGGCACCGATGTCGGCATCCTGATCGTCAAGGCCGAACAGCATCTGGCGAAGAACCCGGATGATGGAGCCGGCTGGGATCTGCTGGCGCCGATCTACTTCCGCAACATGCGTCTTGGCGATGCCGAAATGGCCTATCGCAACGCCATCAGGCTGAGCGGCCCGAGCGCGGAGCGCTTCAACGGTCTTGGCGAAACGCTGGTGGCCGGCGCCGAAGGCGTCGTTACCGCCGATGCGCGCGACGCCTTCGAATCGGCATTGAAGCTCGAACCGAAGAATTTCCGCACGCGCTTCTACGTGGCGCTCGCCAAGGAACAGGCCGGCCAGTATCCGCAGGCCAAGGCGGATTTCGAGGCCATTCTCAAGGATTCGCCCGCCGATGCGCCGTGGCTGTCGCTGGTGAAGCAGCATCTTGTGCTGAACAGCGGCCCGCCCGTACCGCCGGCGCCCGGCAATCCGACGCAAGAGCAGGTTGCCGACGCTGAGGCCATGACGACTGGTGACCGCACCCAGATGATCGAAGGCATGGTCGCCAGCCTCGACGCCAAGCTTGCCGAAGATCCCAACAATATCGAAGGCTGGTTGCGGCTGGTGCGCTCCTACAGCGTTCTCAAGCAGCCGCAGAAGGCGGGCGACGCGCTGAAGCGCGGCCTTGCCGTCTTCCCCGCCGACAGCGCCGAAGGCAAGCAATTGCTGGCGCTTGCCACCGAACTCGGCCTCTCTTCCGAAGGAGCCAGCCAATGAACCGCAAGCAGAAGCGCCTCGCCGTGATCGGCGTCGGAATGGGCTTCATCGCCATCGCCGCCATGCTGGTTCTCTACGCGTTCGGCCAGTCGATCGCCTATTTCTACATGCCGGCCGATCTGGCGAAGACGCCGGTGCCGCCCGAAACCCGCATCCGCCTCGGCGGTCTGGTGGGCGAGGGTTCGGTCGTGCGCGGCAACGGCTCGACGGTCGCCTTCTCGGTCACCGACGGCGAGGGAACGGTGAAAGTCACCTATACCGGGCTGCTGCCCGATCTGTTTCGCGAGGGACAGGGCGTGGTCACCGAAGGCAAGTTCGAGCCGGGCAGCGATGTCTTCCAGGCCGATTCGGTGCTTGCCAAGCATGACGAAAACTACATGCCCAAGGAAGTCGCCGACCGCCTGAAGGAAAAGGGCGTCTGGGCCGGACAGGAGCAGACACAATGAGCGTCGAACTTGGTCACTATGCTCTCGTGCTGGCGCTCGCCACCGCCATTCTGCTCTCCGTCCTGCCGATGTGGGGCGCGCGCCGTAACGATCCGGCCCTGATGGATATCGGCCCGATCGCGGCCGTCGTGCTGTTTGCGCTGGTGGCCTTTTCCTTCGGCGTTCTTACCCATGCGCATCTGGTTTCGGATTTTTCCGTCCGCAATGTCTGGGAAAATTCGCATTCGCTGGTCCCGATCCTGTTCAAGGTCTCCGGTGTCTGGGGGAACCATGAAGGATCGATGCTGCTCTGGCTGCTGATCCTGGCGCTGTTCACCGCGCTGGTGGCGCTCTTCGGCCGCAATCTGCCTGATCGCCTTCGCGCCGATGTGCTCTCGGTGCAAGGCTGGGTGTGCACGGCTTTTGCTCTCTTCATCCTCCTGACGTCCAACCCGTTCCAGCGCCTCAACCCGGCGCCGGCGGAAGGCCAGGATCTTAATCCCGTGCTGCAGGATATCGGCCTCGCCATCCATCCGCCGCTGCTTTATCTCGGTTATGTCGGTTTTTCCGTCTGCTTTTCCTTTGCCATCGCGGCGTTGATGCAGGGGCGGATCGACGCCGCATGGGCGCGCTGGGTGCGGCCGTGGACGCTCGCTGCCTGGACCTTCCTGACCGCCGGCATCGCCATGGGTTCCTATTGGGCCTATTACGAGCTCGGCTGGGGCGGCTGGTGGTTCTGGGATCCGGTCGAAAATGCCTCCTTCATGCCCTGGCTTGCCGGCACGGCGCTCTTGCATTCGGCCCTGGTGATGGAAAAGCGCGAGGCGCTGAAGATCTGGACCATCCTGCTGGCGATCCTGACCTTCTCGCTCTCGCTGCTCGGCACCTTCCTGGTGCGTTCCGGCGTCCTGACCTCGGTCCATGCCTTCGCCACCGATCCGACGCGCGGCGTCTTCATCCTCGCCATTCTGGTGATCTTCATCGGCGGGGCGCTGTCGCTGTTTGCCTTCCGCGCGCCGATGCTGAACGCAGGCGGGCTGTTTGCGCCGATTTCGCGCGAGGGCGCACTGGTTCTCAACAACCTCATCCTGACGGTCTCGACCGCGACGGTGCTGATCGGCACGCTTTATCCGCTGCTGCTGGAAGCCCTGACGGGTGAGAAAATCTCCGTCGGTCCGCCCTTCTTCAACCTCACCTTCGGCCTGTTGATGATCCCGTTGCTGCTCGCCGTGCCGTTCGGACCGCTGCTGGCCTGGAAGCGCGCCGATCTGCTCGGCGCACTGCAGCGCCTGTTCGTGGCGGCGGGCCTGTCCTTCGCCGTGGCGCTGGTCTTCTACTACGATCAGTATGGCGGCCCGGTCATGGTCGTCTTCGGCCTCGCCGCCGGCCTGTTCCTCGTCTTCGGCGCCCTGACCGACCTCTGGCTTCGCGCCGGTTTCGGCCGGCTGTCGACCTCGATCGGCATGCGACGGCTGGTGGGCTTGCCGCGCTCGGCCTTTGGTACCGCACTGGCGCATATGGGCCTCGGCATCACCGTTCTCGGCATCGTCGCCGTCACCGCCTTCGAGACGGAGCACGTGATCGAGATGAAGCCGGGCATGACCACGCCTGCCGGCGGTTACAGCCTGACCTTCGACGGCATGAAATCAGCGGTCGGTCCGAACTTCACCGAGGATCGCGGCCACTTCACCATCCGTCGTGGCGGCGCGGTCAAGGCCGACGTCTGGTCCTCCAAGCGTCTCTACACCGCCCGACGCATGCCGACGACCGAAGCCGGCATCGCCACATTCGGCCTGTCCCAGGTCTATGTTTCGCTGGGCGATGTGATGGCCGATGGCGGCATCGTCGTGCGCATCTGGTGGAAGCCCTACATCCTCTGCATCTGGGGCGGCGCGCTGGTGATGATGCTTGGCGGGTTCGTGTCGCTGAGCGACCGCCGCCTGCGGGTCGGCGCACCGAGCAGGCGCGCCCGTGCCGGTAGCCAAGCCCTGGAGCCAGCCGAATGATCCGGCGGCTTTTCCTCGCGCTGGTCCTCTTTCTCACGGCCCTGCCGGCGCTTGCCGTCAATCCCGACGAGATACTCGCCGATCCCGCGCTGGAGGCACGGGCAAGAGGGCTGTCGGCGCAATTGCGCTGCATGGTCTGCCAGAACCAGTCCATCGACGATTCCAACGCCGAGCTTGCCCGCGACCTGCGCCTTCTGGTGCGCGAGCGCATCACCGATGGCGACAGCGACCAGCAGGTGATCGATTATGTCGTCTCGCGTTATGGCGAATTCGTGCTGCTCAAGCCGCGGTTGAGCGCGCATACCTATCTCTTGTGGGGTGCGCCCATCGCGCTTTTCGTGATCGGGGTCATCGCCATGGCGGTCTATGCGCGCTCACGCGTTGCCCGTCCGACAGGGCGCAAACTCAGCGACGAGGAACAGGCGGCATTGGATCGGCTGCTGAAAGAATAGGGCTTTTTTCTTACTCAGGACATTACCAAAAATTCATCGGCCGGACAGTTTTTTGTAAGGTGCGTCTTCCTATATCTGCTTCATCGAATGAATTCGCCCGCATCGGGGGCGAAGAGATGAAAGAAGGCGACAGGCATGTTCAACAAAGTCAAACCCTCTACCAAGACCCTGCTGAAGGCAACCACCGTTGCCGGTCTTGCCGCCGTGATGCTCTCTACCGGCGTTCCCTCCTATATCCACAACAGTTTCGCGGCACCCGTCGAAGTGACTGCGCCGCAGGTTCCGAGCTTCGCCAATGTCGTCGAAGCCGTTTCGCCTGCCGTCGTCTCGGTGCGTGTCCAGTCCGATGTCCAGAACACCGCCAATGACGAAAGCGGCTTCAGCTTCAATTTTGGCGGTCGTGGTTTCGACGAACTGCCGGACGATCATCCGCTGAAGCGCTTTTTCCGTGATTTCGGCGGACAGAACGGCCAGAATGGCCCGGGCGATCGCGCCGAGCGTCCGCGTAAAGGTCCAGGTAAGGGCCATCTGCGCCCGACATCCCAGGGCTCAGGTTTCTTCATTTCCGAAGATGGCTACCTCGTCACCAACAATCACGTCGTTTCCGATGGCGCGGCCTATACCGTCGTGATGAACGACGGCACCGAACTTGATGCCAAGCTGATCGGCAAGGACAGCCGCACCGATCTCGCCGTGCTCAAGGTCGATGACAAGCGCAAGTTCACCTATGTGAAGTGGGCGGACGACACCAAGGTTCGCGTCGGCGACTGGGTCGTGGCTGTCGGCAACCCCTTCGGCCTTGGCGGCACGGTCACCGCCGGTATCATCTCGGCCCGTGGCCGCGATATCGGCTCCGGCCCCTATGACGACTACCTTCAGGTGGATGCGGCGGTGAACCGCGGCAATTCCGGCGGCCCGACCTTCAACCTGAGCGGCGAAGTCGTCGGCATCAACACCGCGATTTTCTCGCCCTCCGGCGGCAATGTCGGCATCGCCTTCGCGATCCCCTCGACGGTCGCCAAGGATGTGGTCGCCGACCTGATGAAGGATGGCAAGGTCGATCGCGGCTGGCTCGGCGTGCAGATCCAGCCGGTGAGCAAGGATATCGCAGAATCGCTCGGCCTCTCCGAAGCCAGCGGTGCGCTCGTCACCGCTCCGCAGGACGACTCTCCGGGCCTCAAGGCCGGCATCAAGAAGGGTGACGTGGTGACCGCCGTCAATGGCGAACCGGTCAAGGATCCGCGCGATCTCGCCCGCCGCATCGCCGCCTTCCCGCCGGGTTCCAAGGTCGAAGTCTCGTTGTGGCGCGATGGCAAGGCGACGTCTGCGACCGTTACGCTCGGCACGCTGCCGACCGACACCAAGCAGGCTGCGACCGAAACGCCAGAGCAGAGCGACGACACCGGCGGCAAGGAGCTTTCGGCTCTCGGCCTGACGCTTGCGCCCTCCGAAGACGGCAAGGGCGTGACCGTCACCTCCATCGACCCGGACTCCGACGCCGCCGACAAGGGCCTGAAGGAAGGCGAAAAGATCACCGCGGTCAACAACCGCGAGGTTTCCTCGGCGGCTGACGTTCAGAAGGCGCTCGATCAGGCCGTCAAGGACGGTCGCAAAAAGGCGCTGTTCCAGATCGAATCCAGCAGCGGCAACCGCTTCATGGCTTTGTCGATCAACCAGGGCTGACCCCTTCACATCGCATTGGCGGGGTCGCGCAGTCTGCAACCGGCTGCGCGGCCCTTTTTCTTTGGTCATGGAGGATATGCATGAACACGATCCAACCCTTCGAATTGCCCGCGCAGGCGGGTTGTGCGGCCGCGGGACGTGAGGGTAATGTCCCGAGCATGAAGATTCTCGTGATCGAAGACGACCTGGAAGCCGCTGCCTATCTGACCAAGGCCTTTCGCGAGGCCGGTATTGTCGTCGATCATGCCAGCGACGGCGAAAGCGGCCTCTTCATGGGCAGCGAAAACACTTATGACGTGATGATCATCGACCGGATGCTGCCGCGTCGCGACGGGCTGTCAGTCATCAGCGAACTGCGCCGCAAGGGCATCCACACGCCGGTGCTGATCCTTTCGGCGCTGGGGCAGGTGGACGACCGCGTAACTGGCCTGCGGGCCGGCGGCGACGACTATTTGCCCAAACCCTATGCCTTCAGCGAGCTTCTCGCTCGCGTCGAGGTGCTCGGCCGGCGCAAGGGCGCGCCGGAGCAAGACATGGTTTACCGCGTGGGCGACCTCGAACTCGACCGGCTCTCCCATGAGGTGCGCCGCGCCGGCAAGGAGATCCTGCTGCAGCCGCGCGAATTCCGCCTGCTCGAATATCTGATGCGCAATGCCGGTCAGGTGGTGACCCGAACCATGCTGCTCGAAAACGTCTGGGATTATCACTTCGATCCCCAGACCAATGTCATCGATGTGCATGTCTCGCGCCTGCGTTCCAAGATCGAGAAGGATTTCGACCAGCCACTGCTGAAGACGATTCGCGGCGCCGGTTACATGATCAAGGACGAGGGCTGAACCATTCAGGCGCCCATGGCATGACCCGCTTCCATGTTGTCTTCAAATCGACGGCCGTTCGCCTGTCGGCGCTCTATATCGTGCTGTTCGCGCTCTGCGCCGCATTTCTCGTTTTCTACGTTACGGCGCTTTCCGAGCGGATCCTGAGCCAGCAGACGCGCGAGACGCTGGAGCAGGAGGTAGCCGACGTGCAGCGCTCCTACAATCGCGGCGGGCTGAACGGTATGCTGCGGCTGATGGAGCGCCGCGCCCGCCAGCCGGGCGCCAATCTCTATGTCATCGCCAGCCCGTCCGGCGAGATCCTCGCCGGCAACGTCGCCTCGGTGCAGCCGGGCGTCTTCGACGAGGAAGGTTGGACGCCGCTGCCCTTCCAGTATGAACGCTATTCCGAGAGCGGTTCGCCGGTGCCGCATCTGGCCAATGCGCATGTCATCGTGCTGGACAACGGCTTGCGGGTGCTGATCGGCCGCGACCTTGGCGAGCCGCAGAAATTGCGGCTGCTGGTGCGCCGCGCCCTGATGGTGGCGCTCGGCGTCATGGGGCTCGGTGCGCTGGTCATCTGGTTCGGTATTGGCCGGAACGCGCTTCGGCGTATCGACCGCATGTCGGCGGCCAGCACCAAGATCATGGCTGGCGACCTGTCGCAGCGTCTCCCGGTCGGTGGCTCAGGCGACGAATTCGACCGCATGTCGGAGTCGCTGAACGCCATGCTCGGCCGGATCGAGAAGCTGAACGAAGGCCTGCGCCAGGTTTCCGACAATATCGCCCATGACCTGAAGACGCCGCTGACGCGCCTGCGCAACAAAGCTGCCGATGCGCTCGATCAGCCCTCCGAAGATGCGCGGCGTGCCGGTCTCGAGGGCATCATTGCCGAATCGGACCAACTCATCCGCACCTTCAATGCGCTGCTGATGATCTCGCGCGTCGAGGCCGGCTCCGTCGCGGCGGAAATGTCGGATGTCGATCTCTCCGGCATCGTCACCGATAGCGCCGAGCTTTACGAACCGGTGGCGGAAGAGGCCGGCATGGTTCTGACGACGGAGATCGCCGATGGCGTCATCATTCAGGGCAATCGCGAACTGATTGGTCAGGCGATCTTCAATCTCGTCGACAATGCGGTGAAATATTCCGCCGACTGCGCCGGCGAACCGCGCATCGACGTTAAGCTCATGCGCCGCGACGACGGCATCTGCATTTCCGTCGCGGACCACGGTCCGGGCATTCCAGCCGATCGCCGTGAAGACGTGATCAAGCGTTTCGTGCGCCTGGACGAAAGCCGCTCCAAGCCCGGCACCGGTCTCGGCCTGTCCCTGGTCGAAGCGGTGATGGAGCTGCATTCCGGGCGGCTGGAGCTTGGCGACACCAATCCCGGCCGCGAGCAGGGCCGTGGCTTGACCGTGACCATGATTTTCCCGCAGCCGGCGGCGTGATCGCCGGTATTTTGGCCTGTAAAACCGCGCTGGCCGGTTTCCGCTTTTCACAGTCCTGCGTTAAATGGGGTATGGCGGAGGATTTTGCATGACGGCAGAAGAGAAGGTTTCACGCCTCGTCGAGGTGGCGTCGGGCGTGTTGAAACCCTTCAACCAGACCGAACTGAAGGCTGTAAATGCCGAGCTGAAGGATATGGCCAAGGCCGAGCCGGCGATTGCCGAGGCCTTCGCCGCCCATCCCGATTTCCGGGATTTTCTGGCCGCCGCGCTGACACTTTCGCCTTTCTTCCGCGATATCGCCGTCACCCACGCGGCCCTCGTTATCGAGGCGGTTTCGACGCCGGTCGAGGAATTGCTGGCTGAGGCCGTCGCGGCAGCGCGGGCGGCCTGGACGCCGATGGATGGTGTTTCCCCAAGCGAGGCGGAGGTGATGAGCCGGCTGCGCATCGCCAAGCGCAAGGTTTCCTTTTTCACCGGTCTTGCCGATCTCGCTTGCCTGTTCGATGCGCGCCAGACGACCGCGTGGCTGAGCCGGCTGGCGGAGGCAAGTGTTTCGGCTGCCGTCGACCACCTTCTGCTCGTCGGCCACCACACGGGCAAACTGAAGCTTGCCGATCCCGCCGATCCGAGCAGGCAAAGCGGCCTGATCGTGCTCGGCATGGGTAAGCTCGGCGCCCGTGAACTCAACTATTCCTCCGATATCGATCTTGTCGTCTTCTTCGAACTGTCGGCGGGCATCGTCGCAGACCCGGACGAGTCGAGTGAGGTTTTCGCGCGCATGATGCGCAGGCTGCTGCGCATCATGCAGGAGCGCACGGCCGACGGTTATGTCTTCCGCGCCGACCTGCGCCTGCGGCCCGATCCCGGCTCGACGCCGCTGGCGATCCCGGTCGAGGCGGCAATGATCTACTATGAGGGGCGCGGCCAGAACTGGGAGCGCGCCGCCTATATCAAGGCGCGGCCGGTGGCGGGCGATCTTGCGGCAGGCGAAGCCTTCCTGCGCGACCTGACGCCCTTCGTCTTCCGCAAATATCTCGACTATGCAGCGATTGCCGATATTCATTCGATCAAGCGGCAGATCCACGCCCATAAGGGCCATGGCGCCATCGCCGTGAAGGGCCATAACGTCAAGCTCGGGCGCGGCGGCATTCGCGAGATCGAATTCTTCGCCCAGACGCAGCAGCTTATCGCCGGCGGTCGCATGCCCTCGCTTCGCTGTAAGGCCACGGAAGAGGCATTGCATGAGCTGACCCGCGCCAAGTGGATCGATGAGACCACCTGCGACGAGTTGATCCGCTGCTACTGGTTCCTGCGCGACGTCGAACACCGCATCCAGATGGTGCGCGACGAACAGAGCCATCTGTTACCGGAAACAGAGGCGGAGTTGAAACGCACCGCGCTGATGCTCGGCTTTGCCGATACCGGCGCCTTTTCGCAAGCGCTGTCCGAGGTTCTGAAGACGGTCGAGCGCCGTTACGCCGACCTGTTCGAACAGGAGACGAAGCTTTCCGGCGAGACCGGCAATCTGGTCTTCACCGGCCAGAACGACGATCCCGACACGCTGAAGACGCTGCAAAAGCTCGGCTTCGAGCGGCCGGCGGATATTTCCCGCGTGGTGCGCACCTGGCATTATGGCCGGTACCGCGCCACGCAATCTGTTGAGGCACGCGAGCGGCTGACGGAACTGATGCCGGACCTGCTGAAAGCCTTCGGCGAGAACAAGCGCGCCGACGAGGCCTTTTTACGCTTCGATGCATTTTTGGCCGGTTTGCCGGCCGGTATCCAGCTTTTCTCGCTACTTGGCAACAATCCCGCGCTTCTATCGCTGATCGTCACCATCATGGCTTCCGCTCCGCGTCTTGCCGATATCATCGCGGCGCGGCCGCATGTCTTCGACGGCATGCTTGATCCCGGCCTCTTGTCGCAACTGCCGACACGCGAATTACTGACCGAACGCATGCGGCAATTCCTCTCCGGCAGCCGGCACTATGAGGAAACGCTGGATCGCCTGCGCATCTTCGCCGCCGAGCAGCGTTTTCTCATCGGCATCCGCCTGCTGACCGGGGCGATCAATGGCGACATGGCCGCGCGGGCCTTCACCCATCTGGCGGACCTGACCATTGCCGCCGCGCTGGAGGCGGTCGAGACCGAGGTGAGGGCGGCGCATGGCGCGTTTCCCGGCGGGCGCGTAGCGCTGCTCGGGCTCGGCAAGCTCGGCAGTTTCGAGCTGACGGCCGGCTCCGATGTCGATCTGATCCTGCTTTACGACTATGACGACGCGGCAGCGGAATCGGATGGGGCCAAGCCGCTCGATCCGATGCGGTATTTCACCCGCCTGACGCAGCGGCTGATCGCCGCCATCTCGGCGCCGACGGCCGAGGGCGTGCTCTACGAAGTCGACATGCGCCTGCGGCCCTCGGGCAACAAGGGGCCGGTGGCGACCCGCATTGCCGCCTTCGAGAAATATCAGGAAACCGAAGCCTGGACCTGGGAGCATATGGCGCTGTCGCGCGCCCGCTTCATCGCCGGCGATGCCAGCCTGATCGCGCAGGGCGAGGGCATCGTCTCCACTGTGCTGCAACGCCACCGCGACGTCGCCAAGATCGCCAAGGACGTCACCGAAATGCGCGGGCTGATCGAGGCGGAAAAGCCGCCGCACAATGCCTGGGATCTGAAGCTCGTTCCCGGCGGCCTCGTCGATATCGAATTCATTTCCCAATATCTGGCGCTGGTCGCGCCCGCCAAGGGCAGGCCCGCCGCACCGCAGGGCATCAGCACCCATGAGGCGTTGAAGCTGCTGGGCGAGGGGTTGATGGAGGCTGAAAGCCTCGATACCTGCCTGGAGGCACTCAGGCTCTATACGGATATTTCGCAGATCGTGCGCCTGTGCATCGACAGCGATTTCGATCCCAAGGATGCCCCAGCCGGGCTGATCGATCTTGTGACGCGTGCGGCCGATTTCCCCGACATCAAGACTTTGGAGGCCGAATTGAAGCGGCTATCCAAGGCGGTGCGCAAGGTTTTTCAGGCGACGGTGATCGCCTGAGTTTCACGCTTCGTCGGGAATGCTGAGCGAGATGATCGTGCCGATGTTTTCGCGCGAGCGGATGCGCATCGTGCCGCCATGCAAGCGGATGAGCGAGCGGGAAATGGCAAGCCCGAGCCCGGAGCCGCCCTTGCTCTTGGCATACTGGCTCTGAACCTGTTCGAAGGGCTGGCCAATCTTGCCGAGCGCAGATTTGGGAATGCCGATGCCGGTATCGGCGATGGTGATGACGGCGGCGCCGTCGATCTTGCGCGCCCTGACCGCGACATTGCCGCCTTCGTTGGTGAATTTCACCGCGTTCGAGAGGATGTTGAGCAAGATCTGCTTGATGGCGCGGCGGTCGGCGGAAACGGTCAGCCCATCCGAAATGCGCTGCGCCACCTCGATATTCTTGTGCGCGGCGGGAATGGCGGTGAAGCGCAGGCTTTCCTCGATCAGCGGCGCGAGATCGACGTTTTCGCGCTGCAGCTTCATATGGCCGGCCTCGATCTTCGACATGTCGAGGATGTCGTTGATGACGTTCAGCAGATGCCTGCCGCTGTCATGGATATCCTTGGCGTATTCGTCGTATTTCGGCGAGCCGACCGGGCCGAACATCTGGTTGAGCAGCATTTCGGAAAAGCCGAGAATGGCGTTGAGCGGCGTGCGCAACTCATGGCTCATATTGGCGAGGAATTCCGATTTGGCGCGGTTGGCGGCCTCGGCGCGCTCCTTTTCCGCTTGGTAATTGGCGTTGGCGGTGGAAAGCTCGGACTTCTGGCGCTCCAGCGTCTGGCGCGAGGCGGAGAGGTCGTTGATGGTCGCCATCAACCGGCGCTCGGAATCGCGCAGGCGCTCCTGGTTGCGTTTCAGGAGGGTGATGTCGGTGCCGACCGAGACCGTGCCGCCGTCGCGGGTACGGCGCTCGTTGATCTGCAGCCAGCGCTCGTCGGCAAGCTGCACTTCGGCGGTCTGCGAATAGCCGGAACGATCCGGGTCGGCGATGCGCCGCTCGATCACCGGCCGCGCCGCCGCCGTATTGACCATCAGGCGTTCGGTGCCGGGCACCAGCACGCGGTCCGGCAGGCCATACGCTTGCTGGTAATGGGCGTTGCACATCACCAGCCGGTCGTTCTTGTCCCACAGCACGAAGGCTTCCGACGTGCATTCGATGGCGTCGGCAAGACGCTGGTCGGCCTCGGCGTAACGCTGCGCCAGCCGGTGCTGCTCGGTGACGTCCATGGCGATGCCGATCATGTGGATGCGGCCGGAGGCGGTGCGGATTACCTGGGCGCGGGCGCGCATCCAGACGTAATGTCCGTCCGCATGGCGCATGCGGAACACCTGATCCACCTGCCGCGCCTTGCCGCGCGCCACCGCGCGGGCCAGTGCATTGAGATTGCCGTCGCTCGGATGCATCATCCGCGCGGCCTCGGCAAAGGCGATGTAATTGTCCGAATGCGGCTGGCCGAGCATCTCGTACATCGAGCGGGACCAGTAGAGCCGGCGATTGGTGAAATCGAAATCCCAGAGACCGCAGCGGCCGCGCGACAGCGCCGTCTCCACGCGAACATTGGATTCGAGAAAGGTCTCGTCGGCAGTGCGGGCGCGGCGAACTTGGTTGTAATAGGCATAGAGCACGACGAGCAGGATCGCGGAAATACCGGCGAACAGCGTAACGTTCAGCGCCACTTCTTCCCGCCAGAGCGTGTTGATCTGCTTTTGCGCCGTCAGCGCGAGGACGAGGCCGCCCTGTTCGCCGGCCAGCCGCAGCGCGCCGTAATAGGGTTCGTCGGCAATGCTGGTTTCGATGACGCCGCTGTTGCGCACGGAGCGGCTGAGTGTCGCCACTTCCGGCAGGATATCCGACAGTCGGCGGCCAACGAAAGATGAGCCTGCGGCAGATGCGGCAAACACATTTCCATCCTCGCCGGCCAGCAACAGGAATGTATCGGACGGCAGGCGGTCCTGCGGCAGCACTTGCGCCAGGCGTTTTTCCGCATCCGCACGCGCATGCGTCGAAAACAGCGTTTCGCTGCCTGTAAAGGCGGCGGCAGCACCGGCGGCGGCGAGCGAGACCGCCTGTTGCGCAGTTTCATGCAGGCGCGATTGCTCGGAGACCATGCCGACGGCGCGCGCGGCTGCGACGACGATCAAAAAGGCAACGATCAGGATGGGGATGGAGCGCTTGAGGAAGGGCTCAAGGCTCGACAAGCGGCGCGTCACGGGCTCTACCGACAGCCGCCCTTGCGCGCCAAGCCGGTGATCCGCCACGGAGTGGGTTGGAAATCGAAGTCGCAGCCCTTCGCCGGCTGCGGTTGCCCGCTGCGCGTCCGCCATCTTAACCTATTGATCCTCGTGGGATTCGAAGGCGCCGCCCGCCCGAATCTGGCCTAATGAATCAAACGCGATTCGGCTTGTCCAGAGAAAAGTTAAGAGGTTTTAACGAAGGGCATGGCCGGCGGCGCAAGAGGCCGCCGGTTTCAAGGGTTTAGCCTTTCAGGATGCGCTCGACGATATCGCGCACATCGGTCGACAATTCGCCGGAGCGCTCGATGCGCATCAGCGCCTCGCGGGCATGGTAGGCGCGGCTCGGCTCCAGCAGACGCCAGGAGCGCAGCGAGGTGAGGATTCGCGCCGCAAGCTGCGGGTTGCGCCGGTCGATATCGAGGATCTCGTCAGCGAGGAAGGCGTAGCCGCCGCCGTCGGCGCGGTTGAAGCCGGTGGGGTTGGAAAAAGCGAAGGTGCCGACCAGTGCGCGCACGCGGTTCGGGTTCTTCGGATTGTAATGCGGGTTCTGCTGCAGTGCCTGCACGCGGGAAAGCGCACCGTCGCCCGGAATGGTCGCCTGGATGGTTAGCCACTTGTCGATGACCAGCGCATTGTCGCGGAACCGGCTTTCGAAGGCGGAGAGGGCATCCAGCGTTTCCGGCGCGTCGGGGAAGCGATGGGCGAGGATGGTCAGCCCCTGCGCCAGATCCGTCATGTTATTGGCGGCCTTGAACGCGGCGCTGGCGCGGGCCGGGTCGTTTTCAGCGTAGGACAGGAAGGTGAGCGCAGTGTTGCGCAGTGCCCGCTTGCCGGCGCTTTCCGCATCCGGGCTGAAGGCGCCAGGTGTGGTCATGCCGTCATAGAGCGACTGGAACAGATCGGCGCCGGCCGTGGCGACGGCGGTGAGGATCGCCTTGCGTCCGGCATGGATGGCGTCGGGATCGTTGTCATTGCCAAGCTCGCGGGCGATTTCCGCCTCGCTCGGCAGGGTCAGCGCCTGGGCGCGGAAGGCGGGCTCCAGCGTTTCGTCGCCGGCGGCCGCCAGTAGCGCCTCGATCAGCGCCGGATCGCAGGCGATTTCGCGGCCTTCGCGGGCATCGCGCGCGGCTTGAGTGAGGTTCGGGAGCGCAATGTCGATCAGCGCCTGCCAGCGGGCGAACTGGTCGCTTTCATGGCGGGCGATATGGGCGAGGTCGGCCGGTGTCTGGTTGAAATGCAGGTTGATCGGCGCGGAAAAACCGCGATTGAGCGACACGACGGGGCGCGAGGGAATGCCGGAAAACACCGCCGTCTGCGCCCGCTGCGTCAGGTGCGCCACGTCGCCGGTCATCTCTATGCCGCTGACGGAGGCGGGTGTCACCTCGCTGCCGTCTTCCAGCAGCAGGCCGAGGCGCAGAGGGATATGCATCGGCTCCTTGGCCGATTGGCCGGGTGTCGCCGGGATCATCTGCTCCAGCGACAGCGAGAAGGTGGCGGTTGCAGCATCATAGGCGCCGGAGGCGGTGACGACGGGCGTGCCGGCCTGGCTGTACCATAGCGAAAATTGCGTCAGGTCGCGGCCTGTCGCATCCTCGAAGCATTTGACGAAATCTTCGACGGTGGCGGCCTGTCCGTCATGGCGCTCGAAATAGAGGTCCATGCCGGCCTTGAAACCATCGCGGCCGAGCAGCGTCGCGATCATCCGCGTGACCTCGGAGCCTTTTTCATAGACGGTCGTCGTGTAGAAGTTGTTGATTTCGCGATATTTGGTGGGGCGCACCGGATGGGCCAGCGGCCCGGCATCCTCGGTGAACTGCTCGGCCTTCAGGTGACGCACCTCGGCGATACGCTTGACGGCGCGCGAGCGCTGGTCGGCGGAAAACTCGTGGTCGCGATAGACCGTCAGCCCTTCCTTCAGGCAGAGCTGGAACCAGTCGCGGCAGGTGATGCGGTTGCCGGTCCAGTTGTGGAAATATTCATGGGCGATGATCGCCTCGATATTGGCGTAGTCGGCATCGGTCGCGGTTTCCGGGTCGGCCAGCACGTATTTGTCGTTGAATACGTTGAGACCCTTGTTCTCCATCGCCCCCATGTTGAAGTCGGAGACGGCGACGACCATGAAGATGTCGAGGTCGTATTCGCGGCCGAAGACGTCTTCGTCCCACTTCATCGAGCGCTTCAGCGCGTCCATGGCATAGGTCGCGCGTGCTTCCTTGCCGTGTTCGACATAGATTTTCAGCGCGACTTCGCGGCCGGAAAGGGTGGTGAAGGTGTCTTCGACGACGCCCAGATCGCCGGCGACCAGCGCGAAGAGATAGCTGGGCTTGGGATGCGGATCGAACCAGGCGGCGAAATGCTTGTCCGGGCCGAAGCCGGCGCCGCCGAGGAAATTGCCGTTGGAGAGCAACAGCGGATTGGCGGCCTTGTCGGCGATGATGTTGATCGTATAGGGCGCCAGCACGTCCGGCCGGTCCGGAAAATAGGTGATGCGGCGGAACCCTTCCGCCTCGCACTGGGTGCAATAGATGCCGTTCGAGCGATAAAGCCCCATCAGCTGCGTATTGGCTTCGGGATTGATGATGGTGGTGATGGTCACCTCAAAGGGCGTCGATTCCGGCAGATCGCGGATAGCAAGCGCTTCCGGCGTCACGGTGTAGCGGCTGGCATCGATCTCGTTCTGATCGACGAGCAGGCCGGAAAGGGTCAGCTCGTCACCATCGAGCACCAGCGGCGCCGTCACATCGACACCCTCGCGCCGATGGAAGATCAGGCGGGCTTCGACCTTGGTCTCCGTCGGGTCAAGCTCAAATGTCAGGTCGACACGTTCCAGCACGAAGTCGGTCGGTCGGTAATCTGCCAGATGGATCACTTGGCCGGTGTCTGTGCGCATGAGAATTCCTGAGCGGTGCATGAACGGAGCGAGCGATTGAGGCTGGCCAAGCGTTCCAATTCCAAGCGGTGCGCAATGCCAGAGATCGAGCCGGATAGTCTCATTTAATTCTGAACGATTGTTAAAATTCGAACCAAATTGAGACGGTATTCGAACATTGAAATAAGGCGGTTAACGGTATCTGTTCTTCGTCACGGCGACTGTGGGAAGCGATCGAGCAGGAATTTTTACATTTGCCGGACGAATTTGCTGTGCAGGCCGGCGCGATCGGGTAGATTGAAGCTCCGCCCTGCGATTTGCGCTTCGATCAGCATAGCCCCCGCGTTCTTCTCATGCCCGATTGCCTTTTTCATGCCGCGAGATGTCGATGATTGGTCATCAGGCAAATCCGCTGCGCGGCATTTTGTTGAAAGTCGCCTCGGTCGTCGTTTTCGTTGGCATGCAGACATTCATCAAGCTGGCGGGGCCGGGCATCAATCCGGGGCAGATCACCTTTTATCGCTCCTTTTTCGCCATTTTCCCGATCGTTTTGTATCTCGCCTGGCTCGGGCAACTGCGCGGTGCGTTCTATACGAAGAACCCGTTCGGCCATCTTCGGCGCGGCTCTATCGGTATTCTGTCGATGGGCTGCGGCTTTTATGGCCTCGTCCATCTACCGATGCCCGAGGCGATCTCCATCGGATATGCGATGCCGCTGTTTGCCGTTGCTTTCGCCGCCCTTTTTCTCGGCGAGGCGGTGCGCTTCTATCGCTGGACGGCGGTTTTCATCGGTCTCTTCGGGGTGATGGTGATCAGCTGGCCGAAGCTTACACTGTTCGCCGAGGGGGATTTCGGTTCGGAAGCCGCTCTCGGCGCCTTGGCGGTTCTCGCCGCTGCCGCGATGGGCGCGATGGCGATGATCCAGGTGCGCCTTCTGGTGCGTGAGGAAAAGACCCCGACCATCGTGCTCTATTTCTCGATAACCGCCTCGGTTTTCTCGCTGGCGACGATCCCCTTCGGCTGGTCGTGGCTCGATATGCACACGACGATCATGCTGATGTTGTGCGGCTTTTGCGGTGGCGTCGCGCAGATCCTGCTGACCGAAAGCTATCGATATGCCGACGTCTCGACGATTGCCCCGTTCGAATATACCTCGATCCTGCTTGGTATCGGCATTTCCTACATGCTTTTCGACGACATACCGACATGGACGACGCTTGTCGGCACATTGATCGTTGTGTCTGCGGGCATCTTCATCATCTATCGCGAGCAAAAGCTGGGCATGCGGCGGCGTGGCGACAAGGTCCAGCCGGGTTGAATTCGCGCTCCCCGATGTGACTATTCGTCGGCAGGCGCGAGCGGAGTGGTCGCGCCTTCGGCGCCCTGCATCGGCAGGGGGCGGGCCTGGAAATCGGTCTTGTCTTCGCTGTCGGTGCGTCGGCTGATGCGCCAGGCGGAATATCCGCCATAGATCGCAAAGGCCCCGGCAAGAAACAGCAGCAGGCCGCGCGGACCGAGATTCTCCATCATCGCGCCGCCCATAAGCGGGCCGGCCACCGTGCCAAGCCCGTAAAGGATCATGATGCCGCTGGCGATGGTCACATATTCCTGCGGTTCGGCGCGGTCGTTGGCATGGGCGGAGTTCAAGGAATAGATCGGATAGATGACCGTGCCGACGAGGAAGGCTGCGACATAAAGCCCGTAAATATGCCCCGGATCGACCATCAGCATGACAATGCAGGCGAGCACGCCGATGCCGCCGCAGACCGCCATGACGATACGGCGATCGACGCGGTCGGAGATGCGCCCGATCGGCATCTGCGACAGCGCCCCGCCGGCGAGAACCGCGGCGAGGAGCGTTGCGCCCTCGGCAGTCGTCATGCCGATATTTTGCGAATAGACGCCGCCGAGGCTGCCCCAGGCACCCGATAGCGTGCCGGCGACGAAAGAGCCAACGAAGGCGATGGGTGACAGGCGATAGAGGCGCGGCAGATCGAATTTCGCCGTGGCGATCGGCGCGGGCGTTTTCGCCGTCGACAGCGCGGTTGGTAACATCGCCAGCGAAAAGATGATGCCGCAGACGATGAACAGTTCCGTCTTCGTCGGATCGCCGAGCGGCACGAGATATTGTCCGCCGATAGAGCCGACAAGGCATGCGATCATGTAGACGGAAAACAGCGCGCCGCGATTGTCGTTGGTGACGCGTTCGTTCAGCCAGCTTTCGATGATCAGATAGGCGCCGGCGATGGCAAAGCCGGCCAGGCCGCGAAACAGCACCCAGGCATGCCATTCCACAATGAGCGCGCAGAGCAGAATGGCGACCGTCAGCAAGGTCACCAGCGCCCCGAAGACCCGCACATGCCCGACGCGCTTCACCAGCATCGGCGTGACGACGCATGATGCCGTGAACCCGACCGTATAGCCCGTCGCAATGATGGAAATCGTGAAGGTCGACCAATGTTCGGCAAGCGCGCGCACCGGCAGCAGATAGGTCATAAGCCCGAAGCCGACCATCATCATCAGCGTCGACACCATCAGACTTGCGATCGAAAACAGGCTGCCGAGCATCACAATTCCCTCGAATGACATACCAGTCTGCGCAGGATCCGCGCCTGATGTCCTGTCGATTGCGACAGATCGCGGCGGATTTCCGATGCGTTAGGCGATTACACTGCGCGATTCCGATAGTTTTCCCCGGAATTAACGTGCTATATCATCGACTTGCAAGTTATGTTTTCAGGTCGATGGGTGTTGCGCGTATTGCGTGCGCCACTGCTGCGATCATGCTGAAAGTTCGGACTTATGGCATTCACGTCCGAACGCCTGGCGGCCCACCCGGCGTTCACAAGTGTTCTCGGGCATCTGGCGCGGGGCCTGCGCTCCGTTCACGAGGAAACGCCAAGGCTGGCGCGCGCGCTCGCCTCGCATCAGCGCTGGCTGTTGAGCCAGGCGGCCTTCGCCCTGCATCTCGAATATGATCCTGCCGATCCGAGCAGCGGGCTGACGACGGTGCGGCTGAAGGAGATGATCACCGGCATCGGCGGGGCCAGCAGAAACACCGTCCTCAACTACCTCGACGAGATGGTGTCATACCGTTTCGCGCGTTATGTCGATGTGCCCGGCCGGCGTTATCGGCGGCTTGAAATCACGGAGATCACCTATGCCGGGATGATGCGCTGGTTCGTCGCCAATCTGGCCGCGCTGGATTTCCTCGATGGCGGCTCTCGTGTCGCCACGATGGCGGCGCATCCGCGTCTGCTCCGCCTGGCCCAGCCCTTGGCTGCGCGGACTTGCCTCGACAATCCCGTATGGTGTGATCCGCAGCCGCGCATCGCCGCATTCTTGTGGACCGAATCCGGCGGCCTGGTGATGGACGAATTGATTGCCCGCAGCGATCCGCGAAAGGAACGCGACGGGCGCGTGGAGATCGGCCGCATCGATGCGCGGCAGATGGCCGAACACTTCCTGATGTCGCGCACCCATTTGCAGCGCCTTTTCAAAAAGGCCGAATCTTTGGGCTGTCTTGGCTGGACCGGTTCGCCGCGCGCTTCGGCGATGTGGTTTTCGAGCGATTTCCTGCAGGAATATGCCGGCTGGCAGGCGATAAAATTCGCAGCCATCGATCAGGCGTTCGAAAAGGCGCTTGAGAGCTTGCCGGCAGAGTCGGAAGACCGTCCGCAAGACGATGGGGTGTTGCGAGCCTGTTGAAGAGGACCGCCCCATAAACGCAAAATACCGCAGGACGAAAGCGTCATGCGGTATGTGAGCGGGGACAGCGATTTCCAAAATCAACGTTCGCGAAAATACGCGAAGATTTCGGCTTGGCGCGTGATGTGGCGATAGCCGATCGCGGTCAACTGTTCGTTGGTCGGCGTTCCGAAGCGATGATAATCGCGGCTCGTGCGGCCTGCGCTTCCGGCGATGCGCAAAGTTTCGAAACCGGAATGGATAGGGCGAAAACGCGGGGTCATGGCCTTGGTTCCTGACTAAAGAATTTCCTCCCAAGACACGCTGTCTATATTGCACTGCAACAAAGATTCGGCAATTGCTATGCCCGCGCGCCTGTCATGCGCAATTTGCATGGCTTATTTCATATTTTGGTAATGAATGGCGCTGTTTTAGGCAGAAGGCATGCTGGGGCCTCGCTTAAAGGCGAGCAGATCGGTCCAGGCGAGGCGCTTGTTGATCGGCGCGGCCATGAGATCCACGGGATGAAGCGTAGCGAGCGCCGGCAGGAGCCGGTCGCCGGCGGAAATTTCCCGCCATTCGCCGCGCAGGGCATGGATGGTCTCACCGGTGCCGAAAAAGAAGCGGGCGGTGAAATTGCCGAGGATCAGCACGGATTTCGGCGCGGCAAGCGCAATCTGTCGCTCGATGAACGGCCGGCAAATATCCATTTCCGGCTGTGAGGGCATGCGGTTGCCGGGCGGCCGCCAGGGCAGGATATTGGTCAGCAGCACCGTTTCGCGCGACAGGCCGATGGCGCCGAGCATCCGGTCGAGCATCTGTCCGGCGCGGCCTGAAAAGGGCAGGCCCTCGCGATCGTCGTCGGCATTCGGCATCGGGCCGATCACCATCAGCCCGCTCGTCGCTTCGCCGCTGGCAAAGACGGTGCTACGGGCGCTATTCTTCAGGTTGCAACCGGTGAAGGCACTCAGCGCGCTGCGCAGTTCCTCCAGGGTCGAAGCGCTTTCGGCTGCAAACCGCGCCTGCGCCACGGCCTGGTCGTCGGGAATGGCCGGCGGCGGGGCAGCTGGCGCGCGGGCGGCTGGCTGCTGGCGGCTGGCGGCAGCACGGGCAGGGGAGGCAGCTTCGGGCGAGCCGGTTTCAGGGCGGGGCGCGCTGCGGGCGGCAGCCTGTCGACTGGCGCGCATCACCTCGAATTCGGCAAAACGATCAACCGCTTCCGGCTCCAGCAACGCATCGACGCCCGCATCCGCATAGAAATGCAGGAGGGCGGCGAGTTCACCGGCGGAGAGAGTGGCGGCTGAGGTCATGGCTCCCTGTTTACCCTATCGACCCGGCGGGGGAAAGTCGCCGCTGTCGCTTCGCCCGCGCGTTTCCGCTGCCATTTCGCCGATCCATTGGCGAAAGGCCTGCATGGCAGCACTTTCTTGCCGGGATTTGAGGCGGGTCAGCCAGTAAAATCCCTTGGAGACATAGACGGGGAAGGGCTGCTCGATATCGCCAGCGGCCAATTGCCTGCTGAACATCATCGGTGGCGCAAGCGCCACGCCCGCGCCCTGAAGGGCTGCCTCGACCATCAGGATCGAGGAATCGAAGACGAGGCCGCGTACTGGCGGCGGCTCGATGCCGGCCGCCTCGAACCAGCCCGGCCATTCATCGGCGCGATAGGAGCGCAAGAGCGGCTGCCGGGTGATATCCTCGGGCGCTTTCAACCCGCGCGCGATAGAAGGAATGCACAGCGCCGAAAGCGGCGCCTCGAACAGCGATTCAGCCTCTGTGTCGTGCCACGCGCCATTGCCGAAGCGGATGGCGTAATCCAGCCCCTCGGCGGCGATATCGACGCGGTTGTTGTTGGTCGAAAGCCGGAGGTCGATATAGGGAAAGCGCGTGCGAAAATCGGCAAGACGCGGCAGCAACCAGCCCACCGCGAAGGTGCCGACCGCGCCGAGCGTCAGCACGTCGCGCACATGCCCGCCCTCGAAACGGTCGAGCATGTCGGCCATGCGGTCGAAGGCCTCCTGCAAAGTCGGCAGCAGCGCCCGGCCTTCCTCCGTTATCATCAGCCCGCGCGGCAGGCGGCGAAACAGGGCGGTGCCGAGTCGCTGCTCCAGCAATTTCACCTGATGGCTGACGGCGGCCTGCGTCACGCAGAGTTCGATAGCAGCCCGGGTAAAGCTCAGATGCCGGGCCGAGGCCTCGAAGGCGCGCAGCGCATTCAGCGGAAGATGTGGCCGAACCATGGCAAAGACCCAAATTTTTCTAATAGCTGGTCACAGATATCATCGTTTGTCGGAGGCCGGCAAGCTAGGTTAGGACTTGGGATATCGATGCAACGGAGCTTCTCCATGAGCGGAAAAAGACACTTCACCCTTGCGATATCATTCGCTATTTCAGCGGCTTACCTTACAATTTCCCCGGCCGCCGCCGCGCAAAAACTGACCTGCACGCTGATCATAGATGAAACAAGCGGCGATGCCCTGCATCGCGAAGGCACCTGCGACAAGGCGTTTGCGCCGATGTCGACATTCAAACTGCCTTTGGCCATCATGGGCTACGATGCCGATATCCTGCTCGATGCGACCACGCCGCGCTGGGATTACAAGCCGGAATTCAACGGCTACAAATCGCAGCAGAAGCCGACCGATCCGACCATCTGGCTCAAGGATTCCATTGTCTGGTATTCGCAGGAACTGACGCGCCGCCTCGGCGACAAGCGCTTTTCCGACTACGTGCAACGCTTCGACTACGGCAATAAGGACATATCAGGCGATCCCGGCAAGCATAACGGCCTGACCCATGCCTGGCTGGCCTCATCGCTGAAAATCTCGCCGGAAGAGCAGGTGCGTTTCCTGCGCCGCTTGCTGCGCGGCGAATTGCCGGTCTCCGAGGATGCGCTGGAGATGACGAAAGCCGTGGTGCCGCATTTCGAGGCCGGCGATTGGGACGTGCAGGGCAAGACCGGCACCGGCTCGCTCACCGATGCCAAGGGCGGCAAGGCGCCGATCGGCTGGTTCATCGGCTGGGCGACGCGCGACGACCGCCGCGTCATCTTCGCTCGCCTGACGGTTGGGGCGAAGAAGGGCGAGCAGCCGGCCGGCCCGGCCGCTCGCGACGATTTCCTCAAGACCTTGCCGGCCCTGTCGGAAAATTTCTAACGCCTCAGGCCGTCCATTGCTGGATGTCGTCGCGCTCGCCGATGAGCGCGAGACCATGGGCGATGGACAGCAATTCGCCACCGCTTTCGATGCGGGCCGCATCGAAGCGCTCGGTGAACAGGCGCCGCACCGCCGGCACGAAGGAGGTGCCGCCGGTCAGGAACACCTTGTCGATATCGCTGGCCTTGCTGTTGGTCTTTTCGAGGATCTCGTCGAGTGCACCTTCGATTCGGGCGAGGTCGGGGGCGATCCATCCCTCGAATTCCGCGCGCTTGACGACGGTGTGACCGTCGCGCCCGAGCGGCGCGAAGTTGAACTCCGCTTCCTCCGCTTGCGACAGCGCCATCTTGGTGGCCGAAACTGCCTGATAGAGCGGATAACCCTCGTCATGCTCGATCAGCTCGATGAAGGTTTCCAGCTTTTCCGGCTCCAGGCTGGAGCGCACCAGCTTCTTGAGATCGGCAAATTCCTTCGAGGTCTTGAACACCGAAAGCTGATTCCAGCGGCTGAAATTGGCGTAATAGCCGCTCGGCACTTCCAGCACCTTGTCGAAACTCTTGAAGTGGCTGCCCTTGCCGATGCGCGGCGATACGATGTTGTCGACGATGCGCGCATCGAACTGGTCGCCGGCAATGCCGACGCCGGAATGGCCGACCGGCTTTGCCGTCAGGCGTCCGCCATGGGTTTCGAAACGGATCAGCGAATAGTCGGTTGTGCCGCCGCCGAAATCGGCGACCAGCACGTTTGCATCGGCCATGAGATTCTGCGCGAAATAGAAGGCGGCGGCGACCGGTTCGTAGACGTAATGGATTTCCGGGAAGCCGAGCCGGGTCAGCGCATCATTGTAGCGGGCAATCGCCAGTTCCTCGTCGGGATTGGCGCCTGCGAAGCTGACCGGACGGCCGACGACGAGGCGGGAGAAATCGCCATGCCATTCCGTTCCCGCATAGGTCTTCAGCCGCCGCAGGAAGACTTCCATGAGGTCGTCGAAATTATATCGCTTGGCAAACACCAGCGTACCCTGGAACAGGGCGCTAGCGGCAAAGGTCTTGATCGATTGCAGGAAACGACAATCGCCGGGATTGTCGATGAACTGCTGGATCGCCGCCTTGCCGGCTTCCGCCTTGATGGTGCTGGCCTTGTCCTTCATGAAGGACAGCGCCGTGCGCATCGTATCGGTGACGCCGGCGCTGCTGGTGAATTGCATCGAATGCGTGAAGGCCCCGTCCTCGGCGCGTGCCAGAACCGTATTCGTCGTGCCGAAGTCGAGACCGAGTGCGCCAGCCATATCCGCGCCCTTTCCATATTTTCCAAGTCGTTTCGTCTGAAATGCCCAGGGGGCAAAAGGCCGGCGAAAACGCCGGCCGCAATGAGGAGGGGCGCTCTTGGCATGAACAGGCCGCCAAGGCAAGCACCTCACAGACGAAGACTGGAAAATCAGGCTCTATTTGTTTTGTCGCATTTCCGGATGGAAAACCGGTTCCCACTTTTCCTGGAAATGCTCACACGGAATGGGCGGCACCCCCATCGCAGCGGATGACGCTGCCGGTGATGTAGCTCGCCGGCTGGCTGCACAAGAAGGCGGCGGTGGTGGCGAATTCCTCGACGCGGCCATAGCGGCCGGCGGGGATGCGTGCTTCCGAGCTGGCGCGAATGTCGTCGATGCTGCGCCCGCTGCGCTTGGCGGCGGCGCCGTCGAGTTCGTCGAGACGGTCGGTGTGGATGCTGCCCGGAAGCAACAGGTTTGTGGTGATGCCATACGGCGCCACTTCGCCAGCCAGCGTCTTCGACCAGCCGGCCAGCGCCGGCCGCAGCGTGTTGGAAAGCGCGAGGCCCGGGATCGGCTCGATCACGCCGGAGGAGGCGACCGTCAGGATGCGGCCCCAGCGGCGCTCCTTCATGCCCGGCAGCAGCCGGTTGGCAAGCGTGATCTGCTGCAGCACCATGGAGTGGAAATAGGTGATCAGCTTTTCCTCGGTCATGTCCTCGGTCGAGCCGGGCGTCGGCCCGCCGCTATTGTTGACGAGGATATCGACGCCGCCGAGCTTTTCTTCGGTGGCCTGGACGATGTTCTCGACGAAATCGGCATCGGTGAGATCACCCCAGACCCAGTCGGCCTTTCCGCCGCCGGCGGCATTGATCTCCGCGCAATTGTCCGCCAGACGGTCGCCATTGCGCCCGCACAGCAGCACGTTGACGCCCTCGCGCGCCAGCGCCACGGCAATGCCGCGGCCGAGGCCGCGCGAGGAGGCCAGCACGACGGCGCGTTTTCCCTGAAGTCCCAGATCCATCTCTTTAGCTCCTCATAAAATTGTCAGAAAGGCACCTTGCCCGGATTGAACAGCCCCTTGGGATCGAGCACCGCCTTGATCTGGCGGGCGAGCAGGCGTTTGACCGGATTGCCGAAGGTCTCGTAGGCATGGCGCTTTTCCTGCCCGACGCCGTGTTCGGCCGAAAAACTGCCCGCCGCCTCGCTGACGCCGCTATAGACGGCCGCCTCGATCTCTAACGTTTGTTCCGGCGAAACGTTCTCCGTCTCGGTGATCGACAGGTGCAGGTTTCCGTCGGCGATATGACCGTAGACATAGGCACCGTGTTTGGCATCGACGGCCGCCAGGCGTGCACGCATCTCGGCGACATAGGTATCGAGATAGCTCGGCGGCACCGAAACGTCGTAGGACAGCGCCTTCGGGTGCAGGCGGTAGATGAATTCGGACTCTTCGCGCAGCTGCCAGAATTTGCGCGCCTGGTCGAGCGATTGCGCGACGATGCCGCCGGTCAGCGCCAGCGGTTCCCACAGCGTTTCCAGCCCTGCCTCGAACAGCTCCATCGTCCGCTCGATGCTTTCGCCGGAGAGTTCCAGCAGCAGTACGGCCGGCGTATCGTCTTCCAGCCAGCTCGCATCGAAACCGAAGACACCAGCCGCATCGCGGAAAAACTGGCTCCACATCAATTCCGCGCCCTCGACCAGAACCTCCGGCCGCGCCTGGAAATGGCCGACGATATCGAGCGCCGTTTGTGCGTTCGGCATGCCGATCAGCGCCGTCGCCCGCTCGGTGCGCCGGCTTTCCAGCTTGACGACGACGCGGGTGACGAGGCCGAGCGCACCTTCTGCGCCGATGAACAGGTGTTTCAGATCCGGCCCGGCGCTGACCTTCACCACGCGGGTGAGATCGCCGAAGGTATCGCCGTTCGGCAGCACGGCCTCGATGCCGAGCACCTGATGGCGCATGACGCCGTTACGGAAGGCGAGGATGCCACCGGCATTGGTCGAAACCATGCCACCGATGGTCGCCGTACCGCGTGAGGGCAGGTCGATGCCGGTCGTCAGCCCAAGTTCTGCGGCCGCCTCCTGCAAGGCTTGCAGCGTCACGCCAGCCTGAACGACTGCGGTGCGCTCGGCGGCATGGATGGCCTCGATGGCAGTCAGCTTGGCCGTCGAGACGATCAATTCGCCCGGCCGGCTGATGCCGCCGCCGACAAGGCCGGTGCGCCCGCCCTGCGGTACGATGGCGACCCCTTCCGCCGCGCACCAGCGCACCAGCGCGGAGACGGCTTCGACGCTATGGGGCAGGGCCATGACGCCGCCCTGGAAATTCAGCGGATGCTCGCCGGGCGCGCGATTCTTCAGCTCATCGGGACCGATCAGGCTGATGTCGAGATCGAGCGTTTTCAGCCTGTCGAAAAGTCTTGCGGCGGCGTCTTCGACCATGTCTCGTCTCCCGATTTTTTCCGATGATGCTTTAGCTATGGCGTAGCGCTCCTGACGCAAGAAATGCAAGCATTGGCGGGAAGGAGCGCAAAATAATTATGCGCGCGTACAATTGGGCGAAACACGTCGCATCCAAGCTCGACAAAGCCAAATGGTTTTGACAAGAGATAAACAAACAGGCCTATAGGCGCAGCCGTCCATTTGGAGAATGAGAGCATGAGTGAAACCCTCGACCTCCCCGAACGCGAAAGCATGGAGTTCGATGTCGTGATCGTCGGTGGCGGGCCTGCCGGTCTGTCGGCTGCGATCCGGTTGAAGCAGAACAATCCGGAGCTTTCGGTCGTGGTGCTGGAAAAGGGCTCCGAAGTCGGCGCCCATATCCTGTCGGGCGCCGTCGTCGATCCGGTCGGCATCGATGCGCTTCTGCCCGGCTGGCGCGAGGATGACAGCCATCCCTTCAAGACCAAGGTGACGGACGACCACTTCCTGTTCCTGGGGCCGGCTGGCTCGATCCGCCTGCCGAATTTCGCCATGCCGCCGTTGATGAACAATCACGGCAATTATATCGTCTCGCTCGGAAACGTCTGTCGCTGGCTGGCGACCAAGGCGGAAGAGCTTGGCGTCGAAATCTATCCGGGCTTTGCCGCCGCCGAAGTGATTTACAACGACGCGGGCGCCGTCATCGGTGTCGCCACGGGCGACATGGGCATCGAGCGCAACGGCGAGCCCGGCCCGAACTTTACCCGCGGCATGGAGCTGCTCGGCAAATATACGCTGATCTCCGAAGGCGTGCGCGGCTCGCTCGCCAAGCAGCTGATTTCGAAGTTCAAGCTCGACGAAGGCCGCGAACCGCAGAAGTTCGGCATCGGCATCAAGGAATTGTGGCAAATCAAGCCGGAGAAGCACAAGCAGGGTCTCGTGCAGCATTCCTTCGGCTGGCCGCTCGACATGAAGACCGGTGGCGGTTCCTTCCTTTATCATCTGGAAGACAATCTCGTCGCCGTCGGCTTCGTGATGCATCTGAACTACAAGAACCCCTATCTCTTCCCCTTCGAGGAATTCCAGCGTTTCAAGACGCATCCGGCGATCCGCGATACCTTCGAGGGCGGCAAGCGCCTGTCCTATGGCGCCCGCGCCATCACCGAGGGTGGCTATCAGTCCGTGCCGAAACTGTCCTTCCCGGGCGGTGCGCTGATCGGCTGTTCGGCCGGCTTCGTCAACGTGCCGCGCATCAAGGGCAGCCACAATGCGGTGCTGTCCGGCATTCTCGCCGCCGACAAGCTGGCCGATGCGATTGCCAACGGCCGCGCCCATGACGAACCGGTGGAGATCGAAAACGAATGGCGCCAGACCGCCATCGGCAAGGACCTGAAGAAGGTTCGCAACGTCAAGCCGCTGTGGTCGCGCTTCGGCACGGCTGTTGGCATCGGCCTCGGCGCGCTCGACATGTGGACCAATACGCTGTTCGGCGCCTCGCTGTTCGGTACGCTGAAGCATGGCAAGACCGATGCGCAGTCGCTGGAGCCGGCAGCCCAGCACAAGAAGATCGACTATCCGAAGCCCGACGGCGTCCTGACCTTCGACCGCCTGTCCTCGGTGTTCCTGTCGAACACCAACCATGAGGAAGACCAGCCGATCCATCTGCAGCTCAAGAATCCTGCCCTGCAGAAGAGCTCGGAACTGGATGTCTTCGCCGGTCCGTCGACGCGTTACTGTCCGGCAGGCGTCTACGAATGGGTGGAGAAGGACGGTCAGGAGGTCTTCGTCATCAACGCCCAGAACTGCGTTCACTGCAAGACCTGCGACATCAAGGATCCCAACCAGAACATCAACTGGGTGCCGCCGCAAGGGGGCGAAGGGCCGGTCTACCCGAACATGTGATGTTCGGCAGGCGGACCGCACGGACCCCCGCAACAAGAGAGAGCGGCGAAGGGCCGGTCTATCCCAACATGTAAAATGCAAAGAGGCCGGCGGGATCATCCGCCGGCCTCTTGCTTTGATGATCGTGGCTTAAAGCAGCGTCCCGCTCAAGATCACCAGCGCCACGCTGAAATAGATCACGAGACCGCTGACATCGACCAGCGTCGCGACGAAGGGCGCCGAGGCGCTGGCGGGATCGAGTCGCAGCTTTTGCAGAAGGAAAGGCAGCATAGAGCCGGCCATGGAGCCGAAGGTGACGATGCCGATCAGCGCGGCGAAGACGGTCAGGCCGACAAGCTGCCAGTGCGGACCGTAGTCGTAGAAACCGGCCGACTGCCACAGTGCGATGCGGGCGAAACCAACGAGGCCGAGAATGCCGCCGAGCACCAGCCCGGTCGGCAGTTCGCGCAAGGCGACGCGCCACCAGTCGGAAAGCTTCAACTCGCCGAGCGCCAGCGCCCGGATGATCAGCGACGTCGCCTGCGATCCCGAATTGCCGCCGGAGCTCATGATGAGCGGCACGAACAGGGTGAGCACGATGGCCTTTTCCAGTTCGGTCTCGAAATGCTGCATGGCGCTCGCCGTCAGCATTTCACCGAGGAAGAGCGCGGCCAGCCAGCCGGCGCGCTTCTGGATCATGCCGGCCATGCTGATCTTCATGTAGGGTTTGCCAAGCGCTTCCATGCCGCCGAATTTCTGGGCGTCCTCGGTCGTATCGGCGATCATCGTATCGATGACGTCGTCGACGGTGACGATGCCGAGAACCCGGGCGTATTCGTCCAGAACCGGCAGGGCGAGCAGGTTGTTGGCGCGGATCAGCCGGGCGACCTCTTCCTGCGGCGTCAGCGGCGTGACGCTGACCACGCCGTCGCGGCGGGCAACCGTCAGGATATTGGCGTCGGCCTCACCCATGATCAGTCGCCGCAGCGTGACGACGCCGACGAGGTTGCCATGCAGCCGGTCGAGTACATAGATCGCATAGATCGTCTCGCTGGCCTTCTCCACCTTGCGGATATGGGCAAGCGCATCGGCGACCGAAAAATTCTCGGGAACGCTGACGAATTCCGTGGTCATCATAGCGCCGGCTGTGCGCTGCGGATAATGCATCAGGTGTTCGACGGCACGAGCCGTGGCCGGATCCAGCCGGGCGAAGATGGCGGTGCGCCGGCCTTCGTCGTCCATGGCCTGGAACAGGTCGGTGACGCGGTCATGCGCCGTGCCCTTCAGCAGGCGCACGGCCTGCTCGATCGGCAGGGCCGAAACGATTTCGGCGGCGTGATGCAGCTCCGGACGGGCCAGCAGCGCCAGCGCCTTGCCTTCCGGCAGGGTAGTCAGGACCTGGGCTGCCTCAGGCACGGTGAGACCGTTGAGCTGCTCGACACGTTCGGCAAGCGAAGGCGTCGTGGCAAGGCCGGTGGGAAGGAAAATACGGGCGGCGCGGCCGGCCCGTTCGGGAAAGCTTTGGAAGTTCATATTGCTCGCCTTTCCGTCGATTGCACACCCCGTGCAACCGCGTGGACGAGCTGACGGGCGTCAGACCACGATGGCCGCTCGGGGCTTGCTCAATCGACCGCTACTGTCGCTTGGCATCGTAATGATGGCTCCGTTGAACTCCGCGCGGGGTGAGAAAAAGTCAGCGCGTAACGCATGAGGTGATCCTGTTTTCTGCAAATGTCAAGCGACGGAGTGTCGCAGCCTCCGCGGCGTGCGAAGCGCCGGATTTTCGCCATAGGCGTGAATGGAAAGAGCGGTGTCTTTACCGGCTGTTAACTATGTTTTCCGTAAGTTTCGGGACATCAACGAACCGTTTACGAAAGCGTGCCGATGTCGATCACCCGCCGCCACCTGCTGCTTGGACTGTCCGCCATGCTGGCCGGCTGCACCGCGCAGACCTCCAGTCAACTGGCCAATTACGGTCCTCGGCCGGATGAGAAGCATCCGATGCCGGCGATGCCGCTGGAAAAGATCAAGCCGGAACTGCGCCGGCAGGAGGTCGCCTATGCGACCGAGCAGGCGCCGGGCACCATCGTCGTCGATACGCCGGCGCGCCGGCTCTATTACGTCCTCGGTGCGGGGCGCGCCATGCGGTATGGCATCGGTGTCGGCCGTGAAGGCTATGCGCTGGCCGGCAATGCCTATATCGGTCGCAAGGCCGAATGGCCGAGCTGGACGCCGACGCCGAACATGATCCGCCGCGATCCGCAGAAGAACCTGAAATATGCCGGCGGTCTGCCGGGCGGGCTGACCAATCCGCTGGGCGCACGCGCCATCTATCTCTATCGCGGCGGCAACGACACCATGTTCCGCATCCATGGCACCAATCAGCCCTGGTCGATTGGCCAGGCGATGTCGAGCGGCTGTGTGCGGATGCTCAACCACGACGTCATCGATCTCTTCGAGCGCGTCAAGCCGGGCGACAAGGTCGTCGTCCTGCAGGCCTGACGCGGCCAAAATCCCATTTGAAGATGACAATGGAAGCCCGCTTTTACGCGGGCTTTTTTGACGTTCAGCGGCGTTTGATGACGCAAGCGTGTCAGCCCGGGACGCATAATGAGCGACATCCGGCCTCCAGCATGCAAAACTGCTATACGGTTGAAAAGAAAAACCGGGCGATTTACTCAAGTCGTTGAACGGTTTCACGTTCGAAAAATGCAGGACCGAACACGGCGGTGCGCTGGAACTGTTGGTGCAGAAGCATCGCCATAGAAAAAGGGAACGGACATGAAGAGACTGCTTGCAACGACCTGCCTTGCGTTTGG